>DATLYP010000044.1:0-4421 GCA_035574655.1 Gaiellaceae bacterium
GAGCGCGGAGGGCAGGTAGGCGCGGCCCGCGAAGAGCGCCTCGTAGCGCGCCACCTCCTCCGGCCAGTCGCGCGCGAGCGCCTCCAGGAAGTGCTCGCGCGTCCCCGGCCGCAGGTGGACGACGCCCGCCCACACGGAGCGGGCGCCCGCCTCGCGGGCGGCGCGCACGACCGCCGCGAGCCGCGCGGGGTCGTCGGAGAGCCCGGGCAGGATCGGGGCGATGCCCACCCCGACGTGGATGCCCGCCGCGGCGAGCCGCCGCACCGCCTCCAGCCGGCTCTGGGGCGGCGCCGTCCCCGGCTCGGTCGTCCGCCACACGCGCTCGTCGAGGGTGGGGATGGAGAAGTGGACGCGGACGGGGGCGCGCCGGGAGGCCTCCTGCAGCACGTCCGCGTCCCGGACGGCGAGCGGGCCGCGCGTGACGAGGGAGAAGGGCGTCCGCGCCCGCGCCAGCTCCACGAGGCAGGCCCGGGTCAGCCGGAAGCGCCCCTCCGCCGGCTGGTAGGGGTCGGTGGCGGTGCCGACCGCCACCTCCTCCCGGCGCCAGCCGGGGCGCGCGAGCTCGCGGGCGAGCACCTCCGCCACGTTCGTCTTGACGCGGATCGAGCGCCCGTAGCGGTCGTCCCCCGGCCGGTCGGCCCGCTGCTCGAAGTGGCGGACGTAGCAGAACGTGCACCGGTGCGCGCAGCCCATGTACGGGTTGAGCGACCAGCGGAAGGGCATCCCGCGCACCGGGTTGAGCGCGCTCTTGCAGGGCTCGAGCCGGTACTCGACGCGCACCCCGCCAGTGTACGAACAGACGTTCGCCTGCGCAAGCCTGCGGAAAGCGTGCGGCCCGTGGGCGACGCGGGGAGGGTCGGGCGTGGCTGAGCTCCCGGGCGGCATCCGCCGCGTCACGCTGCCCCTCCCCATGCGGCCCGGGCACGTGCACGCCTACCTCCTCCCGGGTAAGGAGGGGTGGCTCGTCGTCGACACGGGCGTCGGCCTGCCGGACGCGAAGGAGCTATGGGCGGAGGAGCTCGCCCGCGCGGGCGGGCGCGTCGCCGGCGTCTTCGTCACCCACTTCCACCCCGACCACGTCGGCGCGGCCGCCGACCTGCACGAGCTGACGGGAGCGCCCGTCTACCAGGGGGCCCTCGACTACGCGCAGTGCGAGCTCGTCTGGGGGAACCCCGCCTGGTCGGAGCGGCTGCTCGACTGGTTTCGCACGCACGGCGCGCCCCCGCCTGTGACGGCAGAGCTCGTCGGCCAGAGCGCCCTCTACCGGCCGTTCATCCGCTACCAGCGCGACCCGGTGCTCGTCTCCCCGGGGGAGAGGCTGGACGGCTGGGAGCTCGTCCCCGCCGCCGGGCACGCGGACGGGCAGCTCTGCCTGCTCAAGGACGGGATCCTGATCGCCGGCGACCACCTGCTCGACCGGATCACCCCCACGGTCGGTCTCTGGCCGGCCAGCCGCCCCGACCCCCTCGGCGACTACCTGGCGGCGCTCGAGCGCACGGTCGAGCTCGCCCCCAGGCTCGCCCTCAGCGGACACGGGGAGCCCGTCCGCGACCCGGTCGGGCGGGCCCGCGAGCTGCAGGAGCACCACCGGGCGCGGCTCGCGGAGACGGCCACGGCGCTGCGGGAGGAGCCGCAGACCGCGTACGAGCTCTCCCGCGCCCTGTTCGGCGACGACCTGAAGCCGGCCGCGCGCCGCTTCGCGATCGCGGAGACGCTCTCCCACGTAGAGCGCCTCGTGCGCGAGGGGGCGGCCCGGCGGGTCGGGGACGGCGGGACCGTGGCCTATACTGCGCCCTAGTCAATGGTGGACGAGCTTCCGCCGAGTACCGGCGCCCCGGCGGGGGCGTGAGCACGTCGCTGCGCATCCTCCTCGTTCTCCTGCTGGTGCTGGGGAACGCGCTCTTCGTGGCGGCGGAGTATGCGCTGGTCACGGCGCGGCGCAGCCGGCTCGAGGAGCGGGCGGCGCGCGGCGGGATCGGGGCGCGCACGGCGCTGCGCCTGATGGACGACCCCGTGCGCTTCATCTCCACCGTGCAGCTCGGGATCACCGTCTTCGCGATCCTGATCGGCGCCATCGGCGAGCCGCTCCTCTCCGACCTCATGGAGCCGCCGCTCTCGGCGGGCGTCTCCTTCCTGATCGCGTTCACCCTCCTGGCCTACCTCTCGGTCGTGCTCGGCGAGCTCGTCCCCAAGGCGCTCGCGCTGCAGAAGGCGGAGGCGCTGGCGGCCGTGCTCGCCCTGCCGCTCGACTGGCTCGCCCGCCTCGCCCACCCGGCCGTGTGGGCGCTGCAGGCGTCCGCCACCGCCGTGCTCCGCCTCTTCGGCCTGCGGCCGGCGCCCGCCGGGGTGATCGCCTACACGCGGGAGGACATCCGCCACAGCGTCGCCGCCGCCGAGGACGTGGGCGAGCTGCAGGAGGCCGAGGAGGAGATGCTGTACAAGGTCTTCGACTTCGCCTCCAAGGAGGTGCGGGAGGTGATGGTGCCGCGGCCGGACGTGGTCGCCATCTCCGTCGACCTGCCACCCGAGCAGGCGCTCGCGGCCGTCGTCGACTCCCCGTACACGCGCTACCCGCTCTACCGCGGCTCGCTGGACGAGATCGTGGGGATCCTGCACGTGCGCGACCTCTTCGCCGCCATGCACGACGTCGGGATCGCGGGCGTCAGCCTGGAGGCGATCGCCCGCCCCGCCTACGTGGTGCCAGAGACGAAGGATCTCGCCGCCCTCCTCGCCGACTTCCGGCGGGAGAAGCAGCACCTCGCCATCGTCGTCGACGAGTACGGGGCGATGGAGGGGATCGTCACGCTTGAGGACGTGCTGGAGGAGATCGTGGGCGAGATCGAGGACGAGTTCGACCTCCCCGACACGTCCGTCGAGCGGGTGGACGACAGCCGCATCCGCATCGACGGCACGTACACGATCGACGACTTCAACGAGGAGTTCGGCACCTCGCTCCGGCACGAGGACTTCCACACGATGGCGGGCCTCGTCTTCGGCGAGCTCGGGCGCGCGCCCGAGGTGGGGGACGAGGTGAGCGTGGACGGGCTGAAGCTGAAGGTGCTCGAGGTGGAGGGCTCGCGCATCCTCCGCCTCGAGGTGGAGTTCGCGGGGACGGCGCCGGCGGACGGGCCGGAAGCGGCGTAGACCCGCCGCGTGCGGCTTCCGAGCGGATCGGTCTTCCGTCACCGCGACTTCGCCCTCTTCTGGGCGGCGCTGCTCGCGACCGGCTTCGCGATGGCGATGGCGACCGTCGCCATCGGCTGGCAGGTGTACGCGGTGGACGAGAACCCGCTCCACCTGGGCCTGGTCGGGCTCGCCGAGTTCCTGCCGCTGCCGCTGCTCGCGCTCCCCGCCGGCCACCTCGCCGACCGGCTGCCCCGCCGCCGCCTGTACGCGCTCATGGTGGCGACGGACGTGGTCGTGCTGAGCGCCCTGCTCGGGGTCACGGCGGCGGGCGCGGACGAGGTGTGGCCCTTCTTCGCGCTCGCCTTCCTCACCGGCGTCGGCGGGGCGGTGGGCGCCCCGGCGGGGCGGGCGCTGACGCCGAGCCTCGTCCCGCAGGAGGTGCTGGTGAGCGCGCTGGCGCACCGTTCCATCGCCTTCCAGATCTCGAGCGTCGCCGGCCCCGCGACCGGCGGGCTGCTCTTCGCCCTCCGCCCGGAGCTCGTGTACGCGGTCGGGATCGCCCTCTCCGCGCTCGGCCTCGCCTGCGTGCTCGCCCTGCGCAGCGGGCGGACGCCGGCGGCCGAGGGCGCCGCCGGCCTCGCCGAGCTGCTCGGCGGCGTGCGCCTGATCGGGCGGACGAAGGTGCTGCTGGGGGCGATCTCGCTCGACCTCTTCGCCGTCCTCTTCGGCGGCGCCGTCGCCCTGCTCCCGATCTTCGCCCGGGACGTGCTCGAGGTGGGGCCGACCGGGCTCGGCTTCCTGCGCACGGCGCCCGCGGCCGGCGCCTTCCTCGCCGCGCTCTGGCTCGCCCGGCGGCCGATCCGGCGCCGGGCGGGCCCGACCCTGTTCCTCGTCGTCGCCGGCTTCGGCGCCTGCATGGTCGTGTTCGGCCTCTCCCGCGACCTGTGGCTCTCGCTGCTCGCGCTCGCCGCGGGCGGCGCCTTCGACATGGTCAGCGTCGTCCTCCGCTCGACGATCCTCCCGCTCGTCACCCCCGACGCGCTGCGCGGGCGGGTGAACGCGGTGGAGATGGTCTTCATCAGCGCCTCCAACGAGCTCGGCGCCTTCGAGTCGGGCCTCGCCGCGGCGCTGATCGGGGCCGTGCCCGCCGTCGTCGCGGGCGGGATGGCCACGATCGCCGTCGCCGCTCTCTGGTGGCGGCTCTTCCCCGCCCTCGCCCGCGTCGACCGGCTCGACGAGCTGCGCCCGGTCGCCGCGCCGGCGTCCTGAGCGGGGCCGCGCCCGCCGGGGCCGCG
>DATLYP010000045.1:0-13808 GCA_035574655.1 Gaiellaceae bacterium
CGCGCTCGCGCTCGCCTGCCTCGCGCTCGCCTTCCTGCTCGGGCTCGCCTTCGCGCGCACGCTGGACGAGCGGCCCCGGCCGGGGGGCGAGGTGACGATCGTCCGCACACTCACCCCCCTGCCGCAGCAGCCCCCGGCGCGCACGGTCACGGTCACCGTGACGGAGAGCGCGCGCTGACGCGCCCGGCCGGCGCCTACAGCTCCTCGGAGGCCTCGAGCAGCCCGGCGACGATCACGCCCACGGCGCAGGCGAGGCTGATCCAGATGCCGATCCCCCTGCCCGCGAAGAAGAACGTGTCCGGGATGGAGATGATGCGCACGAGGACGAGCACGGTGGCGACGGAGCCGAGCGCGATCGTGAGCAGGCTCTCGGGGAAGGCGGCGGGGAGCTCGATCCCGGCCGCGCGCAGGACGACCAGGAGCGCGACGGCGAGCCCGAGGACGAGCACGATCTTGCCGAGGGCGCCGGTGTGCCAGCCGAGCACGGAGACGGTCGTCCCCTCGCCGCTGCCCGTGTACCAGCCGGTCAGGGCCGAGAGGGCGAGAAGCAGGCCGAAGAGGAAGCTGAGGCGCTCTCCCAGGCCGGGAGGGCCGAGCGACGGAAGCCGTGCGCGGTCCACCGGGGGAGAGTATGGCCGCGCGGGCGGCTGGAGGCCGCCCCCTCGGCGGCGCGCGGGCGGTGGGGCGCCGGCGGTGGGGGCGCGGCCGGCCCTGGCGGAGGGCCCTGCCTGCGCCGCCAGCGGCCTACAATCTGCGCGTGGCTTCCTCTCCGCCGAGGATCGCGCCCGACGAGGCGCCGCTTGTCGACCCCGAGGCGGTGCGGCGCTCCTACCGCTTCTACCGTGCCCAGCGGCTGGCCAGGGAGCGGCGGGACCGCGAGCGGCGCTTCGCCGCCGTCCGCTTCTGGACCGGGCTCCTGCTCGTCCTCGCCGCCGCCCTCCTGCTCGCGGCGCGCACCCTCGGCGAGCTCGAGCGCGTCTTCGGCCTCTAGGAGATGGCGGAGGGGGCAGCCGAGGGCGCCCGAGGCGGCCGCGCCCTCGCCGTCCTCGTCTTCGGCGCCGGGATCGGCGCGCTCGCCACCGAGATCACCGCCTCCCGCCTGCTCGCCCCCTACTTCGGCTCCTCCACCATCGTCTGGGCGAACCTGATCGGGATCGTCCTGGCCGCGCTCGCGCTCGGCTACTGGCTCGGCGGGCGGGTCGCCGACCGCCTGCCGCGTCCCTCCCTCCTGGGGGCGATCGTGCTCGCCGCCGCGCTCGCCGTGGCCGCGGTCCCCTTCCTCGCCAGGCCCTTCCTCGACCTCACGGTGGAGGGGCTGGACGAGGCCTCGGCCGGGGCGGTCGTCGGCAGCTTCCTGGCCGTGCTCCTCCTCTTCACGCCCCCGGTCGTCCTGCTCGGGATGGTCGCCCCCTTCGCCATCCGGCTCGCCGTCGCGGAGGTGGAGAGCGCAGGGTCGATCGCCGGCAGGCTGTACGCGCTCTCCACCGCCGGCTCCCTCCTCGGCACCTTCCTGCCCGCGCTCGTGCTCATCCCCGCCCTCGGCACGCAGCGCACCTTCCTCGTCGTGGCGGCGCTCCTCGCCTGCTCCGCCTGCGTCCTCCTCGGCGCCCGCTACCTGGTCGTCGCGGGCGCCCTCGCCGCCCTCCTCCTGCTCCCGCCGGGCGCGGTCAAGGCCGACCCCGGCCTCCTCCACGAGGAGACCTCCTTCCACCAGTACATCCAGGTCGTCGAGCGGGAGGGAGGGCGCCGCCTGCTGCACCTGAACGAGGGGATCGCCGCCCACTCCGTGTGGCGGCCCGACTCGGTGCTCACGGGCGGCGTCTGGGACACCTTCCTCGCGCTCCCGCCGCTGCTCGGGCGGCCGCTCGAGCGCGTGGCGATCCTCGGCAACGCGGGCGGGACGACGGCGCGGGCGCTCGGCGTCTACTACCCGCGGGCGCACGTGGACGGGGTCGAGCTCGACCCGGCGGTGAGCCGCGTGGGCCGACGCTGGTTCGGCATGGACGAGAACCCGCGCCTGCAGGTGCACGACGCGGACGCCCGCCCCTTCCTGCGCGCCGCCCACCGCCCGTACGACCTGATCGTCGTGGACGCCTACCGGCAGCCGTACGTGCCCTTCTACCTCGCGACCCGCGAGTTCTTCCGGCTCGTGCGGGAGCGGCTGCGCCCCGGGGGGATCGTGGCGCTGAACGTCGCCGCCGTGCCGGACGACAAGCGGCTCGTGCGCGAGATCGCGGGCACGCTCGCCGCCGAGCTCCCCCAGGTCCTCGCCTGGCCCGCCCTGCGCTTCAACACGATCGTGCTCGGCCTGACGAGGCCCCTGAGCCGGGGCGAGCTGGAGCGCCGCCTCGCCTCCGGGCCCGCCGACCTCGCCCCCCTGCGGCGCCTGCTCGCCCGCGACGCCCGGCCGGTCGCGGCCTCCCCCCGGCCCTGGACGGACGACCGCGCGCCCGTCGAGTGGGTGACCGACCGGATGATCGTCGAGTACGCGGCCGCGGGGGGGCGCCTGGACGAGGACTACCTCCCGACCCGCCCGGGGGAGCCGTGATCGCGCTCGAGCGCCGGGGCGGGCGCCCGCTCGTCATCGCCCACCGCGGGGGCGCCGCCCTCGGTCCCGAGAACACCCTCCGCTGCTTCCGCGCCGCCGTCGAGGCCCGCGCCGACCTCGTCGAGTTCGACGTCCTCCGCCTGCGGGACGGCGAGCTCGTGCTCGCCCACTCGCACGACCTGCGGGAGGTGAGCCACGGCGCCGCCCGCGGCTCGCTCCGGCGCATGACGCTCGCCGAGGCCTGCGCGTTTTGCCCCGAGCTCCCCCGCCTCGAGGAGGCGCTCGCCTTCTTCTCCGAGGAGGCGCCCGAGGTCGGCCTCCACGTCGACCTGAAGACGCCGCGGGCCGCCGGGGACGTCGCCCGCGCGCTCCGCCGCTTCCGCCTCGCCGGCCGGAGCCTCGTCAGCTGCGCCCACCCGGGCGCGCTCCGCGCCATCGCGGATGCGGAGAAGGAGATCTGCACGGGCGTCGCCTTCCCGCGCGACCGCCTCAGCCTGCACCGCCGGCGCGGCGCGGACCTCCTCGTCCGGGGCGGGCTGCGCGCGCTCCGCGTCGTCGCCACGCAGGCCGCGCGCGCCCTCCTCGCCCGCTCGGGCGCGAGCGCGATCATCCTCCACCACGCGCTCGTCACGCCCGCGCTCGTGGAGCGGGCGCACGCCGCGGGCGTGGCCGTCGTCGCCTGGACGGTCGACGACCCGGCCGACCTCGCCCGGGTGGAGGAGGCGGGCGTGGACGCGGTCGTGACCGATGACCCGGCCAGGCTCGTATCTAGACTTGACGCGATGAGGCTGGGGGCGAGGTGAGGCGGAGCGCGGGGGCGGTCGGCGTCTTGGTCGTCTGCGCCCTCGCCGGCCTCGCCGTCGCGTTCGCGCTCGCGAGGACGGGCGGGGCGGAGGCCGGCACCGCCCAGGAGACGACCACCACCACCACCCCGCCGCCGACGACGCCCGACCCGGAGCCGCCGCCCCCGCCGCCTGGCCCCGCCCCGATCGCCTACGGCGTCTCGGTCGGCGCCGTGCAGGTCGGCGGCCTCCTGCCCGGCGAGGCCGCCGCCGCCGTCCGGCGCGCCTTCGCCCGGCCGCTCGCCCTCGTCGTGGACGAGACGCGGACGATCCGCGTCGAGCCGCGGGCGCTCGGTGCGCGGGCGAACGTGGAGAAGGCGATCCGGCGCGCGCGCGTGGCGCGGCCGGGAGCGATCGTCGCCCTCGACGTCGAGGTGCCCGTGCTCCGGGTCCGCCGCTATGCGCGGCGGCTGGCCGAGCGCTACGACCGGGAGCCGCGGGACGCCCGCATCGTGCTGCGCGGGATCCGCCCCCACGCCGTCGAGGCGCGGGACGGGCGCCGCCTTCGCCGTCTGGCCGCCTCCCGGGCGATCCGCTTCGCGCTCAAGCGGCACGAGCGGGCGCCGATCCGGCTCCGCTTCGACCTCCTGCGGCCGAAGGTGGTCTCCGTCGACCTGAGCACGGCGGTCGTCATCCTCCGCGAGTCGAAGCGGCTGCTCTTCTACCGCAACGAGAAGCTCGTCCGCAGCTTCCGGATCGCGACCGGGCAGGCCTCCTACCCGACGCCGCTCGGCAGGTACGAGATCGTGACCAAGCAGCGCGACCCCTGGTGGTACCCGCCGCCCTCCGACTGGGCGGCCGGCAAGGACCCGGTGCCGCCGGGCCCGGGCAACCCGCTGGGCACCCGCTGGATGGGCATCTCCGCCCCCTACGTGGGCATCCACGGGACGCCCGACGAGGCCTCCATCGGGTACTCGGCCTCCCACGGCTGCGTGCGCATGCGGATCGCCGACGCGGAGTGGCTGTTCCGGCAGGTGAAGATCGGGACGCCCGTCTTCATCCTCGGCCGGTAGCAGGATGCGCAGGCAAGCGCTGCTCGCGGCGCAAGGCGCGGCCGTCGGCCTGGTCGTCCTCCTCCTCGCGCTCCTCGCCTGGTCTCTGCTTCGGCAGGAGGGCGGCAACCTGGCGCAGCTCGCGGCGCGCGGCGAGCGGCCGCGGGCGCCCGACTTCACCCTGGAGCGGCTCGACCGGGAGGGCTCCCTCACCCTCTCCGACCTCCGCGGCCGCGCGGTCGTGCTCAACTTCTGGGCGTCGTGGTGCGCGCCCTGCAAGGAGGAGGCGCCGTTCCTGGAGCGGATGTGGCGCGAGTACCGGGCCAAGGGGCTCGTGGTGGTGGGCGTGGACGCGAAGGACTTCCGCCGGGACGCCCGCGCCTTCGCCCGGCGCTTCGGCCTCACCTTCCCCCTCGTCTACGACGGCCCCGGGGACATCCTCCCCGCCTACGGGGTGACGGGCTTCCCGGAGACGTTCGTGCTCGACCGCGAGGGGCGGGTGGTGGCGGCGTTCGCGGGCGCGGTGAACGGGGAGGAGGAGCGGGCGCGGCTGCGCCGGGCGGTCGCCCGCGCCCTCGGCGCGTGAGCTGTCTCGCCGCCGCGCTCGCCGCGCTCGCCGCCGCGCTCGCCCCGGCCGCGGCCGCCGCCCCCGGGGGCGAGCGGCCGAGCGCGGCCGACCTGGAGGCGCAGCTCGTCTGCCCCGTCTGCGAGACGACCCTCGACCAGTCGAGCTCCCCCGCCGCCGAGCGGATGAAGGCGTTCATCCGCGAGCGGATCGCGGCCGGCGACAGCGAGCAGGAGATCAAGGACAAGCTCGTGCGGGAGTTCGGGCCGGGCGTGCTCGCCCGCCCCCCCGAGGGCGGGTTCGGGCTGCTCGCCTGGCTCCTCCCGCTCGCGGCGCTCGCCGGAGGCGCCGCCGCCGTCGCGCTGCTCGTGCGCGCCTGGGCGCGGGCGCGCCCGCGCGAGCCCGCCGCCCCCCTCGACGCGGAGGCGGAGCGGAGGGTGGACGAGGAGCTCGCCCGCTTCGAGGGCTGAGCCGGCCGTGTCGCCGACCGGGATCCCCGTCGCCTTCCTCGCCGGGGTCGTCTCCTTCCTCGCCCCCTGCGTGCTGCCGCTCGTCCCCGGCTACCTCTCCGCGGTGTCCGCGCTCGAGGCCGACCGGCTCGGGCGGCCCGGCACGGCGGGCCGGGTCGTGCTCGCCAGCCTCCCGTTCGTGGCCGGCTTCACCGCCGTCTTCGTGCTGCTCGGGGTGGGGGCCGCGCTCGTCGGCGGGCGGCTGCTCGGCGACCAGTTCCTGCTCGAGCGGCTCGCCGGCTTCGTCCTCGTCGTGCTCGGCCTCGCCTTCATGGGGCTGCTGCCCTGGCCGGAGCGGCTCGTGGGGGCGGGGCTGCTGCAGGGGGCGCGCAGCCGCGGCTCCCGCGTGCTGCTCGGGGGCGCCTTCGCCGTCTGCGCGGCCCCCTGCATCGGGCCCGTGCTCGCCGCCGTCCTCGTGCTCGCCGGCTCGGCGGAGACGGCGGCCGAGGGCGCGCTCCTCCTCGCCGCCTACTCGTTCGGCCTGGCCGTCCCCTTCGTCCTCGCCGGGGCGCTCTTCACGCGGGCGATGGGCGCCTTCCGCTGGCTGCGCGACCGCTACCGGGCGATCCAGGCGGTGGGCGGGACGGTGCTGGTCGCGCTCGGTCTGCTCCTCTTCTTCGAGCGCTTCTACGTGCTCCGCGTGTACCTGAACCGCGCGCTCCAGTGGCTCGGGATCGAGCCCTCCGCTTGAGATCAGACCTACATCGGTGAGTAAGGTCGGTGTGGTCTCTCGTAGCGTTGGCAGTGCTGGCGACGGACCTCTGGATCGGGCGGTTCGCTGGTTGGGGTGGCTGCCGTTGTCGGTGTGCGGGCTGTGGCGGCGACGGTGAGTCGGTTGCGGGGTCAGTCGGGCGCCGCCGTGTCGGCGGTGGCTGCCCGCTTGGCTTGTGGTCGTCGGGTGCGCCGCTTACGGTGGGAGCGCGTAGACCGCGGCGAGCGTGTCGGTGAAGGTGTCGGCGTGGCCTGCGTCGATGTCGATCGTCGTGCGAACCATATGCATGATGCTAGCAGCGCTTGCATCAGATGACACGCAAGCTCAGGTCCGCCCGCGCGGCTGCTCCCACTGCCGCCCAGCGAGGAACGCCTCGATCGCGCCGAGCCCCTCCTAGCCTCCGACGAGCGCCGCCGCAGACATCGCCTCGACGGACCGACGCACCGGCACTCGCCTTCCTGCGCGTAGGCGTGGCGCTAACGTCCTCTCCCGGCCGCCTCGCGAGAGGCGAGGTTCTCTGCGAGCGCGGTCGCCGCCGCATGGCTGACCGCCGCGTCGTCGTCGCGGGAGAGCTGCTCGAGCACGCCTCGGTCAGGGCGAGCACGGCGCGCAGCCGCGCCGTCGGGTCTGGCGGAGCGCGACGGAGGCGCGATCTCACTGCCAGCCTCCGTGCCGCCGCTCGAGCGCGAGCGGCAGGAACGCGGCGAGCGCGAGCGCCTGCACGACCAAGGCGAAGGCGATCGCCGCCTCGACCGAGTGGCCGTAGAGGGCGCCGAGGACGGCGCTGCCGGCGAGCCACGCGAGCCCGTAGACGGCGGTGAAGGCGCCGTAGCCCGTCGCCCGCCGCTCGCGGGGGACGAGGTCGGCGACGGCGGCGCGCATCGTGGTCTCCTGGATCCCCATGGCCGCGCCCCAGACGGCGGCACCAGCCCAGACGAGCGGCGCCGAGGTAGAGAAGGAGAGCAGCGGCACGGCCGCGGAGAGCAGGGGCAGCACGGCGAGGCCTCGCAGCCCGATCCGGTCGTAGCTGCGGCCGGCGGCGAGCGCGGCGAGGCCGTCGACGCCCATGGCGAGGGCGTAGACGAGCGGGATCTGCCACTCGGGGACGACATGCCGCACTTGGAGGTGGTAGGCGAGGACGGCGAAGGTCGCGAAGCCGAGCATCGTCAGCGCCGCGAAGGCCCCGTAGAGCAGGAGCCGGCGGCGCTCCCCGGCGCGAAGCCGGCCGGGTGGCGCGCGCGTCTGCCCCTTCTCGTCGGCTCCGTCCTCGTAGGCGGAGGGAGCCGGCGCGCCGAGCCGGAGCCGCGTCAGGAGGGCCAGGGCGAGGGCGCCCGGGACGGCGAGCACGGCGAACCCGGCGGCGAACCCGCCGCCGAGCGCCAGCACGAGCGCGACGACGAACAGGCCGACGAGGGCGCCCGACTGGTCGAGCGCCTCGTGGAGACCGAAGGCGAAGCCGCGTCCGAGCCCCGTGCTCGCCTGCGCGAGCATCGTATCCCGGGCAGGTGTCCGGACGGCCTTGCCGAAGCGCTCGGCGACGACGAGCGTCGCGGCCGCCGGCAGCTGCTTCGCGACGGCGAGGAGGGGCACGGAGACGAGCGTGAGCAGGTAGCCGGCGATGCTCAGCGCCCAGTGGCGGCGCGTGCGGTCGGCGAGCGCCCCGGCGCCGAGCCGGAAGACGAGCGCGACCGCCTCCCCCGCGCCGGTGATCACGCCGACCGCCTCGGGGCTCGCGCCGAGCGTGGCCAGGTAGGGCCCGACGATGCTGCGCCCGCCCTCGTACACGAAGTCCGCCAAGGCGCTCACGAGCCCGAAGACGACGACGAAACGAAGCGGGGAGAGCCCGTTCGCCGGCGCGGGACGCCCTGGAGCAGGCGTCGGCTTCGCCCGGCGCGCCCTGCGAGCGCGCCCTTCCGGCGCGGCGCTCTCTCGACGAGCTGCACCGGGCAGGCGCGCGCCGACGAGCCGGGCGAGCTCGAGGGCCTTGGCGAAGGCGCGGTCGGAGGCTTGGGAGCCGTCGATCGCGGCGAGGATCCGCTCGAACGGCACTAGCCTGCCTCCCGCTCGAGGGCGGGCTCGCCGATCGCGAGCCGTCCCTCGCGCCGCGCCTCCTCGGCGGCGGAGGGCTGGAAGAGCCGCTGCGCGATCAGCGTCGGCACGATCGCCGAGAGGACGACGACCGCGACGAGGAGCGAGAACTGGGTCTCGTCGATGATCCCCGCCTGCAGCCCGTAGAGGGAGGAGATGGTGCCGAACGTGAGCCCGGTCGACATGAGGAGCGTCGTGAAGGCGCCGTGCGGGGGGCAGTAGCGGCGGGCGAGCGGGTAGACGCCGGCGAGCTTCGGCAGCATCTTCGCCCCGAAGAGAAGCGCCAGCACCCCGAGGTTCGCCCAGAGGGCAGAAAGCGAGACGTTCATGCCGCCCTTGAGGAAGAAGAGCGGGGTCAGGAAGGCGAAGGCGACGACGCGCAGGCGCTCCTGCTCCTTGCGGTGGGCGGCGTAGTGGCCGGAGAGGGCGAGCCCGAGCAGGAAGGCGGG
The DNA here is from genome assembly GCA_035574655.1 of Gaiellaceae bacterium. Classification (GTDB taxonomy): domain Bacteria; phylum Actinomycetota; class Thermoleophilia; order Gaiellales; family Gaiellaceae; genus GMQP-bins7. Next base: position 8,706 of record DATLYP010000045.1, read on the forward strand.
GAGCACGGCGTGCGAGTTGGCCTTCTCGCCCAGCCACATGAGCAGGAAGAGCGCTGCGAAGACGAGCTTGATCTCCGGCTCGATCACGCGGTTGCCGTAGCGGCCGAAGAACCAGGGCGCAAGCCGCGGCAGGCCGAGCACGAGCACGGCGGAGACAGCGACGAACGGGACGATCCAGAGGCTCGGCTCGACGAAGAGGAGCGAGAGGGCGGTGGCGGTGCCGAAGTCGGTGACGAAGGTGGCGGACATGATCCGCTTGCCGATCGCCGTCCGGTTGAGCCCCGTCTCGACGAGGACGGCGTAGACGACCGCGAGGCTCGTCGTCGAGAGGGCGACGCCGGCGATCTGCGCCGCCTCGGCCGACCAGCCGAGCGCCCAGTAGGCGAAGGCCAAGGAGCAGAGGAACGGCGCGAGGAACGAGACGGCTCCGATCGCGAGGCTCGCGCGCCACTCGCGCCTGAGCTGCACGACGTCGACCTCGGCGCCGGCGAGGAAGGTGAGCACGATCCCAGCGAACGAGCCGAGGAAGCCGAGCCAGCCCGGCACCGCGAGGTCGAAGGCGTTGCCGACCGCCACCCCGAGCGCGAGCTCGATCAGGGCGACCGAGATGCCGAGCTCGACCGAGATCGTCGAGGCGGCCAGGATCGCCGCCGCCAGGATCACCGCCACCGCCAGCTCGCTCACCTCTACCTCCCCGAGTCCGGGAACAAGGGGTAGAGGCCATCAGCCCCGAAGGGCGGTCAGCGGCGAGCCTCATCGCCGTCGGAGCAAGACTAGCGCGCCGCCAGAGGGTAGGATTGTGGAAGGCGATGAGGCCCGCCTGAACCGCCGCTCACGCGGCTGATGGCTTCTACCGAGCAGAGCGAATCCGGTGGAAGCTGATGGCGCGGTTCCAGAGCATTCTCTTCGAGCGTGAGGTCGGCGCCGACACGCGCCCGGACGAGCCGGCGTACTTCGCCGACCTCAACCTCGATCAGGTGGTGGCGGCGCTCACCGCCGGCCGCGAGCAGTACGACCTCGAGCCGTTCTTCTACTCGCCGCTCCGCGATGTCGCGACCGTCTGCTATCGCCACGAGGTCCTGCGCGACCTGGAGCGGCCGGGCCTGCTCGAGGCCGTACGGGCGTTCGCGGGCGCGATGGCGAAGGTGCGCCAGCATCTGACGGCGGCGGAGGAGGGCTACTACCCGCTCGCGAAGCAGGGGTGGTTCCTGAAGGGCGCCGGGATCTACTGCGACGCGGTCGAGTCGCTCGCGGGAGCGCTGGCGGCTGCCGGCGTCAGCTCGCGCGGCTTCCAGGGGCTACGCGCCTACCTCGCCGAGTACGCCGCCTCCGACCGCTTCGCCGGCTTGGCGGCCGAGACGAAGGCGCTCGAGCGGGCGCTCGCCGCGATCCGGTACACGGTCCGGATCCAGGGGGCGAAGGTCACCGTCGGTACGTACGAGGGCGAGCCCGACTACGGCACCGAGGTCGAGGCGACCTTCGCCAGGTTCCGGCAAGGAGCCGTGAGGAGCTACCTGGTCAGGCTGCCCGAACGCGGCGGGATGGACCACGTCGAGGCGCAGATCGCCGAGCGGGTCGCCCGCCTGCACCCCGACGTGTTCCGGGCGCTCGCCGGCTTCTGCGCCCGGCGACGCGGCTTCGTCGACGCCACGATCGCCCGGTTCGACCGTGAGGTCCAGTTCTACGTCGCCTACCTCGAGCTGGTCGACCGGTTGCGCGCCGCCGGCCTGCCGTTCTGCTACCCGCGCGTCTCCGTGCGCTCGAAGGAGGTCGCGGCCGAGGAGACGTTCGACCTCGCCCTGGCGAGCAAGCTCGTCTCCGAGGGCAGGGAGGTCGTCACGAACGACTTCCGCCTCGGCGGGCGGGAGCGCATCTTCGTCGTCACCGGGCCGAACAACGGCGGCAAGACCACGTTCGCCCGCACGTTCGGGCAGCTCCACCACCTGGCCGGGCTCGGCCTGCTCGTCCCCGGCACGCGTGCGCGGCTCTTCCTGGCCGACCGGATCTTCACCCACTTCGAGCGCGAGGAGAGCGTCGAGACGCTGCGCGGCAAGCTCGAGGACGAGCTCGTCCGCGTGCACGCGATCCTCGAGCAGGCGAGCGCCGACAGCGTCATCGTCATGAACGAGAGCTTCAGCTCGACCACGCTCCAAGACGCCCTCTTCGTCGGCAGCGAGGTCATGCGCAGGCTCCTCGACCTCGGCTGCCTCGGCGTCTACGTCACCTTCGTCGACGAGCTCGCCTCGCTGAGCGAGGCGACGGTGAGCATGGTCGCCCAGATCGTGCCCGAGAACCCGGCCGAGCGGACGTTCAAGCTCCTCCGGCAGCCGGCCGACGGGCTCGCCTACGCCTGGGCGATCGCCGACAAGTACGGCCTCACCTACGAACGCCTGGTCGAGCGGATCGGCGCATGAAGGTCTTCCTCCTCCACCGCGACCGCGACTTCGACGTCAAGCCGGAGCTGCGCGACCCGATCTTCGAAGCCATGGTCAACGGCAGCCCGTTCGCGCTCGCGAGCGCCAGACGGAACCTCGAGCGCGAAGGGAAGGCCGGCTCGCTCGGCAGCGACGAAGACCTCGCCCGGGACCTCGAGCTCGAGACCGTGTGGAGCGCGATGGCAGCCGGCGACGAGTTCCTCTACGAGACGGCGAAGCGAGCCCTGCTCTCGAGCCTGCACGATCCCGAGGCGATCCGCTACCGCCAGCACGCGCTCGCCGACTGCCTCGGAAACGCGACCGTCGTGCGGGAGATCTACGAGCTGGCGCTCGACGCGCTCGAGAGCCAGAGGAAGGCGGGCGGCACCCCGTGGGCGGGGGCGAGGCCGGACATGATCCTCCACCGCTCGGTGCAGGTGCTGAGGCTGCAGGTCGATGCGCTCAGGCGGCTCCGGCGGATCGCCGACGAGCAGGCGGCCGGCTTTCGCTCCGACGCCTTCCGCCGCTTCTTCGCGATGCTCCGGGAGGAGCTCGCCGACGGCTACCTCGCCGAGGTCGGGCAGCAGCTGAACGAGCTCGAGTTCCGGCGCGGCGTGCTCCTGAGCGCCGAGTTCGGCAGCGGCCTCGCGGGCCGCGGCTACGTCGTCCGCAAGCCGCGGAAGCGACGCTGGTCGGAGAGGCTCTCGCCCGGGAGGCGCTCGCCGAGCTACAGCTTCACGATCCCGCCCCGCGACGAGAACGGCTTCAGGGCGCTGGAGGAGATCCGCGGCAGAGGGATCAACGTCGTCGCGAACGCGGTCGCGCAGTCGGCCGACCACGTCCAGAGCTTCTTCGCCATGCTCCGGCTCGAGCTCGCCTTCTACCTCGGCTGCCTCAACCTGCACGAGCTGCTCGCCGAGAAAGGCGAGCCCACCTGCTTCCCCACCCCGCTCCCCGCCGGCGGGCTCGCGCTCGGCGCGAAGGGGATCTACGACGTCTCCCTCGCCCTCCACCTCGGGCACCGCGTCGTCGGCAACGACCTCGACGCCGACGGCAAGGCGCTCGTGATGATCACCGGCGCCAACCAGGGCGGCAAGTCGACTCTCCTGCGCGGCCTCGGCCTCGCCCAGCTGATGATGCAGGCCGGCATGTTCGTCGGCGCGCGGTCGTTCCGCGCCGCCGTCTGCAACGGCGTCTTCACCCACTACAAGCGCGAGGAGGACGTGACGATGACGGGCGGCAAGCTCGACGAGGAGCTCCGCCGGATGAGCGAGATCGCCGACCGGATCACGCCGCGCTCGCTCCTGCTCTGCAACGAGTCGTTCGCCTCGACCAACGAGCGCGAGGGCTCGGAGATCGCCCGCCAGGTCGTCCGCGCCATGCTCGAGAAGCAGATCCGGGTCTTCTTCGTCACGCACATGTACGAGCTCGCGCACGGCTTCCACGCGCAGGGGCTCGAGAGCGCCCTCTTCCTCCGCGCCGAACGGCGGCCCGACGGCCGGCGCACCTTCAAGCTGCTCGAGGGTGAGCCGCTCCCCACGAGCTACGGCCCCGACTCCTTCCGGCGCATCTTCGGCGCCGGCGCCGACGCCGGCGCCGCCTCTGTTGGGCGCCGCTCCCGTCCAGGACGGTTGCGTCATCGATCTTCAGGATGAGGGGTGGCGGTCGGCTGCTCGAGTGGCACTGGGGGGCGGCTGGCTACTCGGCGGTGATCTCGGTGACGGCGGCGCGGGCGGAGGATTCGTCGACGATCGCCTTCTGGTCGGCGTAGGCGGCGACGAGCGCCTGGATCGCGAGGTTGTTGAGCGCGCGGGGGATGCCGCGGCTGGCCTGGTGGAGGAGGTTGATGGCGTCGTCGGAGAAGAGGGCATCGTCGCGGCCGGCGAGCTTGAGGTGGTGGCGCAAGTAGCCGCTTGTCTCCTCGGCGCTCATGCCGGGCAGCTCGTAGCGGAGGGCGAGCCGCTGGTCGAGGGCGGCGAACGAGCCGAGGCGGAGGCGTTTGCGCAGGGCGGGCTGGCCGAGGAGGATGCCGGCGAAGGGGCTTTCCGAGTCCATCTCCGCGTTGGTCAACAGGCGGATCTCTTCGAGCTGGCCGGGGGAGAGGAGGTGCGCCTCGTCGATCACGACGACGACCCGTTTGCCGCGCTCGACCCGCTCGTGCGCGAGGAGCTCGTGCGCCTGGGGGATGAGGGCGGCGGTGTGGAAGCGGGGCTCGCCGCCGAGGCTCAAGACGATCTGGTGGTAGAGGCCTCTGGCGCCGATCGAGGGGTTGGCGAGGTAGAGGACGGTGGAGCGGGAGGGATCGAGCGAGGCGACGGCGGCCCTGGCGGCGACGGTCTTGCCGGAGCCGACCTCGCCGGTGAAAAGCCCGAGCGCCTCCTGCTCGATCACGAAGGCGATGCGGGCGAGCGCCTCCTGGTGGGCCTGCGAGCGGAAGAGGGCACTCGCCGGGATCTGGCGGGAGAAGGGCAGGCGGGTGAAGCCGTAGTAGGGCTTGAGCTGGCTGAGGCTCATAGGCCAACCTTCCTGCGAAGGAGGGCGCTTCCGGCCCTCGCCGGTCTTTGAAAACTGAAGATCTCGGAGGTTCGCCCGCGCGCAGTGACCGCTGCGCGCAGAGGCGACGACCGGCGCGACTCGTAGCCTCGCGCCGTGGCCGACCACCGCCGGGAGAGCGCCAGGCTCGCTTGCC
>DATLYP010000046.1:0-13617 GCA_035574655.1 Gaiellaceae bacterium
ATCGGCTTCTGGGAGGGCGTCCTCGGCATGCCGTTCGTGTTCGAGCAGCCGAACCTGGACAACGCCGCCGAGAGCCACCTCTACTTCGACCCCGGCGACGGCCGCCTGATCACCGTCTTCACGAGCGAGGAGCGCACGCCCGATTCCACGCGGACGCCGACCGACGTGGGCTGCGTCCACCACCTCGCGTTCTCGCTCTCGCAGGCGACGTTCCGGCAGGCGGTGGAGCGGCTCGAGGAGCGGGGCATCCGGCACAGCGGGGTCAAGGACCGCGGCTTCATGGACTCGATCTACTTCGAGGACCCGCTCGGGCTGCTGATCGAGCTCTCGTCCTACCGCTTCGAGCCGCCCGCCGGCTTCACGCACGCCGAGGTGTTGCTGGAGGCGCACAAGCTGCGCGTCGAACGGGGCGACTACAACATCGCGGAGGAGCACCTGGCCGACGCTATCGAGCTCCTCGTCGCGCGCTCGCGCGAGTCGCTCTCGGAGGACCGAGACCCCAAGGATCCCTACGGCTACCGGAAGGAGGAGACGTGGCCACGAACAGGCTGAGCATCCTCAAGCCGAGCGTGAACAACCTGACCGTGCGCATCTTCGTGCGCGCGGCCGGCCTCGAGTTCGAGGAGGAGGACGTCTGGGGGAAGAAGGGCACCCCCGAGTTCCTCGCCAAGGACCCGGCCGACCTCACGCCGCTGCTCGAGGAGGAGGAGCTGCCGCGCGGAGCGCTCTGGGAGAGCTGCGCGATCATGCAGTACCTGTGCAACAAGCACGGGCTCGACCACTTCTACCCGCGCGAACCGGCGCAGCGGGCGATGGTCGACAGCGCGATGTTCTACCTCATCGGCACGCTCTACCCGCTGCTCGCGCGCGCCACGTACCCGATACTCGGGTTCGGCCAGTACCCGGGCGAGGTCGCGACCGCGGACGTCGACGACGAGCTCAAGGAGAAGGCGCGCAAGGACGCCGAGGCGGCGCTCGCCAAGCCGCTGGACGTGTACCGCCAGTTCTTCCTCGGCGACAAGCCGTTCATCGGCGGCGACGCGCCGTCCATCGCGGACATCCGCTTCTCGGCCACGCTCGAGTTCCTGCGCGCGATCGACTACGACTTCCCCGCCTGGATGGACGAGTACATCGGGCGGATGGAGGACGCGCTCGGCGAGGCGTACACGGAGCCGGCGCAGGACGTGCGCGGCTACATCGAGTACGTGAGGTCGCAGCGGGCGGCCGCGGCGACGAACTAGCCGTCCGCGCAGGGCGGCGCGCGGGGGCGCGATCCCTCCCGCGCGCCGCCGCGCGACCGCTACCATGCGCGGACACACGCGCTCTCTCCTTCCGCTGCTTGCACTCCCGCCGAGCTGCGCAGGTGTGAGCGTCACCCGGAGGAGGAGCTCGTGCGAGATGTCCCTGAGGTGGTTCGTCCAGCGTCTCGCCGCGAGGAATGGGAGCGCGACCGGGAGGCGTGGAACGTCGCGCCGGGCGAGGAGGGCAGCCCTGGACCCCTTGCCTCGGTGGGTGCGCTCGAGCGGACGATCGTGGCGAGCGGGCCCGTGCGGATCGAAGAGCGCGTGATGCGGGTCGCCCCTCCGGAGCCGAGATGAGCTCGAAGCGGCAGCAGACGCAGGCGAAGGCGGCTCGCGAGCGCAAGGTCAGGGAGCGGCGCGAGCTCAAGCAGGCGAAACGGCTCGAGAGGCGCCGGGCCGCGTCGAAGCCGGACGCGGGCGCGGCCGCCGACGAGGACGCGGCTGCTGGCGAGGGCGCGGCTGCTGGCGAGACGGATCAGCCGGGCGACTGACAGGCGGCGGTTCGTCTCCGCGCCCCGCCGGTCAGCTTGGGCGACCCGAGCGCTTCCTCCGTGCGGAGACGATCGTCGAGCACCTCGGCGACGATGTCGCGCGCGCTCGGCCTCCAGCCGAACCGAGCGGCCGCGGAACCGCCGCCGGGCGGGCCGCGCCCGGGCTCCTCGACCGCGGTGATCGCGGCTTTCCAGAGCGCCCAGCCGCGCGCCCGGGCCCAGGTCCCCTCGCCGAGCGCGAGTCGCCGCCACGGCCGCCTCCCCGCGGCAGCATCCCCGCCGACATCGTCCGCGCTGCTGCCGAGCGAGGACGAGATGAGCCGAGACCGCCGACGCATCTCGGCGACGGTCCGGGCTAGCGCTCGTCGAGGCGGCGCGGGTGGCCGAGCAGCGAGAGCTCGACCACGTCCCGGCGGAAGAAGAGCGCCACGGTCCAGTCGAGGACGACCCGCAGCTTCCGGGAGAGGAGCGGCAGCTGGTACAGGTGGTAGCTCCGCGCCGCGAACCAGCCCGGGAAGCCGCGCAGGTGGAGCCCGGGGAGCTCGGCGATCCCCTTGAAGCGTCCGAGCGTCGCCACCTGCCCGAGCATCCGGTAGCCGTACGGCCGGGGCGGGCCGGCGAGGTTCTTGGCGAGCCGGCGCGCCTGCCGGAGCGCGTGCTGGCAGGTCGGCGGGTCGCAGGCGCCCGGCGTGCGCGCGTTCGGGACGGCGGCGCAGTCGCCGAGGGCCCACACGTCGTCCCGACCCTCCACGCGCAGCGTCTCGTCGACGCGCACGCGGCCGCGCTCGTCGAGCGGGAGCCCGAGCGCGGCGAGCAGCGGGTGCGGGCGCACCCCGGCCGTCCAGACGAGCGTGCGCGCGGGCACCCGCGCCCCGTCGGAGAGCACCGCTTCCCGCCCGTCGTAGGAGTCGAGCGTCGTCCCCACGTGGATCTCGATCCCGGCCCGCTCGAGCTGCCGCGCCGCGTACTCGCCCAGCCGGCGCGGGATCTCGGGGAGGATCTTCGGCGCCGCCTCCACCAGCACCCACCGCTGCCGTACGCCGCGCAGCGGCGGGTAGAAGCGCAGCGCCGCCCGGGCGAGGTCGTGCAGCTCCGCGAGCGCCTCCACCCCCGCGTAGCCGGCGCCGACGAAGACGAAGCCGAGCTCGGCCGGGTCGGGGTCGATGGCCGCGCGCTCGAGCTGGCGCAGCACACGGTTGCGGAGGGCGATCGCGTCCGCCAGGTCCTTGAAGCCGAGGCCGTGCTCGGCGAGGCCCGGGACCGGGGGGACGCGCGGCACCGCGCCGAGCGCGAGCACGAGCCGCTCGTAGCGAAGCTCGAGCGGGCCGGCGAGGGTGTCCGCCGAGACGACCTTCCGCTCCTCGTCGAGCCCCGTCGCGCGGCCCAGGATCAGCTCGGCGTGCGGGCACATCTGGCGGAGCGGGACGACCACGTGCCGCGGCTCGAGCGTGCCCGACCCGGCCTCGGGCAGGAGCGGCGTGTAGAGCATGAAGTTCTCCGGCGAGAGGACGGTCGCGCCGCGTCGCCCGACCAGGCGGGCGACGTAGCTGCCGGCGAAGCCGCCCCCGAGCACGAGCGTCCCTCCTCGGGCCCGGCGACGGTCCATGCGTCATCCTCTACCAGCGTGGCGGTCCAGGTGTCGGTGATCGGAAGCGGCGCCGAATGGGTGGAGGCCGCGGAGGAGGTGGGGCGCCTGCTCGCCGAGCGGGGGTGCGCGGTCGTCACCGGGGGCTTGGGCGAGGTGATGGCGGCCGCGCACCGAGGCGCGAAGCGCGCGGGCGGGGCGACGATCGCCATCCTCCCCGGCGAGCGGCGCGCGGACGCGAACCCGTGGGCCGACTACGTGGTCGTGACCGGGATCGGCCACGCGCGGAACCTGGCCGTGGCCGCCTCCGGGGACGCCGTGATCGCGGTCGGAGGCCGCTGGGGAACGCTCGCGGAGATGGCGTTCGCCCGCCTCCTGGGGCGGCGCGTGGTCGCGCTCGCCGGCGCCCCTTGCGTGGAGGGGGTCGACGTCGCCGCCACCCCGGCCGAGGCGGTCGAGCTCGCGCTGCGCGAGATCTAGCGGCCGCCGAGCATCCGCTCGAGCAGCGTCCGGGCGCCGCTCTTGTCCAGCGGCTCGTTCAGGTTCCCGCACTTGGGGCTCTGCACGCAGGACGGGCAGCCGGCCGCGCACGGGCAGCGCCGCAGGAGCCGGGCCGTGTCCTCAACCCAGCCCTCGAAGCGGTCGAAGCCGCGCTCCGCGATCCCGACCCCGCCCGCGTGCCCGTCGTAGACGAAGATCGTGGGGCGGCCCGTCTGGGGGTGGAGGTTGGTGGAGAGCCCGCCGATGTCCCAGCGGTCGCACATCGCCCACAGGGGGAGGAGCGCGATCAGCGCGTGCTCGGCCGCGTGCAGCGTCCCGAGCAGGGTCGGCATGCGCTCGAGGCCCTGGAGCTGCTCGGGCTCGGGACAGAACCACACCGCCTCCGTCTCGAAGGCCGTCTCCGGCATGAGCAGCGGGACGAGATCGAGGGTGGCCCCGTCGCGGGCCGCCTTCTTCGCGTAGGCGACGACCTGCTCGGCGACGGAGACGCGCCCGAAGACGAGCTCGACCCCCAGCCGGCGCTCCACGCGGAGCGCCTCCTCGATCGTCGTCTCCGTCTCCTTCTTGGCCTGTGTGTACCAGTCGACGGCGGCAGGGCGGGCGAGCGCGAGGCGCCGCTCGAGGTCGAGCCGCTCGACCAGGTACTGCTCGCCTAGGTGCAGGTAGACGGCGCCCTCATGGATCGTCGCGTACGCGCGCTCCCGCTCGACGAGGCCGAGCAGGGCGCCCGTGTCCGCGTCCACGACCGCGAACGCCTCCGCGTCCCCGGAGCGGAGGGAGACGCGGGCGGCCGGGTAGTCGCGGCCCTTCCAGACGTAGCCGGCGGGCGTCCGCTCGAGCTCGGGGAGCGTCGCCGCCCGCTCGAGCGCCTCCCGCCCGAGCGTCTCCGCGTCCGCCTCGTCGAGCGGCGCCTCGTAGGCGGCGGCGAGCACGTGCGGCTCGAGGATCCGCGGGTTCGCGTGGTCGAGGATCGCGGCCTCCACCCGCCGCTCGAGCAGCGCCTGCGGCTCGCGCGCGAAGAACTGGTCGAGCGCGTCCTCGCTGGCGACGAGCACGGCGAGGCCGCGCCCCCGGCGCCCCGCCCGCCCCCACTGCTGGCGGAGGGAGGCGACGGTGCCGGGGAAGCCGACCGAGAGGGCGCAGTCGAGCAGCCCGATGTCGATCCCGAGCTCCAGCGCGTCCGTGGCCGTCACGGCGAGCAGCTCCCCGTCCACGAGCCGCCGCTCGATCTCCCGCCGCTGCTCGGGCGTGTACCCGGCCCGGTAGGGGGAGAGACGTCCGCGGAGCTCCCGCGGCACGCGCTCGGCGGCGAAGCGGTGGATCAGCTCCGCCGCCTTCCTGCTCTTCGCGAAGCAGATCGTCCGCAGGCCGCGGGAGGCGAGCTGGGAGAGGAGCCGGGACGCCTCGCCGAGCGGGCTCGCCCGCAGGCCGAGCTCCGGGTCGAGGAGCGGCGGGTTCCAGATCACGACCTCGCGCTCGGCTCTCGGGGAGGTGTCCTCGTCGACCACGGTCGCGGGGAGGCCGGTGAGCGCGAGCGCGAGCTCGCCCGGGTTCGCGATCGTCGCCGAGGCGAGCAGGAACTGGGGCTCCGCCCCGTACACGCGGGCGAGACGGCGCAGGCGGCGGAGCACGTTCGCGACGTGGGAGCCGAAGACGCCCCGGTAGACGTGCGCCTCGTCGATCACGACGAAGCGCAGGTTGTGCAGGACGTCCCCCCAGCGGTCGTGGTGGGGGAGGACGCCCACGTGGAGCATGTCCGGGTTCGTCAGGATCAGGTTCGCGAAGCGGCGCACCTGCCAGCGCCGCTCGGCCGGCGTGTCCCCGTCGTAGATCGCGGGCCGCGCGCCGCGCGACCGGAGCGCGGCGAGGGCGCGCGCCTGGTCCTGCGCGAGCGCCTTCGTCGGGTAGAGGTAGAGCGCGCGCGTCTTCGGCTCGCGCGCGACCGCGTCCAGGACGGGCAGGGTGAAGGCGAGCGACTTCCCGGACGCGGTGCCCGTGGCCACGATCACGTTCTCCCCCCGCTTCGCCGCCTCCCAGGCGAGCGCCTGGTGCCGGTAGAGGCCCGCGACGCCGTGGGCCGCGAGGGCGGACGCGACGCGCGGGTCGAGGTCGGACGGAAGCGGCTCGGTGCGCGCCGCGCGGGCGGGCTCGAGCCCGCGGTAGGCGACCTCCTCGCCCTCGAGCAGGTCGGCCCAGCCGGCCGCGACCTCGGTCGCCACCTGCGCAGTGTCGCAGGAGGCGGGAATCGCTCCGCCGTCTGTCAGCCTCCGTGTCACCCGACTCGAAAGGAGGCGCGATGACGAACGGGGCCGATGCGTACGTGCTGCGACCCGGGGAGGGCCGCTCGATCGACCTGGGCGCGTTCGGGATGACCGTCAAGGCGGACGTCCGCGACGCGGGCGGGCTGTTCACGCTGCTGGAGGCCGACGAGCCGCCCGGCTTCGGGCCTCCCCTGCACGTCCACCACGACGCGGCCGAGGCGTTCTACGTCCTCGCGGGCGAGTACGTCATGTTCCTGGAGGAGCGTGCGGAGCGCTGCCCCGCCGGCTCGTTCGTCTTCATCCCGGCGGGCATGCGGCACAGCTTCAGGGTCGGCGAGGCGCCGAGCCGGAAGCTGAACTTCTACGTTCCGGCCGCCATGATCGGGTACTTCGACGAGCTGAGCGAGGCGATCGCGCGGGAGGAGGCCGACGACGCCGTCCTCGACGGGATCGCCCGGCGGCACGGGATGGAGATCGTCGGACCCGTGCCCGAGGGCTACCTCTGAGGGTCGGGCCGCGCGTCCGCTTGACGTCTAGAGGTGGGGCGCGAGCGCCCGCTCGTAGCGCGAGCGCGGCTGCACGCCGACGACCCGCGCCCGCTCCTCGCCGCCGGCGAAGAGGATCACCGTCGGGAGGGCGAGCACGCCGTAGCGCCCGGAGAGCGCGAGGCTCTCGTCCACGTTCACCCGCACGAGCCGGAGCCGGGCGGCGTGCTCCTCGGCGAGCGAGCGCAGGTGCGGCTCGATCGCGGCGCACGGCCTGCACCAGGGCGCCCAGAAGTCGACGAGCACCGGCACAGCCGAGCGCAGCACCTCGTCCTCGAAGGTCGCCTCGGTGACCGTGTCCATCACAGGCGGCCGGCGAGCGCGCGGAGGCGGAGCAGGGGCACGCGCCAGATCGCCTCGAGCACGATCGCGCCGGTCATCTTGGAGGCGCCCTCCCGTCGCTCGACGAAGCGGATCGGCACCTCCCGCACGCGCAGCCCCGCGCGCAGGACGCGGTAGGTGGTCTCGATCTGGAACGCGTACCCCCGCGCGGCGAGCGCGTCCAGGTCGATCGCCTGGAGCGCCCGCCGCCGGTAGCACTTGAACCCGCCCGTCAGGTCGCGCACGGGCACGCCCAGGATGAGCTGCGCGTACAGGCAGCCGCCGCGGGAGACGAGGCGGCGGAGCAGCCCCCAGCCCTCGGTGCCGCCGCCCGGCACGTACCGGGAGCCGAGCACGAGGTCGGCGCCCTCCTCGGCGGCCGCGATGAGCCGGGGGACGTCGGCGGGGTCGTGCGAGAAGTCGCAGTCCATCTCCAGCACGAGCTCCGCGCCCTCGGCGAGCGCCCAACGGAAGCCCGCCACGTACGCCGGCCCAAGCCCCTCCTTGCGCTGCCGGTGGAGCACGAAGAGCCAGGACAGCTCGCCGGCGAGGCGGTCGGCGATCTCGCCCGTGCCGTCCGGCGAGTGGTCGTCGATCACGAGCACCCGGTCGCGCGCCGTGTCCAGCACGGCCCCGAGGGCGCGCACCATCACCTCCAGGTTCTCGCGCTCGTTGTAGGTGGGCAGGCAGACGACGGCACGCACCGACCTATCATCGCGGCATGGCGAGGACCCTGCCCCGGAACGCGGATCTCGCCGACCAGCTCGACCTCCTCGCCGACATCTCCGAGATCCTGGGGGAGGACGCGTTCCGCGTCGTCGCCTACCGCCGCGCCGCCGCCCGCATCCGGGAGACGCCGGCCCCGGTCGCGGAGCTCGCCCTCGCCGGCCGGGCCAAGGACCTGCCGGGGATCGGGCGGACGATCGAGCAGAAGGTGCGGGAGGCGGTCGAGACGGGCGAGATCGAGGCCCTGCGCAAGCGCCGCCAGCTGGTGCCGGAGGGGGTGGTCGAGTTCCTGCGGCTCCCGGGCGTCGGCCCGAAAACCGCCGCCCGCATCTGGACGCAGCTCGGGGTCACGACCCTGGAGGAGCTGCAGGCGGCCGCCGAGGCGGGCCGGCTGCGCGACCTGCCCGGGCTCGGCGCCCGCAGCGAGGAGAAGATCCTGGCCGCCCTCGCCGCCGGCGCGGGCCGGCGCCGGCCGCGGGAGGACCGCGGCCTGCTCGCGGTCGCCCTGCCCGCGGCGAAGGAGGTGGTAGCCGCGCTCGCCGCGCATCCGGCGACGATCGCCGTCTCCGAGGCGGGCAGCGTGCGCCGGCGGCGGGAGACGGTGCGGGACCTCGACTTCATCGCCACCGCCGTGCGTCCCGGGGAGCTGGTCGCGGCCTTCTGCGAGGCGCCCTGGGTGGCCGAGATCGTCGCCCGCGGGGAGACGAAGGGGACGGTGATCGGCCAGCAGGGCTTCCGCTTCGACCTGCGCGTCGTCCCGCCCGAGTGCTACGGGAACGTGCTGCAGCACTTCACGGGCTCCAAGGAGCACAACGTCGCCCTGCGCGAGGAGGCGCAGCGGCGGGGGCTCTCCGTCTCCGAGTACGGCGTCACGGTGGTCGAGACGGGGGAGGTGCTGACGCACGCGAGCGAGGAGGAACTGTACGCCGACCTCGGCTACGCCTACATCCCGCCCGAGCTGCGGGAGGCGCGCGGGGAGCTCGAGGCGGCGCGGGAGGGGCGGCTGCCGACGCTCGTCGAGCTCGCCGACCTGCGCGGGGAGATGCACTGTCACTCCACGTGGTCCGCGGACGGGCACAGCACGATCGAGGAGCTCGCCCTCGCCGCCCGCGAGCGCGGGTACGAGTTCCTCTGCCTGACCGACCACTCGCACTACCTGCGCGAGGGCCGGCTGGAGGCGCAGTGGGAGGAGATCGAGCAGGTCAACGCGCGCCTCGCGTCGTTCCGCGTCCTGCGCGGGATCGAGGTCAACATCCGCGCCGACGGGACGCTCGACGTCCCGGACGAGGTGCTCGCGCAGCTCGACTGGGTCGTCGCCTCGCTGCACACGGCCTTCGACCGGCACCCCACCGAGCGCGTGCTCGCCGCGCTCGAGAATCCGCACGTGGACTGCATCGGCCACCTCACGGGCCGCCGGCTGCTGAAGCGCGAGGGCGCGCACCTGGACGTGGAGCGGGTGGTGGAGCGGGCGGTCGAGACGGGGACGGCGCTCGAGATCAACGCGCAGCCGGATCGGCTCGACATGCGGGACACGCACGCCCGTCTCGCCGGCGAAGCGGGCGTCCTCATCCCGATCACGACCGACGCCCACCGCGTCTCGGAGCTCGCGAACGCGGAGCTCGGCGTCGCCCAGGCCCGCCGCGCCTGGCTGACGAGGGAGCAGGTGCTGAACACGCGCCCCTGGGCCGCGATCGAGACGCTGCGCGGGTGAGCGGCCTGCGCGAGGACGGCGCCGCCGCGCTCGAGTGGGTCGCCTCCTACCTGGAGCGGGTCCGCGGGCTGCCCGTGCTCGCCCGCGCACGTCCGGGCGAGATCCGGGAGGCGCTGCCCGCGAGCCCGCCCGAGGAGCCGGAGCCCTTCGCCGCCGTTCTCGCCGACCTCGACCGCGTCCTCGCCCCCGGGCTCACCCACTGGCAGTCGCCGCGCTTCTTCGCCTACTTCGCGACCACGGGCTCGGAGCCCGGGATCCTGGCCGAGCTCCTCATCGCCGGGCTCAACCAGGTGGGGATCCTCTGGCGCACCTCGCCGGCGCTGCAGGAGCTCGAGGAGCTCGCCCTCGACTGGCTGCGCCAGCTGCTCGGCCTCCCGGAGGGCTTCCACGGGCACATCGAGGACACGGCCTCCACCGGCGTCCTGGCCACGCTCGCGGTCGCTCGCCAGGCGGCGCCCGGGCGGCGCGCGGTCGTCTGCTCGGAGCACGCGCACAGCTCGGTGGAGAAGGCCGCGCGCCTGCTCGAGCTGGAGCTGCGCCCGGTGCCGGTGGACGCCGAGTTCCGCCTCCGCCCCGACCTCCTCGACCTGGACGGCGCCTGCGCCGTGGTCGCCACCGCGGGCACGACCGGCGCGGGCGCCGTCGACCCGCTGCCCGAGATCGCGGACGCCTGCGAGCGCGCCGGCGTCTGGCTGCACGTGGACGCCGCCTACGCGGGCGCGGCCGCGCTCTGCCCGGAGCTGCGGCCGCTCCTCGCCGGCTGGGAGCGCGCCGATTCGATCGCGGTCAACCCGCACAAATGGCTCGGGGTCCCCATGGACTGCTCGGCGCTCTGGACGCGCCGGCCGGAGGACTTCCGCCGCACCTTCAGCCTCGTCCCCGAGTACCTGCGCTCGCCCGAGGAGGCGGTCAGCCTGAGCGAGCTCTCCATCCCGCTCGGGCGCCGCTTCCGGGCGCTCAAGCTGTGGGCGGTGCTTCGCTGCTACGGGCGACGCGGCCTCCAGGAGCGGATCCGGGAGCACGTCCGCCTTGCCGAGCTCTTCGAGGGCTGGGTCCGCGCCGCGCCGGGCTGGGAGGTCGTCGCGCCGCGGCGCTTCTCGCTCGTCTGCTTCCGACGCGGGGGTTCCGACGAGGAGAACGAGCGGCTGCTCGCCCGCGTCAACGCGTCCGGGGAGGCCTTCCTCTCCCACGCCGTCCTGGGCGGACGCTACGCGCTCCGGCTCGCGATCGGGAGCTTCCGCACGACCGAGGACGACGTGCGCGCCGCTTGGCAGGCGCTCACGCGCGAGGCTGCGGCGCTCTGAGGTAGACGCGCGCGACCCGGAGGACGCGTCCTCCTCGCCGCGTCTCCGCGACCGTCCCCGCCGCCACCAAGCCGGCGCGGGAGCGGAGCTCCGCCTCCGCCGCCTCCCGCTCTTGGGGCTCGAGGCCGGCCGGATCGAGGTCGATGGCCGAGAGCGCGCTCCGCGAGCGCCCGTTCAGGTGGACGGCGCGGAGCGGGAAGCAGGGCGCGCGCCCGCAGCGCGCGCCGAGGTCGCGCACCCGGTAGAACGTTCCCCCGGGCGTGCGGCCGGCGGGGCGGCGAAGGCCGTGGACGACGAGCACCCCCAGCCTGCCGAAGCCCTCGAAGCTCCAGGCCTCGAGCTCCGCGCGCGCGAGCGCGCCCTCGGGGAGAGGCGCCTCCAGCGGGTGCCGCTCCCCGTCGACCGCGCGCGCCGCGTAGCAGCGCGGGCGCCGCAGCCCGTCGTGGCAGGCCGTGCGGGCGCGGTTCGCGAGCGCGACCCAGTAACCGCCGCAGAGCGGCGCCGGGCAGAGACGGGGGTCGAGACGGACGACGTACTGCCCGGGTCCCGCGGGGGGCGAACCGCCGGGAAGCCCGGCCCCGGCGAGGGCGGCGAGCGCGGCCGCGAGCAGGGTCCTCACGCCCTCCTACGATACGCGGATGCGCCTCGTCGCCATCGGCCTCGCCGCCGGCGTCTTCTCGGCCCTCTTCGGTGTCGGCGGGGGCATCCTCGCCGTGCCCCTGCTCGTCCTCCTCGCCCGCCTCGGCCCGCGCGAGGCGACGGCCACCTCGCTGGGCGCGATCGGCATCACCGCGCTCGCGGGCGCGGCCGTCTTCGCGCTGCGGGGGGAGGTGCACGCCGGCTACGCGGCGCTCGTCGGGCTTCCCGCGGCGGCGGGGGCGCTGGCCGGCACCGCCCTGCAGCAGCGCGTGCACACGGGGGCGCTCACGTACGCCTTCGCCCTCCTGCTCGTCGCCGTCGGCGCCTGGCTGCTCGTCCGGTGACGCTCTCCACCGTCCTCCTCGGTCTCGCCCTCGGGCTCTCCGCGGGCGTGCTCGCCGGCATGTTCGGGGTCGGCGGCGGCATCCTCTTTGTGCCGACGCTCGTCGCGCTCGGCCTCGGGCAGCTCGAGGCCCAGGCGACCTCGCTGCTCGCCATCCTCCCCACCGTCGCCGCGGGGGCCTGGAACCAGCGCCGCTACGGCAACCTGCGCGCGCGGGCGGCGCTCGTCGTCGGCGTCTCCTCCGTCGCCGGCGTCGAGGTGGGGGCGCGGCTCGCGACGAGCATGCCCGAGGACGTCCTGCGGCGCCTCTTTGCGCTGCTCCTCTTCGCGGTGGCGGCCCAGCTCGTCTGGCGCGCCCGCCGGAGCGCGGCGCGGAGCTACTCTCCCTCCTCGTAATGCGCCTCGCCGGGCTGACCGCGGCCGCGCTCCTGCTCCCGGCCGCGCTCGCAGCGGGCGCGCCCCCGCCTGCGGGCGCCGTGACGGGGGCGAGCGCCGTCCTCCTGCGCGTCACCGTCCCCGGGCAGGCGGAGATCTCCCTGGGCGAGCTCTCCTGGCCTCGGAGCACGAGCGCGGAGGTGCAGTCCTTCCAGTACCCGGACGACGGCTCCGTCGCGGTGCTGGGGCGGTCGCGCGCGTCCGTCTCGGCGCAGGCCGGGCACGCGAGCGTCGCCCGGGCCCGCGCCGAGGTGATCGCCCTCTCCCTGTTCGGCGGGGACGTCGTCGCCGGGCGCGTCGCCTCCTCCACGACCGCGGGCGCGAGCGCCCGCTCCGCCGGCGCGACCGTCTCCGGCTCCGCGGTGCAGGGGCTGCGCGTGCTCGGCGCCGACGTCCCGGCGGGCCCCGGGACGACCGTGCCCCTCGGCGACTGGGGGACGCTGACCGTGCTCGCGCAGGAGACGGGCGACCGGCAGGCACGGCGAAGCGCCGCCGCCAGGGGCTCCGTGGTCGGGCTGCGCGTCCGCCTGAGCGCCGAGCACGGGGGCCTGCCCGCGGGCAGCGAGATCGTGGTCGCGAGCGCCGAGGCCACCGCCGCCGCGCGCTTCCCGGCCTCGCCCCCGCCGCCCGTCCAGGAGCCGCTCGAGGACAACTTCCGGCCCACCCCGCCCCGGCCGGCGCTCCCGCGCGCGCCCGAGCCCGAGACCGCGGGGGAGAGCGTCCCCGGCGGGCCCGTCCGCGTCCCGCCCGAGGTGACGGCGCGCCTCTCGGCGGGCGGCTACGTCTTCCCCGTGCACGGCCCGGCCTCGTTCGGGGACTCCTTCGGCGCGCCGCGACCGAACGTTCCCGGCGGCTGGCACCACGGCGAGGACATCTTCGCGCCCATGGGGGCGCCGGTGCTCGCCGTCGCCGACGGCACGCTGCACACGATCGGCTTCACGCCCATCGGCGGGTACCGCCTGTGGTTGCGCGACCGGCAGGGCAACCAGTTCTACTACGCCCACCTCTCCGCCTACTCGCCCCTCGCCGTGGAGGGCCGCAGCGTGCGGGCGGGCGACGTGATCGGCTTCGTCGGCGACACCGGCGACGCGGAAGGCGGCACCCCCCACCTGCACTTCGAGATCCACCCCGCGCCCATGCTCGGGCTCGGGTACGACGGCGTCGTCGCCCCCTACCCGATCCTCCTCGCCTGGCGCCGCGCCGAGGACGTCTCCTTCGCCGCCGGCCGGGTGTACGTGCCGGCGCCGCGGCCGGGTGCGGCGGCGCTGCCGCCGCCGGGCGCCGTCCTCCTGCGGGCCGACGACATCGCGGCGGCGAGCGGCCTCGAGCCGGGGGCCTTGGAGCGGGCGCTCAGGCGGTAGCCCGGCGGCCTACGCGGCCGGCGCCTCCTCGCTCGCCCCGACGGGCGCCGCCTCCGCGGCTTCCGCCTCGGCGCTCTCCTGGGCCGGCGGGTG
>DATLYP010000047.1:0-15622 GCA_035574655.1 Gaiellaceae bacterium
GACCCGCGAGGGCGCCGCGCTGAGGGCGACCGGCGGCCGCCCGCCGCTCGCGCCCGCGGCGGCGGGCGCGAGCGCGAGCAGGAGGGCGAGGAAGGGAACGGTCGTCCGCACGGTCAGCGCCCGACGACGGTGAACGTGAGCGTGGCCGTGTACCTGCCCGGAGGCACGACCGGGAGCGGCGACGTGAAGCTGACCTGCGTCGCCCAGGCGTCGCCGCCCGCCCCGCTCGGCCCGGATGTCGTGCCCACGAGGAGGTCGGGCGCGGGCGGGATGGGAACGGCCGCCTTCGCGCCGCCCGCGAGGGCGGGCCCGATCTGGCCGCCGGCGGGCGCGGAGGCGGTGAGGCCGAGCGGCAGGTCGGCGGGCTGGAAGGCGCTGCGGTGCACCGTAAGGGCGTAGCCGGCCGCGTGGTTGCTGGAGACGGTCACTCGCTCGGAGACGGGCGCCGGACTGTCGCCCGCGAACGCGGTGCCGAAGCTGATCGCCTGGCGCTCGAGCGCGATCGAGAGCACGGGCTGGATGTCGATGTCGACGCCCGCCGCCGCCGAGACGCCGGAGGGCGGGGGCGTCCCGCCGCCGCACGTCGCCGCCGGGCTCGCCGAGTTGCGGGGAGACGGTGCCGCGACCGTGAAGTCGCTCCCGTTCGCGTCCGTGTCCGTGCAGCCGCCGTCCGCGCGCAGGGCGGCGGTCGTGTTGCTGAGCGCGCCCGCCGGGCCCGATCCCTCGTAGTCGCTCGCCGAGCCGTAGCCAAGCAGGTCGACGACGAGGGGGTCGCCCGAGCAGCTGCCGGCGCTCGCCCCGCAGCTGAGGGCGGCCGCGCTGCGGACGAGGGCCACCTTTCCCCCCGCGTTGGCGAGGTTCGTCGTCCCGGTGACGTCCGGCGCGGGGAGCGGCGCGCCGACCGCCGCCGCTGACGCGAGCTGGACGAGGACGTAGCGGCCCGGCTGCACGCTGCCGGAGAGCGGGGTCACCTGCCACGTCGTCCCGGAGGCGGACGCGTACTGGACGGACCAGGCGCTCAGGTCGACCGGGCTGCTCCCGCGGTTGAAGAGCTCGACGAAGTCGTTCTGGTACGTCGCGCCGCTGTTGCCGCCGCCGGCGTACACCTGGCTGATCACCATGTCGGCGGAGACCCCGCGCGCGGCCGGGGCGAGGACGAGCGACGCGGCGAGGAGGAGGACGGGGAGAAGTCGGGCTCGAGGCATGGCGATCTCCAATCGGGAGGGGGACGAAGCGCTCCTCTCGTAGCGCGCGCCGCGGCGCGCGGAAACCGTCCTTTCCGAAATCGGCGCTCGCTCGTCGCACTCTTGTTGCAAAGGCGGGCGGAGAGGCGCTCCCGCGCGTGCGGCGCCGTCCAAACCTGCGAGAATCGGCGCCGTGCCCGTTCCCGAGGCGCCGCTGGAGCAGACCGAGCACGGGCTCGTCCCCAAGGGCGAGGGCTGGTACGTGCTGAACGCGCGCGACGCGCGCTGGTACCACGCGGAGGGGCGGAGCGCCTTCTGCGACCTGGAGGGCGACCAGGAGTTCCCGCAGCTCGGGATCAACGTCCAAGTGCTGCACCCCGGCGAGCCGATGTCGATGTACCACTGGGAGGTCGACCAGGAGGACTTCCTCGTCGTCTCCGGCGAGGCGCTCCTGATCGTGGAGGGCGAGGAGCGGCGGCTCAAGGCGTGGGACTTCGTCCACTGCCCGAGCCGCACCCGGCACACGATCGTCGGGGCGGGGGACGGGCCCGCGGTGGTGGTCGCGGTCGGGGCGCGCCAGCACCAGGAGGGGCCGGACTGGGGCAGCTACCCGGTGGACGCGGCCGCACTCCGCCACGCCGCGGGCGTGGAGGAAGAGACGAACGAGCCGCGGGAGGCGTACGCCTCGGTCACGCGCCGGGAGCCGACCCGCTACCGCGCCGGCTGGCTCCCCGACTAGCCCCGGCTTCCCGCGGGCTCAGCGCCGGACATCCCTACGCCGCCTCCGCGCACGGCTCCGGCTCGACGCGGCCGTCGGTCGAGGCCGCGGGGCGGAGGAGCGCGGCCGCGAGCGCGGCCGAGACCGCGACGAAGACGGCGCCGACAAGGAAGGCGAGGCGGTAGCCGCCGTTGAGCGCCGCGAGCGCCCCATCGCCGTCCGCGCCGAGCGCGTCCGTGCGCGCGGCGGCGAGGCTCGCGAGCACGGCCAGCCCGAGCGCGCCCCCCATCATGAACGCCGTGTTGACGACGCCCGAGGCGAGGCCCGCCTCGCCCGGCTCCACCCCGCCCATCGCCGCGAGCAGGAGCGGGTTGAAGGCGATGCCGGCCCCGAGGGCGAGCGGGACGGTCGCGGGGAGGACGTCCAGCGCGAAGCTCCCCTCGACCGGCGCGCGCGCGAAGAGAACGAGGGAGAGCGCCATCAGGCCGAGCCCGGCGAGCAGCGGCCTCTTGACCCCGAAGCGCAGCACGAGCCGGTCGGAGAGGACGAGCGACGAGGTCCCCCAGAGCACCATCGAGGGCAGGTAGGCGAGCCCTACCTGAAGCGGCGTGTAGCCGAGGATCTGCTGCAGGTAGAGGGCCGAGAAGAAGAACCAGGCGAACATGCCGCCCGCCATGAGCACGCCCGCCGCGTTCGCGGCCGCGAGCTCGCGGATGCGGAAGAGGCCGAGCGGAACGAGCGGGGACGCGACCCGCGCCTCGAGGGCGAGGAAGAGGGCGAGGAGCGCGCCTGCCGCGGCGAGCACGCCCAGCGTGCGGCCCGTGAGCCAGCCGGCCTCGTTCCCGTTGACGATCGCGTACACGGCCAGCATCAGCGAGCCCGTGATCGTCGCCGCGCCCGCCGCGTCGAGGCGCCCGCCCGCCGGCCGCTCCCCGGCCGCGGGGAGGAGGGCGCGGCCGAGCGCGAAGACCCCGATCCCGACGGGCAGGTTGACGAGGAAGATCCAGCTCCAGCTCAGCAGGTCGGTGAGGACGCCCCCGAGGAGCACGCCCAGCACGCCGCCGCCGGAGAGCACGAACCCGAAGACGCCCATCGCCTTCGCGCGCTCCGCCTGCCCGGTGAACATCACCATCAGCAGCGAGAGCGCGACGGCGGACACGATCGCCCCCCCGATGCCCTGCACGGCCCGCGCCCCGACGAGGACCGCCTGCGAGCCGGCGAGGCCGCACGCGAGCGAGGCGCCGGTGAAGAGCGCGATCCCGGCGAGGAAGAGCCGTCCGTGCCCGAAGAGGTCGCCGAGCCGGCCGCCGAGCAGCAGGCATCCGCCGAAGGTGAGCAGGTAGGCGTTCACCACCCACGCGAGCGAGGCCTGCGAGAAGCCGAGGTCGTCGCGGATCGAGGGCAGGGCGACGTTCACGATCGTCCCGTCGAGGACGATCATGAGATCGCCCAGGCAGAGGACGAGCAGCGCCAGCCAGCGTGCCCGGTCGTTCAAGCTCACACGCCCTCCTTTCGTCTCGCGTCGTTGGCGCCGGTGTCGGACCTCGTAGACCGCGAGCGCGGTCCAGACTCATCGCCCGACCGGGGGAAGGGCGCCGCGGCGCGGCGCCTTCCCCGCAGGCTCACGCCTCGCTCGGCGCGGGCTCGGGCCGGGGCTCCGGGCGCGGGCGCCGGGCCCCGTCGTGCGGCGGCTCGATCGTCACCCTGGGCAGGGCGCGCTCGAGCCAGGCCGGCATGTACCAGGCCTTCTCCCCGAGCACGGTCAGGAAGGCGGGCACGAGCGTCATCCGCACGAGCAGCGCGTCCGTGAGGATGGCCACCGCGAGCAGGAGGCCGAACTCCTTGGAGACGCGGTCGGCCGTGAGGATGAACGCCGCGAAGACCGTGCCCATGATGAGCGCGGCTGCGACCACGACCCGCCCGATGGCCGCGATCCCGTGCTCCACCGCGTCCCGCGTCGGGAGGCCGTGCACGTGCTCCTCCCGGACGCGGCTCATCAGGAAGACCATGTAGTCCATGGAGAGCCCGAACACGATCGCGAAGGCGATCGGGGGCACGAATGTCTCGATCGGCCCCGTCCGGTCGAGCCCCGTCAGGCCGAGCAGGTGCCCCTCCTGGATGACCAGCGTGAGCACGCCGAAGCCGACGAAGGCGGAGAGGATCGTCGTCACCGCGGCCGTCAGGGAGACGACGACCGAGCGGAACGCCATCGCGAGCACGAGGAACGTGACCCCGACGATGTAGAGCAGGAAGAAGGGCAGCCGCTCCAAGATCCTGTCGGCGATGTCCGCGAAGGCCGCGGTCAGCCCGGACACGTAGACGACGGCCTCGCTCCCCTCCGTCACCGCCGGCGCCACCTCCCCGCGCAGGCGCTCGACGAGCCGCTCCGTCCCCGCGTCCTGGGGGGCGGAGTCGGGCGTCACGAAGACGATGGCGACGCTCCGCTCCTTGTTGAACAGCGGCTCCCGCGCGGAGGCGACGCCCTCCAGGCCGCGCACCCGCTCGTACAGCCGCCGGGGCGCGCCCTGGTCGCCGTTCACGTCCACGACGATCGGGATGGGACCGTTGAAGCCGGGGCCGAAGCCCTCCGCGAGGAGGTCGTAGGCGCGGCGCGCGGTCTGCTCCCGCGGCTGCGTGCCCTGGTCGGAGGCGCCCAGCCGCACGAGCGACGAGGTCGCCGCGAGCGCCACGACGAGGAGCAGCACGAACGCGAACACGGCCCGCGCGCGGCGCGTCACGAAGCGGCCCCAGCGGGCGATCAGCGTCCGCTCCCGCGCCGCCTCCGCGTCGTCGATCGCGGGCAGGAACGGCACCTTGAGGCGGTCGATCCGGTGTCCGAGCAGGCGCAGGAGCGCGATCAGGAGCGAGTTCGCGATCAGCACGGTGGTGAGGACGCCGAGCGCGGAGCCGATCCCCAGCTTGGTCACGAAGTCGAGGCCGAAGAACGCGAGGCCCGTCACCGAGATCGCCACCGTGAGCCCAGCGAAGAGCACCGCCCTGCCGGCGGACGCTCCCGCCTCCGCCGCCGCGTCGCGCGGCGAGAGCCCCTCGTGCAGGAGCTGCCGGAAGCGGGTGACGATGAAGAGCGAGTAGTCGATCCCCACCCCCAGCCCGATCATGGAGACGAGCAGGGGCGTGATCGTGTTGATGTCCGTCAGGCCGGCGAGGAGGAAGAGGAGCATGAACGCGGTCGCCACCGCGCTCAGCGCGAGCGCGATCGGGATCGTCGTCGCGACGACGGTGCGGAAGACGACGAGCAGCACGAGCAGCGCGGCCAGCAGGCCGAGCAGCTCCTGCGTCCCCTGCTCGATGGGCGGGAACTCGGCGTCCCCGTTGAACTCGACCTGGACGCCCGCCGGCTCGACGGCCCGGCGCACGGCCTCCTCCACCGCCACCACCGCCTCCCGATCCTTCTCGAAGATGACGCGGTCGAACTGCGCCTCCGCGTAAGCGATGCGGCCGTCGTCGGAGACGGTGGCGGGGTCGAAGGGGTTCCCGACCTCGGTGATGCCTGCCCGCTCCTCCGTAGGCCGGAATTCGCGGCCCCTGAGGCGGGCGATCGCGCGCTCGATGGCGGCCGTGCGGGCGGGCGTGTCCAGGCGCTCGCCGGGCGGCGCGGCGAAGACGAGGTTCAGCACCCCGCCCTGCTCGGCCGCGAACTCGGCCTCGATAAGGTCGGTCGCCCGCTGGGTGTCCGAGCCCGGGATCTCGAACTCGTCCTTCAGGTTCCCCCCGAACGCGCCCACGGCGGCAACCAGCACGGCAACGACCGCCGCCCAGGCGGCGGCGACGCGCCAGGGATGGGTGGCGCAGGCGCGCGCCCAAGCGGCGAGCGCCCCGGCGGAGAGCCGCTCGTGGGCCGCTCGCCGCTCTCTCTCGCTCTCGGGGCGGGTGTCGCTCACTGCTCTTCCTCCTCCACGTCGCGGTACCGGGCTCAGACGGCCCGGCGGCGCGCATCTCATCGGCCGCCCGGCGCGGAGCCTGAACTAAGGCCAACTAGTTGAACGGTGTTCTAGCAGAGGTATGATGTTCAGGTCAAGTGGCAACCGACGAACGCCCCTCCCCGCAGCCGGACGAGCTCGAGGTGCCGGAGCCGCCTTGGCTCCGTCGCCACCGTCCGGCCCGCCCGCGGCCCGCGCTCACGCGCGAGGCGATCGTGGAGGCGGCGCTCCGGGTCCTCGACCGGGAGGGCGCGTCGGGCCTGACCATGCGCCGCGTCGCGGACGAGCTCGGGTGCGGGGCGGGCGCGCTCTACTGGCACGTCGAGAACAAGGAGCAGCTCGTGCAGCTCCTCTTCGATCGGGTGATCGAGGAGCTGCCGCAGCCGACGCCCGATCCTCGCCGCTGGCGGGAGCAGCTCAAGCAGGCCGCGCGCGACGCGAGAGCGGTGTTGCAGCGGCATCCCGGGATCGCCCAGCTCTCCCTCGGGCGCATCCCGCTCGGGCCCAACGCGCTCCGCTACCTCGAGTGGCAGCTCGCCGTCCTGCGGGCGGGCGGGCTGCCCGACCAGGTAGTCGCCCTCGCCGGCGACCTGCTCTCTCTCTACGTGGGGGCGTTCGCGTACGAGGAGTGCCTCGAGCTCCCGGCCCTCCCGGGCGGGGAGGCGCCGCTCGAGCAGCGCCTGCGCGAGATGCGGGACTACCTCGCCTCGCTCCCCGGCGACCGGTTCCCGAATGTCGCCGAACTCGCGGGCGAGCTCGTGCGGGCGAACCGGGACGAGCGCTTCGAGTTCGGCCTCGAGGTGCTCGTGGGCGGCTTGGCCGCGCTCGCCGAGGGGCCTCCTCGGCGCAGACGCCGCTGAGGGGCGGCAGGCGGCGCGTACGATCGCGGGCATGCCCGACTACACGCTCGTCAACCTGCGCGCCGTCGAGGACCTGGCCGCGAGGCACGGCTTCTCCGAGTTCCAGGAGGCCCGCTTCCCCCGCGAGGAGCTGCATCTGCGGACGCTCGGCCTCTCCTACCAGGTCGTCAAGCCGGGGAAGCGGCACGCGTTCGGCCACTGGCACCGGGAGGCCGAGGAGGTGTACGTCGTCCTCGCCGGCTCCGGCCGCTGCCGCCTGAACGGGGAGACGGTCGAGGTCCGCCCGCTGGACGCGCTCCGGGTGGGGCCGGCGGTGACGCGGCGCTTCGAGGCCGGCCCGGAGGGGCTCGAACTCCTCGTCTTCAGCCCCCACCACCCGGGCGACGCCGAGATCGTTCCCGACTTCTGGCAGGACTGAGCCGAGGGGTTCGCAACGCGGAGGGTCAGGTCTCTTCCGTTGCACGCAACACACGGGACCTGACCCCCGGCGTTGCGCGCAACGAATGGGACCTGACCCCGGTGTTGCGGACCGGCGCGTGCTACGCGGCGAGGTACGGGGGTAGCCCGAAGAGCGGGAAGAGACGGGCCGTGTCGAGGAAGAAGGTGAGCTCGACGATCCGCCCCTCCGCAAGCTCGAGCACCTGCAGCGCCCACGGCTCGTAGCCGCCGCCTTCGGCCCCGGGCTTGTACTGGCCGAAGGCGGGCGAGCCGTTCGCGCTTCCAGCGGGGAGGACGCGGGAGCCGCGGCAGCCGATGCCGGGCCCGAGCCACCAGGCGAAGATGTCGTCGCGCCCCTGCAGCCAGAGGTCGTACGGCGGCATGGACTGGGTCGCGTCCTCGTGGACGAGCGCGGTCAGCGCATCCATGTCGTAGCGCTCGAACGCGTCCACGTAGCGGTCGAGCAGCTCCCGGTCGACCTCGCCCGCGGGCGCGCCGGCCCGCGGCGCCGCCCGCGCGAGGGTCGCCCGCGCCCGCTGCAGGAGGCTGTTCACGGAGGCGACGCTCGTCTCCAGGAGCTCGGCCGCCTCCGAGGCCCGCCAGCGGAGCGCCTCGCAGAGGACGAGCGCCGCCCGCTGCCGCGGCGGCAGGTGCTGGAGAGCGGCGACGAAGGCGAGGCGGACGGTCTCGCGCTGCACCGCCACGTCGGCGGGGTCCGCCTCGGGCAGGACGAGCGGGTCCGGGACCGGCTCGATCCAGGTCGCCTCGGGAAGCTCGCGCAGGTTGGCCGCGACCGGCTCGCGCGCGGGGCCCAGATCCATGGGGCGCGCTCGCCGCTGGCGGGAGCCGAGGAAGTCGAGGCAGACGTTCGTCGCGATCCGGTAGAGCCAGGAGCGGAGCGCGGAGCGTCCCTCGAAGCGGTCGAACGCCCGCCAGGCGCGCAGGAACGTCTCCTGCACGGCGTCCTCGGCCTCGAACGGCGAGCCGAGCATCCGGTAGCAGTAGCCCGTCAGGTCCGCGCGGTGCTCCTCCAGACGTTCCGCAACGGAGGGCCCGGAAGCGAGGAGCGACCTGGACGCGAGGGAGCCGTCGCGCATCACGGCATCCTACGGGTTGGATCTCGGGCCGCGCCGGCCCGCCGAGTGGCGCCGCTCCGCCCCCGCAGCGACAATGGCCCGATGGCCGAGATCGCCGAGCCGCTCGTCGCCGCCCGCGCGGCGGCGTCTCGGCATGCGTGGCGCGAGGCGTACGAGGCGTACTCGAAGGCGGACAAGGCCGAGCTCGCGGCCGAGGACATGGAGCGCTACGCGGACGCGGCTTGGTGGAGCGGCAAGCTCGAGCAGGCGATCTCGCTGCGTGAGCGCGCGTACGCGGCGTGCGCAGGCGCGGGCCGGCAGGAAGCGGCGGCCCGCCTCGCGCTCATGCTCGTGTGGGACCACGTGGGGCGCGGCGCGTTCGCCGTCGGCCAAGGCTGGCTCGCGAGCGCGGAGCGCCAGCTCGCCGAGACGCCGGAGACGCGCGAGCACGGGCTGCTCGCGCTCACGCGGGCGGTGATCGCGCTGCAGGCCGGGGCCGAGCTCTCGGGGACGATCGCCGAGTTCGAGCGTGCGCACGAGCTCGGGCTGCGCTCGGGCGACCGGGAGACCCAGGTGCTCGCCCTCGCAGGCAAAGGGCGCGCGCTCGTGCAGGCGGGAGAGGTGGAGCAGGGCTTGGCGCTGCAGGACGAGGCGGCCGCCGTCTGCGGCGCGCTCTCCCCGTTCGCGACCGGGCTCGTCTACTGCCTGACGATCAGCACCTCCCAGGCGGTCGGCGACTTCCGCCGCGCCGCCGAGTGGAGCGAGATCGCGAAGCGCTGGTGCAACCAGCTCGACGTGACGGGCTTCCCCGGCGCCTGCCGCATCCACCACGCGGAGGTGATGCGCGTGCGCGGCGAGTGGGCGCAGGCGGAGCAGCAGGCGCTCGCCGCCTGCGAGGAGCTGCACGACTTCGACCGGAGCATCACCGCCTCGGGTTACTACGAGGTCGGCGAGATCAGGCGCCGGCGGGGCGACTTGGAGGGCGCGGAGGAGGCGTATCGGAAGGCGAACGAGTGGGGCCAAGTGCCCCAGCCGGGGCTCGCGCTGCTGCGCTTGGCGGAAGGGAAGGTCGAGGTCGCGCTCGCCGGGATCTCGCGCGCGCTGGCCGACGTGGAGGACCCGCTGATGCGCCTGCGCCTGCTTCCGGCGCGCGTCGAGATCGCCGTCGCGGCGGGGGACCTGGCGGGCGCCCGCGCGGCCGCCGACGAGCTCGAGCGGCTGGTGCAGGCGTTCAGGATCGGGGCCAGCCCGGCGCCTGCCTTCGAGGCGAGCGTTCACCTGGCGAGGGGGCAGATCCTGCTCACCGAGCGCGACTGGGCGGAAGCAGCCCGCCGCTTCAGCCGCGCCCGCGATCGGTGGCAGGAGGTCGGCGCGCCCTACGAGATCGCGAGGGCGCGCCTGCTGCTCGGGATCGCCCTCCGCCGGCAGGGGGACGAGCAAGGGGCCGCGCTCGAGCTGGACGGCGCGCTGGCCGCGTTCGAGCGCCTGGGGGCGGTCCCGGATGCGGTGCGCGCGCAGGAGCTTTTGGGCAGGCTCGCACCGCGGCGCACCTTCCTCTTCACGGACATCGTCGGCTCGACTCGGCTGCTCGAGGCGCTCGGAGAGGACCGGTGGCGAAAGCTCCTCGCCCGGCACGACGAGCTCGTCCGGGAGCGGATCGCCGAGAACGGCGGCGAGGTGGTGAAGAAGACGGGGGACGGCTTTTTCGCCTCGTTCGCGACTCCGCGCGCCGCCGTGGAGGCGGCGGTCGCGATCCAGCGGGCGCTCGCCGGCGAGCTGGTCGCGCCCGACGTCCGCATCGGCGTGCACGCCGGGGAAGCGTTCCGCACCGGGGAGGCGGAAGAGGACTACGGCGGGCAGGGCGTGCACGCGGCGGCGCGCATCGGGGCCGAGGCCGGGGCGGGCGAGATCCTCGCGAGCCGGGAGACGCTGGACGGGATCGCGCTCCCCTACCGGACGCCCGACCGGGGCCGCGCGGAGCTCAAGGGCTTCGCCGAGCCGGTGGCGCTCGTCGCGGTCGACTGGCGCTGAGCGCGCAGGGGGCGGGCGGGCGCCCGAGGAAGCGGAGCGCGCCACGGCAGAGCCCTCGTGCCGCACGGAGCTGGTAGGCGGGCGTCGCGAGCAGTCGGTCCTCGACCGGGTTGGTGAGGAAACCGAGCTCGACGAGCACGACCGGCACGTCCGACCAGTTGAAGCCCGTGAAGTCGGCCCGCTCGCCGATCCCGCGGTCGGGGAAGCCGAGCGCGCGCACGAGCTCCGCCTGGATGACCCTGGCGGCGCGCCGGCTCGCGCCGTACACGTCGTCCGTCCAGCCGCGTCGGAGCGCGGGGTAGAGGGTGTGCGTGCCGCGCACGCGCGGGTCCGGCGAGCCGTCGGCGTGGACGCGGAGGAAGAGCCCCGCCCGCTCTCGGTTCGCGATCCGCGCCCGGGCGACATTGCCCATGCTCCGCCCGGCGGTCGTCGTCCGCGTCATCACGACCCGGACGCCGGCGTTCTCGAGCAGCGGCCGCAGCCGGAGGGCGATCCGCAGCACGACGTCCGCCTCGCGGAGCCCGGAGACGACGCCGCGCGTGCCGCCACCGTCCTTGATCTTGCGCGCCCGCGAGCCCGGGCCGACCGGCTCCGTCGCCGGGTTCGCGTACAGGTCGTGGCCCGGGTCGAGCACGACGACGGGCGCGCGCGCCGCCTCCGCCCCGCGGGCGAGGAGGGCGAGGGCGAGAACGAGGGGGCCGGCGCGGCGCACGCGCGTAGTCTGCAGCGGCGGCCGCGGGACAAGGTCTCGGCGGCACGCGCGGCCCCCGACGCCGAGCGACGGCCGGAGCCGGCGCTCCCCTAGATCGCGCGCAGGACGAGCCGGCGGAGCGCCGGGAGCGGGCCGAGACGGCGTGCGGGCCGTCGGTCGGCGGCGGGAAGCTCGAGCGCGAAGCGGTAGGCGCGGCCGGGGTCGTATACCCGGCAGGGGTCGTTCAGGCAGGGCGTCATGCGCAGGCTCCGCACACTCCGGCCGCGGGAGTCGAAAAAGACGATGCGGAGGGGGACGAGCGTGTTCTTCATCCAGAAGCCCCCGCTGGTCGCGACCGGGAAGACGAAGAGCATCCCGTCCCTGGGCGGGCGCGTGCGGAACATGAGCCCGCGCGCGCGGGCGGCGGGGGTGAGCGCGAGCTCGGGGCGGATGGGCGCCCCGTCGAGGCGGAGCAGAGCGGTCGCGCCCGGCGCAGGGGCGGCGACGGCAGCGAGCCCGGCTGCGGCGGCGACCGGGGCGGCGAGCGCGGCCGCGTACCGCGGGAGCCTCCCCCGGGGCGCAGCCGCTCGACCGCGGAGCATGGCGGCTCCTCCACCCCGGATCGCCACGCGACCACGATAGCGGCACACTTGCAACACCTGGGGTCAGGTCCCGAGCGTTGCGTGCAACACCTGGGGTCAGGTCCCGAGCGTTGCGCGGCGATGCACCGCTCGGGACCTGACCCCGCGTTGCGAGCGTTGGCGATGCAACGCTCGGGACCTGACCCCGCGTTGCGGGCCCGCTGACGCCGCGCTGAGGGACCCACGTTGCGCAACGCTCGGGACCTGACCCCGCTGTTGCGACTTAGCATCGCGTCCATGGAGCGGCGTGGGCTCGGCCGGAGCGGGATCGACGTCACGCGGGTGATCCTCGGCTGCGGCAACTTCGGCGGCGTCGGCTCCGCGCCCGCCTTCTTCGGGCAGGGCATCCCCCGCGAGGAGGCGTTCCGGATCATGGACGCCGCCTGGGAGCTCGGGATCGACACGTTCGACACGGCGGACGCGTACGGCGGGGGAAGAAGCGAGGCCTGGATCGGCGAGTGGATCGCCGCTCGGGGGGCGGAGGTGCGGGAGCGGATCGTCGTCCAGACGAAGACGTTCAACCCCGTCGAGGAGGGCGGCGACCGCGGGCTCGCCGCGGCGCGCGTCCGGCGCCAGGCCGAGGCGAGCCTGCGCCGGCTCGGCCTGGAGCGGATCCCGCTCTACATGGCCCACGACTTCGATCGGGAGACGCCGCAGGAGGAGACGCTGCGCGCCTTCGACGAGCTCGTCCGCGCCGGCACGGTGGGAGCGGTGGGCGCCTCCAACTTCGGCGCGGAGGAGCTCGCGGCGGCGCTGTCCGTCTCGGAGCGCGAGGGGCTCGTCCGCTACGAGTGGGTGCAGAACTCCTTCTCGCTCCTCGACCGGCGGGACGCCGACGCCGTCCTCCCGCTCTGCCGCGCGCACGGGCTCGGATACGAGGCGTACGGGCCGCTCGCCGGCGGCTGGCTCGCCGGCCGCTACCGCCGCGGCGCACCCTACCCCGCGGGCTCGCGGATGACGCAGCGCCCCGAGCCCTACGCGCGTTATGCGCGGGACGAGGTCTTCGCCGCGCTCGAGGCCTTCCGGGGCGAGGCCGCCGAGCGCGGCGTCTCGATGGCGGGCCTGGCGCTCGCCTGGCTCCTGTCACATCCGGAGATCACCGCGGTCGTGGTCGGCCCCACCCGTGCCGAGCACCTCGCGCCCGTACGGGAGGCGCTCGCGCTCCCGCTCTCCCCCGCCGAGGGCGAGCATCTGCGAGGCTTGTTCCCGTGATCGTCCTCTCGGAGCACGACGTCCGCCGTCTGCTCGACATGGAGTCGTGCATCCAGGCGATGGCGGACGTGCTCGCAGCGCTCGCGCGCGGCGAGGTCTTCCAGCCCCTGCGCTCGATCGTCACGCCGGAGGGGGCGCCGGGGCTCTTCGGGCTCATGCCCGCGTACCGGGGCGGCCCGAACGCCCTGTACGCGCTCAAGGAGATCGTGATCACGCCGGACAACCCCCAGCGCGGACTGGACGCGCACCAGGGGGCCGTCCTCCTCCACGACGGGGAGACGGGAGAGCTGATCGCCGTTCTCAACGCCTCCCCGATCACGGAGATCCGGACGGCGGCCGTCTCCGCGGTGGCGACGCGCGCGCTCGCCCGCCCGGGCGCGAAGCGGGTGGCGATCCTGGGCGCGGGCGTGCAGGCGCGGGCGCACGTGCGCGCGATGCGGGCGGTGCTCGACGACCCGGAGATCCGGATCTGGGCGCGCCGGCTGGAGGCGGCGGAGGCGCTCGCCGCGGAGGTCGGCGCGACTGTCGCTCCCTCCGCGGACGCGGCCCTCTTCGGCGCGGACATCGTGTGCACGACGACGTCCGCGCGGGAGCCGATCGTCGAGCGCCGCTGGCTGGCCCGGGGCGCCCACGTGAACGCCGTCGGCTTCGCGCTCGGAGGGCGAGAGCTGGACACGGAGACCGTGGCGGCCTCCTCCTTCTTCGTCGACCGCCGGGAGTCGGCGCTCAACGAGGCCGGCGACTACCTGCTCGCGGCCGCGGAGGGCGCGGTGGGGCCGGAGCACATCCAGGCGGAGCTCGGGGAGGTGCTCGCCGGCCTGCACCCAGGCCGCCGCAGCGAGGACGAGCTGACGGTGTTCGAGTCGGTGGGGATCGCGGCCGAGGACCTGGCCGCCGCCGAGCTCGTCGTCCGCCGCGCCCGGGCCGAGGGCGCCGGCGTGGAGGTCGCGTTCTGATCCCGCTCGCGGAGATCGAGCGCGCTCGCGAGCGGCTCGCCGGCGTCGTCGAGCGCACCCCCGTCGTCCGCCTGCACGTGGAGGACGCCCCCGCCGAGATCTGGCTCAAGCTGGAGAGCCTGCAGCCGATCGGCTCCTTCAAGCTGCGGGGCGCGGCGAACGCGGTCCTGAGCGCGCCGCGGGAGGAGCTCGCCCGCGGCCTGGTCACGACCAGCACCGGGAACATGGCCCAAGGCGTCGCCTGGATGGCGCGGCGGCTCGGGGTGCCGGCGACGATCGTCGTCCCCGACAACGCGTCGGGGACGAAGCTGGCGGCGGTCGAGCGGCTGGGCGGCCGGGTCGTGCGGGTGCCCTGGGAGCGCTGGTGGGCGGCGGTCGAGGCCGACGAGGAGCGTGACCTGGGCGAGGGGGTCGCGGGCTTCTTCGTCCATCCCGTGCGCGACCCAGCGGTGATGGCGGGGAACGGCACGATCGGGCTCGAGCTCGCGGAGCAGCTCCCGGACCTGGACGCCGTGCTCGTCCCCTGGGGCGGGGGCGGGCTGACGACCGGGGTCGCGAGCGCGCTGCGCGCGCTCAGGCCGGAGACCCGGGTGTACGTCTGCGAGCCGGAGACCGGCGCCCCCGTGAGCGCGGCGCTCGCGAACGGCGGCGTCCCCGTCCCCGTGCCGTTCACGCCCTCGTTCGTCGACGGGGCGGGGTCGGGCAGCCTGCTGCCGGACATGTGGGAGCGCGCGCGCCCGCTCGTGGAGGGCGCCTTCGCGATCTCGCTCTCGCGGACCGCGGAGACGGTGCGCCTCCTGCTCGAGCGCGCGCGGATCGTCGCCGAGGGCGCGGCCGCCCTCCCGGTGGCGGCGGCGCTCGCCGGCCTCGCCGGGAGCGGACGGGTGGCGTGCATCGTCTCCGGCGGGAACATCGACGCCGCCCGGCTGCAGGCGATCCTCGCCGGCCGGGTGCCCGAGTAGGCCGTGGGCCGCTGGCTCGCGGCGTTCCTCGCCGCCGCAGTCGCGTCCGCCTCCGTCCTGCTCGCCGTCTACGGGACGTGGCTCATCGTCGATCCGCACGAGGGGATCCATTTCGAGGTCGCGCTCCCGGCGCTCCTCCTCGCGGCCGCGGGCGCGGCGGCCGCCGTCCGCCTCTGGCGCGCCTCGCGGTGAGCGTGCGCCGGTAGCGTCCCCCGTCAGTGCGCCGCGTCTCGCTCCCCGCCCTGCGCCGGCTCGCCGTCCTCGCCCAGGGGTATGCGCCGCGGGCGCGCGCGGGCGCGGCCGCCGACGTGGAGCGGGCGGTCCGCGCGCTCGGCTGCGTGCAGCTCGACTCGATCTCCGCCGTCGAGCGGAGCCACCGCATCGTCCTCGGCGCGCGCGTCGGCGCCTACCCGCGGCAGACCGTCTCGCGCCTGCTCGCCGCCGGCCGGCTCTTTGAGTACTGGGCGCACGAGGCCTGCCTCCTGCCCGTCGAGGACTGGCCGCTCTTCCGCGGCCTCATGACGCGCCGGCACCCCTGGCGGGGCGACGTCCTCGCCCGCGACCCGCTGCTCGCGGAGGAGGTGCGGGCGGCGATCCGGGAGCGGGGCCCGCTCCCCGCGCGCGCCTTCGACGGCCGCAGCGGCGGGATGTGGGAGTGGAAGCCGGCCAAGGTCGTGCTGGAGGCGCTCTGGAACGCGGGCGAGCTCGTCGTCGCGGGGCGGGTCAACGGGTTCCAGCGGCTGTACGACCTGCCCGAGCGGGTGCTGCCGCGCGCGGTGCTGGAGGCGCCGCCGGCGGCGCCCGAGGAGCGGGACCGCGAGCTCGTCCGCCGAGCGGTGCTCGCCCGGGGCGCGCTCACCGAGGCCGGGATCGCGG
This sequence comes from Gaiellaceae bacterium, assembly GCA_035574655.1. Taxonomy (GTDB): domain Bacteria; phylum Actinomycetota; class Thermoleophilia; order Gaiellales; family Gaiellaceae; genus GMQP-bins7. The sequence continues at coordinate 15,587 of DATLYP010000047.1, forward strand.
AGCACTGGCGGCTGCGCGGCGGGGCGCGGCGGCCGC
>DATLYP010000048.1:0-52419 GCA_035574655.1 Gaiellaceae bacterium
GGCCCGCTCGATGGCGAGCCGCTCGATCTCGTCGATCACCTCGCAGCCCCCGTAATAGCGGCGCCCCGGGTAGCCCTCCGAATACTTGTTCGTCGGCACGCTCCCCACCGCCTCCAGGATCGCCGGCCAGGTGAAGTTCTCGGAGGCGATGAGCTCGATCTCGCCGCGCTGCCGCTCGAGCTCGCGGCCCAAGAGCTCGGCGACCGTCGGGTCGACCGTCGCGAGCCCCGCCGTGCGCAGCTCCTCGAAGGTCAGGGGGGCGACCGCCATGGGGGCGATGCTACTCGGCCGCGGCGCTGCGCACCCGGGCGAGCGCCTCCGCCGCCGGCACGGCGCCCTCCCGCAGGACGACGGGCTCGAGGCCGGTGAGGTCGAGCACGGTGGAGGCCGTGCCGGGGAGCTCGCCCACGTCGAGGGCGAGGCATGCCGCGCGCAGCTCCTCCGGCACGTCCTCCAGGCGGCCCGGGTCGGGGCCGCCGTGCAGGTTGGCGCTCGTGGCGGCGAGCGCGCCCACGCGGGCGAGGAGCTCGGCGGCCGCCCCGGACACGGCCGGGACGCGCACGCCGATCGTCTCCGGGCGGCTGCCGGCGAGCCAGGGGAAGCGCCGAGCGGGGTTGGGGAGCACGAGCGTGTACGGCCCGGGCAGGAGCGCCCGCGCGAGCACGGCGGCGCGCCCGCGGAGCTCGGGCACGCACTCGAGGAGCGTGTCCACGTCGCAGGCGAGGAGGGCGATCGGCTGCCCGGGCGGGCGCCGCTTGAGCCGGGAGAGCCGGCGCACCGGCCCCTCCCGGTAGGGCGTGCAGGCGAGGCCGTAGACCGTGTCCGTGGGGACGATCGCCGGCTCGCCGGCGCGGATCGCGGCGGCCACCTCCTCGACCGCGCTCACGCTCCCCGCACCTCCCAGCCGAGCGCCCGCGCCGCCTCCGCGAGCCGCCGGTTGAAGGTCACGAACGGCATCGAGCCCGGGCCGAACACGTCCGCCGCCCCCAGGTGCAGCGCGTCCAGCGTGCGCACGCCCGTCGCCTCCGCGAGCTCCGCGGCCCGCTCGCAGACGCCCTCGTCGAGGTCGATCACGCGAACCCGGTACCAGTCCCGGTGGAAGCTCTCCCGCGCCGCCCGGAGCTCCTCGCCCGACAAGAGCCGCGCCAGCGTCCGCCGCACCTGGACGAAGGTGTGCCGAGCCGTGGCCCAGGACGGGTCCGACCCGAGGATGGCGTCGGCGGCGTCCGTGTCCGGCTCGTCCAGATGCACCTTGGCGAGCGCGCTCGCGTCGACGTACTGCATCACTCGCCGCGGTCCTCGGCCAGGATCTCCGCGAGCGTCGCCTGCGCCCGGAAGCGCCGTTTCGGGAGCTCGGGCGCGCCGGGACGCCGCGGGGGCGTCACCCTCCCCTCCCGCTCGAGCTGCGCGGCCCTCGCCTCGAGCGAGAGCGGGCGCAGCTCGGCTTTCGGGCGCCCGCGGTCGGTGACGACGATCGTCTCCCCGGCGGCGGCGCGGTCGAGGTACTCCGAGAGGCGCGCCTTCAGCTCGCGAACGCCGACGTGCATGTGGTCAGCCTACCGGTCGCTTGTGGTCCCCTCAAGGTCCTGATGTAGTCACGCCTTCCACGACCCGCTCCCGCCCGGCGAGGTCGCGGGTCGTCCGCACCGCCCCGTAGCCGAGCTCGCGCAGGAGACCCGCCACGCGGTCGGCGTCGCCGTCGGCGACCTCGAGCACGAGCGCGCCGCCCGGCCGAAGCACGCGGCGCGCGCCCCGGGCGACCGCTTCCGTCGCGCCCGTCCCGACGAGCGCGCTGCGCGGCTCCCACTCGCGAACCTCGGGCGGGAGCCGCTCGAGCTCCTCGGGGCGGACGTAGGGCGGGTTGGAGACGACGAGGTCCCAGGGGCCCTCGGGCAGCCCGGCGAAGAGGTCGCGGCGGCGAAGCTCGAGGGGCAGGCGGGTGCGGGCGGCGTTCTCGCGCGCGACGGCGAGCGCGTCCTCGGAGGCGTCGATCCCCGTCACCTGCGCGCCGGGGTGCTCGTCCGCGATCGCGAGCGCGATCGCCCCGCTGCCCGTGCCGACGTCGAGCACGCGGGGCGCCTCCGCCCCGCGCAGGAGGGCGAGGCAGCGCTCGACGACGACCTCCGTCTCCGGGCGGGGGACGAGCACGCGGGCGTCGACGCGCAGCGTCAGGCGCCGGAAGCCCCACTCGCCGAGCACGTACGCGAGCGGCTCGCGGCGGAGGCGGCGGGCGAGCAGCCGCTCCAGCTTCCGCGCCTCGGCGACGCCCAGCTCGCGCGAGCGGGCGAGCGCGAGCCCGGAGCGGGTGGTGCCGAGGACGTGCGCGAGCAGGAGCTCCGCGTCCACGCGCGGCGTCTCCACGCCGGCCGCGGCCAGGCGCTCCTCGGCGCGGGCGAGCGCGGAGGCGACGGTCGCCATGGAGGGCGCGGCGCTCAGGCGGGCGCCGCGGCGAGCGCGCGCCGGCGCTCCTCGGCTTGCAGCGCCTCCGTGAGCTCGTCCAGCTCGCCTTCCAGGATCTGGTCGAGCCGGTGCAGCGTCAGCTTGATCCGGTGGTCGGTGACCCGGTTCTCGGGGAAGTTGTAGGTGCGGATCTTCTCCGCCCGCTCCCCGCTTCCGATCTGGGAGCGGCGGGCGGCGGCGACCTCGGCGAGCTGGCGCTCCCGCTCGAGCTCGTAGAGGCGCGCGCGGAGCACGCGCATCGCCTTCTCCCGGTTCTGGAGCTGCGAGCGCTCGTCCTGCATGGCGACGACGATCCCGGTCGGAAGGTGGGTGATACGGACGGCGGAGTCGGTCGTGTTCACGCTCTGGCCGCCGGGGCCGGTGGAGCGGAAGACGTCGATCTTCAGGTCCTTCTCGTCGATCGCGACCTCGACGTCGTCGACCTCGGGCATGACCGCGACCGTGGCCGTGGAGGTGTGGATGCGCCCCTGCGACTCGGTGGCCGGGACGCGCTGCACCCGGTGCGTGCCGGCCTCGTGCTTGAAGACGGAGTACGCGCCCTGCCCCTTGACGGCGAAGACGACCTCCCGGAAGCCGCCCGCCTCGCTCTCGCTCGCCGCGAGGGTCTCCGTGCGGAAGCCGCGCCGCTCCGCGTACCGGGTCAGCATGCGGTAGAGGTCGCCCGCCCAGAGCGCGGCCTCGTCCCCGCCCACACCCTGGCGGATCTCGACGAGCACGTCCCGCTCGTCGGCGGGGTCGCGCTCGACGAGGGCGAGCTTGAGCTCGTCCTCCAGCCGCGCCACCTCCTGCTCGAGCTCCGCCGCGAGGGAGGCGAGCTCGGGGTCGCCGCGGGCGTCCTCGAGATCGGCGCGCGCCTGCCGCCAGGCGTCCGCGAGCCGCTTCGCAGCCTCGAGCTCCTTGAGCCGGCGGCCGGCCTCGGCGGCCGCGCGGCGGTCGTCGTAGACGGACGGGTCGGCGAGGCGCTCCTCCGCCTCCGCGTAGGAGCGCTCGAGATCCTCGACGAGGCGCTCGATCGCGCTCACGGGCGGATGGTAGTGGGGGCGGCGGCGACCGCCGCAACAGAGGGGTCAGGTCTCTTTTGTTGCGCGCGGGCGCGCAACAGGGGGTCAGGTCTCTTTTGTTGCGCGCCCGCGCAACAGGGGGTCAGGTCTCTTTTGTTGCGCGCCCGCGCGCAACAAAAGAGACCTGACCCCGGGTGTTGCTCAGGGAAGGACGGTGAGCGTCCGCGGATGGCTCGAGAGCACCCGGATCCCGTCCTCGGTCATGAGCAGCGTCTCCATGTAGCTCGCCGTGATCCCCGCCTCGCGGTCGAAGAGGACGTTCTCGTAGTTCGTCACGTACCCGGGCTCCCAGGTGAACCGCTCGAACGCGCGGTTGTCGAGGTAGATGTGCCCTACCCAGTCGGGCGGGAGAGCGAGGCCGAGCGCGTACCCGCCGATCCACCAGATCCGCTCCGGGCCGTAGCGCTCGTGGACGTGCCGCTCGGCGGCGGCGACCGCGACCTCCAGCGGGTCGCCGGGGCGGACGGCGGCCGCGACCGCGTCCACGCTTCGGCTCGTCCACTCGAGGATCTCGCGCGCGACCGGGTTGTCCTCCCCGAGCGCGAACGTCCGGCAGACGTCTGCGTGGTAGCGGCGATAGACACCGCAGAGATCCACGTACAGCACGTCCCCGCGCTCGAGCGGCCGGCGCCCAGGCGGGCTGTGCGTGCGCGCCCAGACGAGCGGGCCGGCGGAGACCATCGTCCGGATCGCCGGCGGCTCGCCGCCCTCGTCGGCCATCACTAGCTCCAGCCGGGCCGCGACCTGCAGCTCCGTCAGCCCCGGGCGCGCGATCTCGGGCAGCGCGGCGAGCGCCGCGTCCGCGATCTCGGCCGCGCGCAGCACGCACTCCACCTCCCTGGGCGACTTCACCGCCCGCACCCGATCGACCGTCCACGACCCGTCCACGACGCTCGCCCCGACCGCCTCGAGCGCGGCCTCGAGCGCCTGCACGAGCGGCGCGCCCGGCGAGCGCGTCCAGCGCTCCACGCCGACCCGCCCGAGCAGGCCGCGCTCGCGGAACGCCCGCGCGAGCTGCGCGACGGCGTCCTCGTACGTGAACCAGATCGCGTCGTCGAAGAGCGCGTGCGTGGACGCGTAGTGGCAGTGGCGCTCGTAGTCGCAGAAGACGAGCTCCTCGCTCTCCGCGCGCAGGATGCAGCCGACCGGCGCCCGCGGCGGGTACCAGACGGACTCGAAGCCGGTCAGGTAGGCGAGGTTGGGCGGGCTGAGGACGAGGAGCACGTCGAGCTCCCGGCGGCGCATCTCCTCCCGCACGCGCCGCCGGCGCTGCTGGTACTCCTCGGCCGGGAAGGGGAGCTCGGCGCCGACGGCTCTCACGCGAGCTCCCAGAAGCGCCCGAGCGCGGCGCGGGCGGCCTCGAGATCCGGCCGCCACCGCTCCCCCTCGTCGGGCAGGTAGGCGAGGGGGTCGGCGAGCGCGGGCGGGAGGCCGAGGACGCCCTCGAGGGTGGCGTGCAGGCAGTAGGCCGCGTACGTGCGCGCGTACCCGCCCTCTTGGACGAGCACGAGGCGCCCCGCGCAGAGCTCGGCGGCGGCCTCCCCCACGTACCGGCCGATCGCGTGGAAGCCGGCCATGGTGACGCTCTGCCGGCCGTTCGGGTCGAACGCGCTCGCGTCCTGCCCGCAGGCGCCCACGATCAGCTCGGGCCGGTACTGGCGCAGGACCGGGAGGACGAGCTCCTCGAAGGCGGCGCGGTACGCCCGGTCGCCCGCGCCCAGCCCGAGCTCGACGTTGACGGTGAAGCCGGCGCCCCGACCCCGTCCGACCTCCTCGGGCGCCCCCGTCTCCGGGTGCGAGGGGCCCCAGGCCCCATGCCGCATGTGGACGGAGACGGCGAGGACGTCGTCGCGCTCGTAGAAGCAGGTCTGCGTCCCGTTGCCGTGGTGCACGTCCCAGTCCACGACCGCGACCCGCGCGAGGCCGGAGGCGAGCGCCCGCTCAGCGACGAGCGCGCACTGGTTAAAGAAGCAGTAGCCGTCCGCCCGGGCGGGCCCCGCGTGGTGGCCGGGCGGCCGCACGAGAGCGTAGGCCACCCGCGCGGCGCCCGAGAGCACCGCCTCCGCCGCAGCCAGCGCCGTGCCCGCCGCGGCCAGGAGGGCGGCCCAGGAGCCGGGGGAGGCGACGGTGGTGGCGGTGAGGCGGCGCCCCTGCTCGCACGCCCTTCGGATCTCCTCGACGTAGGCGCGCGGGTGGACGGCCTCGAGCTCCTCGACCTCCGCCAAGCGCCCGTCGAGCCAGCGCAGCGAGGGGGCGATCGGGCCGCGCTCGAGCACGGAGCGCATGTTGCGGACGCGGTCGGCGTTCTCGGGATGGGGCTCGGGCACGGCCAGCAGGGACGACGGCGGCGCCTCGAAGAGTCCGCTTCCCGTGTCGTGCTCGAGGACGGCGGGATGCCAGTAGACGTCGAGCGGCCCGCGCACTCGCCGCCTCCCGCCCGAGCCTCAGGCGAGCGCCGCGTCGAGCGTGATCTCGGGGACGCCGGCGAGCGCCTTCGAGACCGGGCAGCCCTCCTTCGCCTTCTCCGCGTGCTCGCGGAAGGCGGCCTCGTCCAGGCCGGGGACGCTGCCGCGGACGCGAAGCGCGACCTTGGTGATCCCCGTCCCGGGGACGAAGGTGACGGTGGCCGAGGTCTCGAGACGCTCGGGCGGGGAGCCCGCCTGGGCGAGCCCGTGGGAGAGCGCCATCGAGAAGCAGGCGGCGTGGGCGGCCGCGATCAGCTCCTCCGGGCTCGTCAGCCCTCCCGGCTCCTCCGCCCGCGCCGCCCAGGTCACGTCGAGCGGGCCGAAGGCGCCGCTTCCGACGTGCTCGATCCGACCGCCCCCCTCGAGCAGCGAGCCCTGCCAGGTGACGCTTGCCGTCCGTTCCGTCATGGCGTTCCTCCTTCCAGCGTCGCGTGCACGGTCACCTCCCCGCTCGCCCGGATGAGCGCGGAGAAGGGGCACCCGGAGTCTGCCTCGCGCGCCGCCTGCGCGAAGCCCTCGGCGTCGGCGCCCGGCACCCAGCCGCGGGCGGTGATCGCGGAGGCGACGATCCGGTGCCCGGCGCCCTGCACCTCGTCCATCGTGACCGTGCACCGCACCTCCAGCCGCTCGGGAGGCGTCCCCGCCCGCGCCAGCTCGCTCCCGAGGGAGGTCGCGAAGCAGGCCGCGTGCGCGGCGGCGAGCAGCTCCTCCGGGCTCGTCTTCCCCCCCGGCTCGGCGACGCGCGAGGCGAGCGTGGTCGGCAGCGCGAACGCGCCCGAGCTGCACGCGCGCACCACCCCCTGCCCGCGGGCGACGCTGCCCTCCCAGACGATCTCGGCCTCACGGACGATGCGCGGCATGCGCGGTCTAGGCCATCACCTCGACGGCGGCCGCCTGCTCGCGCTGCTCCGGCGTCTCCGCGGCCTCCCGCTCGAGCACGCGCTCCAGCGCGAGGATCGACACCTCAACCTGGTCGTCCGTCGGCTCCCGGGTCGTCAGGCGCTGCAGCCAGAGCCCGGGCGCGAGCGCCGCCATCAGCAGCCGGTTCGACTGGTGCATGCCCGCGTAGCGGATCACCTCGTAGGCGAGCCCGGCGATCAGGGGCAAGAGCAGGACGCGGCTCGCGATCAGCCAGGGCCACTCCGGCTGCCCCACGAAGGCGAAGACGAAGATCGCGATCACCATGACCCAGAGCAAAAACGCGGTTCCGCAGCGGGGATGAATCACGCTGAACCGCTGCACGACGGCCGGGGTGAGCTCGGCGCCCGCCTCGAGCGCGTTGATCGTCTTGTGCTCGGCGCCGTGGTACTGGAAGACGCGGCGCAGGTCGGGGAGGAGGGAGATGAGGAGGATGTAGGCGACGAAGACCGAGACCCGGATCAGCCCCTCGACGACGACGAAGAGGCCCGTCGACCCGATCGGCAGCCAGCTCGTGAGCAGCGCCGGCCCGACCTTGAAGAGCATGAGCGCGAAGCCGATCGCGAGCGCGAAGGAGAAGATGATCTGCCCGCGCGAGATCTGCGTCCTGATCTCGCCGTGCTCGTCGCGCTCCTGGGCGGCGACGTTGGCGGAGATGGCGAGGGCACGGAAGCCGATCGCGAGCGACTCGCCGAGCGCGACGACGCCCCGGATCACGGGCAGCCGCCAGACCTTGCGGCGCTGCATGGGGGAGGTGATGTCGCGGACGACCTCCGCGATCTCCCCCTCCGGCGTGCGCACCGCCACCGCCCAGCGGGAGGGGCTGCGCATCATCACGCCCTCGAGGACGGCCTGGCCGCCGTAGGTGACGCGCACGGGGCGCCCGCCCGTCCCTAGCCGCGGCGGGCGCCGCCCGCCTTCTCCAAGCGGCGCTGGAAGCGCTCCACCCGACCGCCCGTGTCCACGAGCTTCTGCTTGCCCGTGTAGAAGGGGTGGCATTCCGCGCAGATCTCCACGTGCAGCTCCGCTTTCGTGGAGCGCGTCCAGAACTCGTTGCCGCACGAGCAGGTGACGTGCGCGAGCACGTACTCGGGGTGGATGTCGGGCTTCATCGGGCGGCCAGGATAGCAGCGGCCGCCTCCGGGGAGACGTTGCCGCCGGAGACGACGGAGACGCTCCCCCGCGCCTCCACCTTCCCCGCGAGGACGGCGGCGACCGCGGCCGCGCCTGCGGGCTCGCAGGCGAGCTTCGCCCGCTGGTAGAGGAAGCGGAAGGCCTCCGCGATCTCCTCCTCGGAGACGAGCACGACCTCGGCCACGTGCTCGCGGGCGATCGCGAGCGCGTTCCGGCCCGCGTGCGGCGCGTTCAGGCCGTCGGCGAGCGAGGCGGGCGTCACCTCGACCGGCTCGCCGGCGGCGAGCGCCGCGCTGAGCGCGGGCGAGCGCTCGGGCTCGGCGCCCACGACCCGGGCCCGCCCGGCGGCGGCGGCGGCGGTGCCGGCGACGAGGCCCCCGCCTCCGACGGGGACGACGAGGGTCTCCGCCTCCGGGACGTCCTCCAGGATCTCGAGCCCGACCGTCCCCTGGCCTGCGATCACGAGCGGGTCGTCGAAGGGGTGGACGAGCACGCGCCCGGTCTCCGCGCGCAGGCGCTCGAGGCGCTCGAACGCCTCGGCCGCGGTCGCCGCCTCTTGGTCGACGACGGCGCCGTAGGCGCGCGTCGCCGCCACCTTGACCGCGCTCGCCCCCTGGAACATGACGACGAGCGCGTCGAGGCCCTCCTCGGCCGCCGCCCAGGCGACGGCCTGGGCATGGTTGCCGGCGGAGATGGCGATCACCCCCCGCGCGCGCTCCTCGGGGGTGAGGCTCGCGAGCTTCGTCAGGACGCCCCGCGGCTTGAAGGAGCCGGTGCGCTGGAAGAGCTCCGCCTTCAGGAACGCGCGCGCTCCCAGGCTGCGGGAGGTGAACACGGGCGTTCGGTGCAGCCGGGGGGCGACGATCCGCGCCGCCCGCTCCACGTCCTCCCGGCCGACCACCCGGCCGATCCTACTCGGCGTCCGGAATCGTCCCCAGGTGTCAGACACGCAGGACGTCAAGGGCAAGACGTCACGATTCGTCGTCAATCGCTTCACACGAGACTCGGCGCGTCTACGTGCGAGCCGTGCCGCGACATGTCCGGGGACGAGAGGCGCGGAGACGGACGAGAGCCCTGGGTGTCAGACACCGCCGGCAGGCACCGCCGGCAGGCACCGCCGCCCGCGGCGACTTCCGCGCGCCGACACGTGAGAATGCGCGGGTGGCCCTCGCCTCGAGCCAGCGCCCGATCCGGCTCGTCGTCCGGGATGACCTGCGCCGCCGCCGCCTGACCGTCCTCCTCCGCCTGCCGCTCGCGCTCCCGCTGCTCGTCTGGCTCGTCCTGCGCGGGATCGCCGCCCTCGCCGCCTCGGTGGTGCTCTGGGCGGCGGTGCTCGCCCACGGCCAGGCGCCCTCCGCCCTGCACGGCTTCCTCGCCGGGTTCGTCCGCTACGGGACGCAGGTGGGCGCGTATCTCTTCCTCGCCGCCGACCCGTACCCCTGGTTCCGCTGCCAGCAGGGCTACCCCGTGGACGTGGAGATCGACCCGCCGGCGCGGCAGGGCCGTTGGTCGGCCGGGTTCCGGCTTCTGCTCGCGCTGCCCGCGCTCGTGCTCGCCGCGGCCCTCGGCAGCGGCTTCTCCGCCAACTCCCCGGGAACGCGCGCCGGCGAGGACGGGGGCGGGTGGTGGTCGCTCGCGAGCGGGGGCGCCGCCTCCGCGGCCGCGGTCCTCACCTGGTTCGCCTCGCTCGCGCTCGGCCGCGCGCCGCGCGGCCTGCGCGACCTCGTCGCCTACGCCCTCGGCTACGGGGCGCAGGCGTACGGCTACCTGCTGCTTCTCACCGACCGCTACCCGAGCGCCGACCCCGCGCTCGCCGAGCGCTACGCCGAGCTGCCGGCGCACCCGGTGCGGATCCGGGTCGAGGACGACCTCGGCCGCCCGCGCCTGGCCGTGCTCTTCCGCCTCCTCCTCGCCCTCCCCCACCTCGTCTGGCTCGCTCTCTGGGCGCTCGCGGCGCTCCCCGCCGCCGTCGCGGCCTGGGCGGCGGCGCTCTTCACGGGGCGGGTGCCGGAGCCCCTGCACCGCTTCCTCGCCGCCTTCGTCCGCTACTCGGTGCACGTCTTCGCGTTCCTGTACGTCGTCGGCCGCCGCTTCCCCGGCTTCACGGGGAGGCCGCGGTACGGGATCGACGCGGAGATCGACCCGCCCCGGCGGCAGCGCCGGTGGCGCACGCTCGTCCGGCTCCTTCTCGCGCTGCCTGCCCTGCTCGTGAACGCGGCGCTCGCGGGGGTGCTCCTCGTCGTCGGCGTCCTCGGCTGGTGGTACGCGCTCGTCGCCGGCCGCATGCCCGAGGGCCTGCGCAACCTCGGCGCCGCCTGCCTGCGCTACGACGCGCAGACGACCGCGTACCTCGCGCTTCTCACCGACCGCTACCCGTACGCGGCCCCGGTGCTCCGCGAGCGCGAGCCCGAGGCGGCGCCCGAGACGCCTCCCCTCGAGCCGCTCGGAGAGGCCGCCTGAGGCTCGCGCTGCGCGCCCTCGTCCTGGCGGCGCTCGCCGCCGGCGCCTGGCTTCTCCACCCGACCGCCGTCCCGGACGGGCTCCGCCTGCCCGAGCTCGACGCGGGCGCGGTCTTCGGCCGCGGCTTCGTCGCGCGGGCGGAGCGCTACGAGCGCTTCCTGTACGCGGACTGGCTCGCCGCGCAGGTCGCCCTGCTCGCCGCGCTCGCCCTCTACGCGCGCCGCGGGGCCCGTCTCGCGCGCGAGTCGGCGGCCGGGCCGATCGGCACCGGGATGCTCCTCGGCATGCTCGGCCTCGCGGTCGTCTGGCTCGCCCGGCTCCCCTTCGGCCTCGCCGCGCTCTGGTGGGAGCGCCGCCACGGCAGGAGCGAGCTCGGCTACCTGGAGTGGCTCGTCCAGGACTGGACCGTGCTCGGCGGCGAATTCCTCTCCATCTGCCTCGCGCTGCTCATCGTCATGGGCCTCGCGCGGCGGCTCGGGGAGCGCTGGTGGCTGCCGGGAGCCGGCGTCTTCGTCGCCGTCGCGGCGCTCTTCACCTTCGTCGCCCCCTACCTGGACTACACGAGCGAGCCGCTGCGCGACCGGGGGCTACTCGCCGCGGCCGAGCGCTACGAGCGCGAGCTCGGGCTCGCCGCCGTCGCCCTGCGCGTGGAGGAGGTGAGCGAGGAGACGGAGCAGGCGAACGCGTACGCCTACGGGCTCGGCCCCTCCCGCCGGGTCGTCCTCTGGGACACGATCCTGCGCCCGCCCTTCTCCCCCGCCGAGCAGCGCGCCGTCCTCGCGCACGAGCTCGCGCACCACTCGCAGGAGCACCTGCTGAAGGGGCTCGCCTGGTTCGCGATCTTCGCCGTGCCCGGGGCCTGGCTCCTGATGCGCGCGACCCGGCGGCGGGGCGGGATGGGCTCGCCGCAGGCGGTGCCGCTCGCCCTGCTCGTTGCCGCCTGCCTCCAGCTCGCGGCCGCGCCCGCCGCCAACTGGGTCTCCCGCCGGATGGAGGCGGAGGCCGACTGGAAGGCGCTGCAGGTGACGCGCGACCCGCGCGCGCTCGAGGGGCTGCTGGTCGGGCTCGCGCGCACGTCCCTCGGCGACCCCGACCCGCCCGCCTGGATCCACCTCCTCGCGGGCACGCACCCCCCGCTCGCGGAGCGGGTGGCGATGGCGCGCGCGTACGCGGCCCGCCGCTCGCGGTGACCTCGTCGGGCGTCCGTCGGGACACGGCAGAGGATGAGCCGTCGAGCAGACCGCCCGGATGGGCGGGCGCCCATCGACATCGTCTGACGAGACCGGATCAGAAGGCCCGGCCCCCATGCAGGAGACGGTCGTCGGCCTGTACGAGAAGAAACGCACCTCCCGCGCTACGTGCGGCGCGTGGCGGCGGGCGAGGAGGAGGTCGTCATCTCCGTGGCGGGAAAGCCGCTGCTCGAGCTCGTCGGCTGCGAGCGGCCCTCGTCGCCGCGGACGCCGGGGCTGCTGAAGGGGACGCTCGTCGTCAAGCCGGGCTTCGACGAGCTGCCGCCCGGATTCGGGGAGGTCGTCGAATAGGCCCGCCGTGCGACTGCTTCCGGACACGCTGGCCGTTCTCTGGCGGCTCGCGGACGACCGCCGCCTGGGACAGCGGGCGCGCCAGGCGATCGCGCAGCCGGACAACCTCGTGTACGTGAGCGCCGCCACCGCCTGGGAGATCGCGCTGAAGCGCGCGCTCGCGAGGCTCGCCGCTCCAGGCGACATCGGCGACCGGATCGAGCGGAACGGCTTCAGCGACCTGGCGATCGAGCTCGAGCACGCCGTCGCCTCCGCCGCCCTGCCGAGACACCACGGCGACCCGTTCGACCGCCTCTTGGTCGCGCAGGCGCGGATCGAGGACATGACGCTCGTCACGGCCGACGAGGACCTCGCCCGGGACGACGTCGCCCGGCTCGACGCCTGCTCGTAGCCCGGGGCCTTCAGGTCAGCGTGTACTCGGGCCCGGAGCCGCCCTCGGGCGGCGTCAGGCGGCCGCCCTTGGCGGTGATCGCGCCGCACTGGACGCAGTTGGAGGGGGTCACCTCGACCGCGACCATCCCCTCCCCCAGGTCCTGGCCCACCGCGTACACCTGTGCCGGGCACATCCACGCCCACGCCTCCGCCACCGGCCGCCGCACGCGCCGCGCGACGTGGAGGTGGCTCGGCTGGTCGTCGCGCGTCCGGTTCCCGGAGGCGAAGACCGAGGAGAGCTTGTCGAAGACGTAGCGGCCGTCCGGCTGCGGGTAGCGTGCGGCGCGCCCGCTCTTGAGCAGGGGCGCCGCCGCGTTCGGGTGGGTGGGGAAGCGCCGGCCGGGGACGCGTCCGCCGGTCAGCGTCATCACGCTCGCGAGGGCGCCGCCCACGAAGAACCCGTAGTCGAAGGCCTGGCGCATGTTCCGCACCGCGTACAGCTCCTTCCAGAGCGGGCTCGCGCGCAGCGCCTCGTCGTAGGAGTCGAGCGCGCCGACGCGGCTCGGCGCCTCTCCCCGCCGCAGGGCGCGGAAGGCGGCCTCGGCGGCGAGCCGCCCCGACTCGAGCGCGTAGTGCACGCCCTTGAGCTGGGGCACGTTGACGAGCCCCGCCCCCTCGCCCACGAGCAGGAGCCCGGGCGCGCTGAAGCGGCGCGGGAGCGAGTGGTAGCCGCCCTCCGCGATCGTCTTCGCCCCCCAGGCGACCCGCTCGCCGCCGGCGAGGATCTTCCAGACGAGCCGGTGCGTCTTCAGCTCCTGGAGCAGGTCGTGCACGGAGAGCTCCACGTCGCGGGCCTCCAGCCCGGCGACGAAGCCGATGGAGACCATGTCCTCCCCCATCGGGTAGATGAAGGAGCCGCCGAACTCGCCGTACCCGCGCAGCAGGCGGAGCGGCCAGCCCATCGTGTGCACGACCCGGCGCAGGGGGCGCGGCACGCGCCACACCTCCTTCACGCCGAGCGCCCAGATCTGCGGGTTCTCGCCTTGGAGGCCGAAGCGCTCGACGGCGGCGCTCGTCAGCAGCCCCTGCGTGCCCTCGGCGAGGACGGTGACGCGCGCGACCACGTCCGAGCCGGGCTCGAAGGTGGCGAGCGGCTCCCCGTCCCGGCCGCGGCCGCGGTCGCCCGTGCGCACCCCGACCACGCGCCCGTGCTCGACGAGCAGCCGCGTCGCCGCCGTCTCGGGGAGGACGGCGACGCCGAGCGCCTCCGCCTGCTCGGCGAGGAAGCGTCCGAGCCGGGAGAGGGAGACGATCACGTTCCCGTGGTTCCGCATCGGGGGCGGGGTTGGGATGCGCAGCGCCGAGCGCCGGGTGAGCACGTAGACCGCCTCGCCGGGGACCTCGCCGTAGGTGGGCATGTCGGCGAGCCGGAGCCGGCCGCGGAAGAGCTCGCGCAGGGCGCGCGGCCGGATCACGGCCCCGGAGAGAAGGTGCGACCCGGGCGACTTCCCTTTCTCGAGCACGGCCACCGGCACGTCCCCCAGCCGCTCCCGCACGTCCGGGTGCTCCTCGAGGAGCTGCCCCAGACGGATGGCGCAGGCGAGCCCGCCCGGCCCGGCGCCGACGATCAGGACGCCGACCTCGATCCGCTCCTCGGGCGGGTCGGTCGGGGCCGCGATCGCGTCAGCGGGCGCGAAGGGGGGCGGGAAGTCGCTCGGCCGGGCCACGACGGGGCTACGACCCCCGGCGGGCGCGCACGAGCTCGGTCAGCTTGGGGACGATCTGGTGCAGGTCGCCGACGACGCCCAGGTCGCAGAAGTCGAAGATGGGCGCGTTCGGGTCCTTGTTGATGGCGACGATCGTGCCCGAGCCCTGCATCCCCACCTTGTGCTGGATCGCGCCCGAGATGCCGCAGGCGATGTACAGCTTGGGCGAGACGGTCTTGCCCGTCTGCCCGACCTGGGCCGAGTACGGGTACCAGCCCGCGTCGACCACGGCGCGGGTCGCCCCCACCGCCCCGCCGAGCGCGGCGGCGAGCTCCTCGAGGAGGGAGAACGCCTCCGGCGAGCCGAGCCCCCGTCCGCCGGCGACGACGATGTCCGCCTCCTCGATGGAGGGGCCGGCGGCCTGCTCCTGCGTCTGCTCCACGAGCTCGGCGAGCGTGGAGAAGTCGGCGTAGGCGGCGGAGAACCGCTGCACCTCGGCCGAGCCGCCCGTCTCCACGGGCTCGAGCGCGCCCGAGCGGAAGAGGGCGAGCCGCGGCGTCCCCTTCCAGCCCGCCTCGACGAGCACCGTGTCCGCGAGCGCGGGGCGCTTGCCGACGAGCTCGCCGCCGCGCAGCTCGAGGTCGGTCAGGCCCCAGTTGAGCCCGCCCCCGAGCCGGGCGGCGAGCCCGGCTGCGACGTCCGAGGCGAGCACGGAGGCGCCGAAGAGGATGGTGTCCGCGCCGGTCTGCTCGACGAGCGCGGCGAGCGCGTCCACGCGCGGCTGCGGGAGGGGCGCGGCGAGCTCCTCGTCCTCGCACAGGTAGACGGTGGAGGCCCCGTAGGCGCCGGCGCGGGCGGCGAGCTCCCCGGCCCCGGGGCCGAGCACGGCCGCATCCGCCTCCCCCAGGGAGGCGGCCTTGGAGAGGACGCCGAGCGAGCCCTTCTCGAAGCCGCCCGCGTGGTGCTCGAGGTAGACGAGCGCTCTCACAGGAGGCGGCGCTCCACGAGGAAGTCGAGGATCTTCTGGGCCGCCGTGCCGTCGTCCTCGATCCGAACCGTCTCCCCGCGCTCGGGCGGGGGCAGGAGGTCGAGCACGGTGGTGCGCGAGCCGGCCTCGCCGACGTCCTCGGGGGTGAGGCCGAGGTCGGCGACGGCGCGCGTCTCCTGCGGCTTCGCCTTCGCGCCCATGATCCCCTTGAGCGAGGGGTAGCGGGGCTCGTTGATCGCGTCCGAGACGGCGACGACCGCGGGCAGCGGCGCCCGGATCACGTCGTAGCCGTGCTCGGTCTGCCGCTTGCCCGTCACCGCGCCGTCCTCGAGGGAGAGCTCCGCCACCTGGGAGATGGCGGGCCGGCGGAGGAGCTCGGCGACGGCCGCCCAGAGGACGGCCCCGTCCGAGTCGTTCGCCGCTTGGCCGAAGAGGACGAGGTCGGGCTCGATGCCCTGAAGCGCGCGGGCGAGCACGCGGGCGGTGGCGAGCATGTCGGAGCCCGCGGCCGCGTCGTCGGCGACGAGCAGCGCCCGGTCCGCGCCCATGGCGAGCGCCTTGCGCAGCGACTCGAGCGCGCGCGGCGGGCCCATGCAGAGGAGCGTCACCTCCCCGCCCCGCGCCTCCTTGAGCCGAAGCGCCTCCTCGACCGCGTTCAGGTCGGTCGGGTTGATCGCGGCCTCCCCGGAGCGGTCGAGCCGCTTCGTCGCCGGGTCGATGCGCTTGTGCACGGTCGCGTCCGGCACCTGCTTGACGCAGACGGCGATCTTCATCGCGCCGGACTCTATCCGGGCGCAGACTCCGCGCCGGCCCGGTACCGCCCGCCCCTCCGGTCGCCGCCCCGAGCACGACGGCCCGGCCGCCCTCCGCGGCGCTCGGCAGGATTCGGCCGTGCCCGGCGATCTCTCCATCCTCATGCCCGTCTTCAACGAGCGGGCGACCGTCGAGGCGGCGATCGAGGACGCGCTCACCGCCAACCTGCCCGTGACCCGGCGCGAGCTGATCGTCGTGGACGACGGCTCCACCGACGGGACGCGCGAGCTCCTCGCCGAGGGCGAGTGGCCTCCAGAGGTGCGCGTCCTCCTCCACGAGCGGAACCTGGGGAAGGGGGCGGCCGTGCGCAGCGCGCTCCAGCACGCCCGCTACGAGTTCGCCGCCATCCTCGACGCCGACCTCGAGTACCGCGCCGCCGACCTCGCGGACGTGCTGGAGCCGCTCGTCACGGGCGAGGCGCGGGTCGTCTTCGGCACGCGCGCCTGGACCTCGCAGTCCTCGTACAGCTTCTGGTACGTGATCGGCAACAAGGCGGTCACGTTCGCGACCAACCTCCTCTACAACTGCTGGATCTCGGACGTGATGACCTGCCACAAGGCGATGCGCACCGAGCTCTTCCGCTCGCTGCCGCTGCGCGAGCGCGGCTTCGCGATCGAGCCCGAAATCGCCGCCCGCGTGCTCCGCGCCGGGGAGCGGATCCACGAGGTGCCGATCCACTACCGCGCCCGGCCGCGGGAGGCGGGCAAGAAGCTGACCGCGCTCGACGGGCTGCGCGTGCTGCGCACGCTGGTTCGCTGCCGGGTGCTGTGAGCGGAGGCCGGGTCTCGATCCCGCGCCCCGGACGTCCGATCATTGCCTGGATGCCCGCGCTGCACGCATCCGAGCCTTCCCATGTTGCGGGCCGTGCCGTTTCGCTCGAGCGCCTGCGCGGGCGCCCCGCCTCGCTCGCTGGCGCGCTTCTCGCCTACGCCGGCCTGGCGGCGCTTCTCACCTGGTCGCGGCTCGCCGGCCTCGGCTCGAGCTTCTGCTGCGACGAGCTCGCGACGATCGACCGCTTCGTCCGCGAGGGGCCGGCGACGATCCTCGCCGGCCCCTACCTTCCCAACAACCACCAGCTCTTCAGCCTGCTCGCCTGGGCGACGGGCGAGCTGACCGGAGAGTCGGAGGTCGCGTTCCGTCTCTGGTCCGCGATCCCGTTCGTGCTCGGCGTCCTGCTCGTGACCGGGTGGCTGCACGTTCGCGCGGGCGCGCTCCCCGGGCTCGTCTTCTGCCTCTTGGCGACGTTCGCGCCCCTGCTCGTGGACGTGACCCGCCAAGCGCGGGGGTACGGGCTCGCCTTCCTGTGCATGGCGGTCGCGGTCGTCGCCGCCCTCGAGGCCGTCCGCTCCCGAAGCCGAAGGGCCGTGCTCGCGCTCGCCGCGGCCGGGGTCGTCGGGACCTGGACGTTGCCTCACCTCGCGATCGCCTGGGGGGTCGCGTTCCTGGCCGTGCTGAGCGTCCCCTGTCTGCGCCGCGCGGCGGGGCTCGCGGGCGCAGCGTCCGCCGTCGCGATCGGCGCCTGGTATGCGCCGCACGCGCCCGCGATCCTCGCGAGCTCGGCCCAGGACTACGGGCGCCCGATCCCGACCGCGTGGCTTCTCACCGCGCCGCTGGACCAGACGCTCGCGCCCGCGCTGACCGTCATCGACGACACGTTCGTCGACCCCGGCCTCGGCTCGCTCGCTCTGGTCGCGCCCCTTGCGGCCGTCATCGCCGCGAGCCCGTTTCTCCGGGACGCACGGGCGGCGCTCGTCCTCGCCGGCCCGCCCGTCGCGACGGTGCTCGCCTTCTGGGCGGCGGGCAGCGGCGTCACGCCGCGCTTCTTCACCTTCCTGCTCGTTCCACTCCTCGTCCTCGTCTCGACCGGGACGGCCGCGGCCCTCTCGCGGCCGGCTTCGCTCGTCTCGCGGCTCCAGGCCCTCGCGGCGGTGGCCGTGCTCGCGCTCGTCCTGGCCGAGGGGCTCCCCTGGCTCGCGCGGATCCCGCGCCTGCCGCGCGAGTCGCTGCGCGACGCGGCCGCCGCCATCCGGGAGTCCGCCCCCGCGGGCGCGCGAGTGGTCGCGTACATGCCCTACACGGCCGACCTCGAGTTCTTCCTCGGCCGCCGAGTGCGAAAGGTCGCGCGCCCGGCAGACGTCGAGAGGCTCTGCGCATCTGGCGGCGGCGCGGTGCTGGTCGTGCAGCCGTGGCTGCTTCCCCCGCCCGCGATCCCCTGCGCCGACCGGCCGGGGACGCGTCGGGCCCGCTTCGAGCAGTACGCGCGGGGAGGGCGGATCGACGTCTGGTTCCTGGCGTCGGAGCGGTAGGCCAGGTGCACGCGACAACCCGGGCTCTGGCGAGCGCCGACCTCCGCCTCCGGGGAGCTGCGGTCATCCTCGGATACGTCGCGCTCGGCCTGCTCATGGCTTGGACGCGTCTCGCGGGCCTCGATCGGAGCTACTGGCACGACGAGCTCGTCACCGTGGAGGACTTCGTGCGGCGCGGGCCCGGCGTGATCCTCGCGGGCGAGTACATCCCGAACAACCACCAGCTCTTCAGCCTGCTCGCGTGGGCGACGACGGCGCTTGCCGGCGAGTCGGAAGCGCTTCTTCGCCTGTGGTCGGTTCTCCCCTTCCTCCTGGGTGTTGTGCTCGTCACCGGGTGGCTTCACCGGCGCGTCGGGCCGCTCTCGGGGCTCGCCTTCCTGTACCTCGTCGCGCTCTCGCCGCTGCTCCTGGACATCAGCCGCCAAGCCCGCGGCTACGGCCTCGCGGTCCTGGCGATGAGCTGTCTCGTCGTCGTCGCGCTCGAGCTCGAGCGGGGCGAGCGGCCGGGGCCGCTCGTCGCCGCGTTCTGCGTCGCCAGCGTTGCAGGTACGTGGACGTTCCCCCACTTCGCCCTCGCCTTCGCGGCCACGGCCGCGGTGCTCTTCCGCGAGCGGCGTCTGCGGCGCCCGCTGGGCGCCGGCGTGCTCGCGTCCGCGGCGGCGATCGCCGTCTTCTATGCGCCCCATGCCGCCGAGCTGGCGACGAACGCCCGCCAGGAGTACGGAACGCAGATCGCGCCGCTCGGGATCCTGACCGCCCCGATCGACCAAGTCCTCGTCCCGGCCTTCCTCGGCATCGACGGCTACGTCGTCTTCTTTCATGCCGCCTGGCTCCCGCTCGTCGCCGCGCTCGCGCTCCTGCTCGGCTCGAGCCCCCTGCTTCGGAGCCGGTGGCCAGCGCTCGTCCTAACGGCCCCGGTCGTCGCGACGGTCGCGGCGTTCTGGGCGCTGCGGCTCTACGCCGCGCCTCGCTTCTTCAGCTTCCTCCTCGTCCCGCTCTTGATGCTGCTCGCAAGCGGTGCCGCAGCGGTGCTCGGCCGCCGCCGGCCGCCTCTCGTCCGGGGAATCGTCGCGCTCGCGGGGGCGGCTCTCCTCTCCTACTACTTCGCCACGGCGTGGGTCGACGTCGTCCGCCTGCCCCGCGAGGCGCACCGCGATGCGGCCGAGGTGATCCGCGCGTACGCCCCCGGGACGACGCCGGTCTTCGCGTACATGGGCCGGCCTCGGGATCTCGACTTCTACCTCGACCGGCCGTTCCGGACGTCCCGGCGGCCGGCGCTGCTCGACGAGGCGTGTGAGTCCCGGCTCCCGGTCGCGATCGTCGTGCAGCCGTGGCTCGTGCGCCCCGTGCCGATCCCGTGCGGCGGCCGGCCCGGAACCCGCCGCTTCACGCTCCGCCAGTACTCACGGGGCGAGAGGCTGGAGGTCTGGCTGATCCCTCCCGCCCGCGCGTAGCCCTACCCCGGCGGCGCAGAACTCGGAACGTGCACGAGGGAGCGCACCTTGACCGCCCGGACCCCTCGCCGCAAGAGCAAACCCCCGCCCACCACGAGCGTCGGCACATACCACGTCGCGTGCATGAGGATCGCGAACGCGAGCGCACGATCGGTGCCCACGCCGAGGAGCGCGAGCGACGAGACCCCGAGCCACTGGTACGTGCCGATGAAGCCGGGCGACGAGGGGATCGCGACTCCGAGATTCACCACCGCGGTGACGAAGATCGCCTCGAGCGGCGAGAGCTCGACTCCCACGGCGCGAGCGACGAGCCATGCAGCGAGCGCCCAGATGGACCAGCTCGCGACGCTGAGCGCCGCCAGCGCGACGCTTCGCGTGCGGCCGAGGGGATCCGCAAGGCCCTCCAGCGCGTCGCGCGCGATCCGCCGCACGAGCGTCCGCTGCCGGCGCTCGCGGGCCCGCGTGCGCGTGTAGACGCGTGCGCCGAGAACCGCAAGCGCCAAGACCACGAGCAGGAGACCGGCGGAGATCGAGACCCTCAAGACCCACTCCTCGCTTGCCATGAACGGCACGGAGACCGCAAGGAAGACGACGAGCGCCAAGACGTCGAAGGCTCTGTCGATGAACACGCTCGCGAGCGCCCGGCCGGCGGGCAGCGGGCCGGCGAGCTGCAGCCAGCGCGCGCGGAGCACGTCGCCGACCCTGCCGGGCAGCACGTTGTTGACCGCGACCGCGCTCACGACCATCTCCGCGAAGCGCCGGCTCGGGACGCCGGGAGCCCGCACGATCTCCCGCCAACGGAGCGCCTGGCCGGCGTACAGGATCGAGAGCGCCGCAACGGCGGTGAGGACGAGCGGCCAGCGCGCCTCGCCGAGCGCGCGCCAGACCGTCGCGAGGTCAGCGTTTCGGATCGCGAGCCACGTGAAGAGGCCCGAGACGGGTAGGCCGAGAACGAGACCCACCCGGACGGCGCGAGCTTCCAGCAGCCGGCCCATCACGGGCCTGCCCCGGCTCGGTGCATGACACGTTGATCGGCGTTCGCCGTCAGGGGCTGGAGCATCCTCACTCACGATGCCGGCTACCCTGAGGGCGCGGCCCGTCGTTTGGGCCGGGAACGTCTGGACGATCGGCCAGGCTGGGAGGATGGCAGAGCGCTCGGGTCTTGGTCACGCTGCGTTGGGACGTCTCACGTGCCATTGACCATGAGTCGCATGAATCGCGCTGTCGCCCGCCTCCTGGAGCGTCCGACGGTCTACCTCGCCTGGCAGCGGCCGTTCGCGTCGGCCAAGCTGGCGCCGGTCAAGCGCCACAACGATTTCAGGCGGGCGCGACGGGTGCTCGATGTTGGCTGCGGCCCGGGCACGAACGCCGCCGAGTTCGCTCATGCCGACTACCTCGGGATCGACGTCAACCACGCGTACTTCTTACTCCTCCCGTGGCACTTCGAGCCGCTTGAGCGACGTCTGATCTGAGCCGCGTGCCCCTGGGCGCGCAGTACTACGTCGCGTCCCGAGCGTAATCCCGCCTGAGCGCTAGCACCGCCCGAAGGTGGCTCCGGGCGGCGGTGCCAAGAATGAGAGCGGTCGCAACCGCATAGGCCAAGGCGGGCCAAAGCGAGGGTGGCGCATGGTTCGCGTACCAGGAGACGAGCGGGATTCCCTCTGGGGGACAGCATGCGACGCCTCCGGGCTCAAGATCCTTGGCGTCAAGCGCCGGAGCGGGAAGACGCTGAGCGACCACAAACACTGCGAGTAGTGCCCAACTCACACCGAACACGGGTTGGAGCATTGCTAGCGGTCCGAGGATCAGTGAGTATGAGTACTCCCACACAATCGGAGTGCCGAGAATTGCGGCGGAAGCCGCGAACGCGAACGCAACTTCGTCGCGGCCGGCGCGACCAGCGAGAAGTGCACCGCTCCCCAGCACCAGACCGATCGCGATCGCAGCAAACGTAGATTTCCAGGCGTCGGCTCCGATGGCACTTGCCATTGTCGCAATCGAATCGCTATGGGTTGCATACACTTCATTGGCTGCGCGCAGCAACTCTGGATAAGAGGCCAGGCCATCGAAGTCGATGACGGCCCACGGGAGAAGCAGCGCCCCGAGTGCGACAAGAAGCCCGAATCCGCACGTCTTATAGCGCCGCGTCGCGATAGGCCAGAACATGAGAGGCCAAAGAACGGGCTCGGCCGCGATGACGACTCCGATGACGCTCCCAGCGCGAAGCGCGTTGTCCCTCCAGCGCCAGGCAAGAGCGACGAAAGGAGTGAGAAGCAACACCACGTTGCCCCAGATCAGTCCACTGACGACCGGCAGGCAAGTGAGAGCGAGGAAGTAACACCGCACGTCGCGCACACGCAGGACGAGGAGGGCAGCCGCGATTGCAATGACGAATGGCCAGCCACACGGCAAGGGCGACGGACCAGGGCAGGAGCGTGAGCGGAGTCACGACGAGCATCAGAAGAGGGGGGTAAAGGGCGGGATTCCCGTCCGCCACTTCCGCGCTCGTCGGCTCGGGATACGGCGAACGACCGGCCCGGATGTCGATCGCGGGTTCCCACAGCGTTCCAAGGAAGTCGAATCCGACAGCATCGGATACCATCGCGCGAGCCGTCGCATGCACTACGCCTAGTCCGGCGATGAGGAAGGCCGTGGCGACGGCAATGGCCCGGGCCGCCAGTAGGAGTCCTCGAGCTGAGATCCAAGGGTCACGCTCGGGCATCGAAGGACGCTGTCCGCAAGTGAGCCGCTTCGGCGCGCTCAGATCGATCCTGGCCTTCCAAGCGTAGTCCCTACGATCTGCTCAGTTTTCGGCGCTAGCAAGCGGTCGATCGTCATGTTCAGCCTGAACGATTGGCTAAGCGCGTGCGTTCGAGCTCAAGCGGCGACGGCGCCGCGCAGGAAGTCCACGATCTCGCTCGTGGACGCGCCGGGGCCGAAGACCTCGGCGACCCCCATCGACTTGAGCTGCTCGGCGTCGTCCGGGGGGATCGTCCCGCCTACGACCACGAGCACGTCGTCCGCGCCCGCAGCCCGGAGCCCGTCCAGGATCCGCGGCACGAGCGTCATGTGCGCGCCGGAGAGGATGGAGACGCCTACCGCGTCCGCATCCTCCTGGATCGCCGTCTCCACGATCTGCTCGGGCGTCTGGTGGAGGCCCGTGTAGATGACCTCCATGCCCGCGTCCCGGAGCGCGCGGGCGATGATCTTGGCCCCCCGGTCGTGACCGTCGAGGCCCGGCTTCGCGATCACGACGCGGATCTTCCTGTCCGGCACGTCGGCAGAATACTTCGGTGCGCCTGACCGTCATCGGCTCCTCCCCGGCCTGGCCCAACCCGGGCAGCGCCCACTCCGGCTACCTCGTGGAGGCCGACGGCTGCCGCGTCCTGCTCGACTGCGGGCCCGGCGTGCTCGGCCGCCTGCGCGAGAGCGAGAGGTGGCCGACCGTGGACGCGATCGCGATCACGCACTTCCACCTCGACCACTGGGGCGACCTCGTGCCCTGGGTGTGGGGAACCTTCTACCTCGCCACGAACGGGCCGGTGCCCAAGCCGGAGCTCTGGGTGCAGCCGGGCGGGACCGAGTTCCTCGCCCAGCTCGGGGAGCGGCTCGGCTTCCCGGACATGTTCGAGCGCTCCTTCCACCTCGCCGAGTACGGGCCGGACGAGCCGTTCGCGGTCGGCCCGCTGCGCGTGACCCCGACGCGCGTCCCCCACTACACGCTGCAGACGTACGCCTTCCGCGTGCAAGCCGACGGCGCAGTGCTCGCCTACTCGGGCGACTCCGCGCCCTCGCAGGAGCTCGTCGCGGCCGCCCGCGACGCAGACCTCTTCGTCTGCGAGGCGACGCTGCTGCGCGGCGAGCTCGACGGGGAGCCGCGCGGCCACCTGTCGCTGGAGGAGGCGGTCGAGGCGTTCGAGGCCTCCGGCGCCCGGCGCCTGCTCGTCACCCACCGGCCGTGCGAGCTCCCGACGCCCGAAGGCTATGAGCTCGCGTACGACGGGCTCCGGATCGACATCTGAGACGGCTACGGAAAACCTCCTGAGGCGCCGATACCCTCCGGTGCCGTGATCTCCGTCGTCGTCCCGCTCCTGAACGAGGAGCGAACTCTCGAGCGGCTCTACCGGGAGATCGCCGCCGCCCTCGGGCCGCTCGGGCAGTTCGAGGTCGTCTTCGTCGACGATGGATCGAGCGACCAAAGCAGAGACGTCCTCGGCCGCCTCCATGCCGAGGAGCCGAACGTCATCGTCGTCCACCTCCGGCGCAACTTCGGCAAGGCGGCCGCGCTCCAGGCCGGCTTCATGGAGGCGCAGGGCGACGTGATCGTCACGATCGACGCCGACCTGCAGGACGACCCGGCGGAGATCCCGAGGCTCCTCGCGAAGCTCGACGAGGGGTTCGATCTCGTCTCAGGCTGGAAGACGCAGCGCAGCGACCGCTGGACGCGGCGGATCGTCTCGCGCCTCTTCAACTGGGGGACCGCGCTCGTCTCCGGCGCTCGCCTGCACGACATGAACTGCGGGCTCAAGGCGTACCGAGCCGAGGTGGTGAAGGGGCTGCGCCTGTACGGCGAGCTGCACCGCTTCATCCCCGTCCTCGCCGCCTACCGCGGCTTCCGCATCGCGGAGGTCCCCGTCCGCCACCGACCTCGCGAGCACGGACAATCGCGATACGGCCTCGAGCGCTACCTGCGCGGACTCTTGGACCTGCTCACTGTCACCTTCATGGGCCGGTATCGCCATCGCCCGCTCCACCTCTTCGGAGGGATCGGGCTGGCAATGGGGCTCGTCGGATTCCTCATCCTCATCTACCTCACCGGGCTCAAGATCGCAGGCCAAGGGATCGGGCACCGTCCGCTGCTCATCCTCGGCGTCCTCCTCGTCGTCGTCGGCATCCAGCTCGTTTCCTTGGGCCTCCTCTCCGAGCTCATCACGTCCCAGCACGAGCAGCGGATGAGCGACCGCGAGCGCCTCGACCCGCTCATCGACGAGGTCCGTCGCGCACGGAACCCTCAGGCGCCCGTCGAGCCCTCGGCGTCGAGAGCGAGGGCGCCGAGCAGGTCGCGCGCGAACGCGCCCTCCGAGTAGCGCTCGCGCGCCGCTGCCTGGAACGCAGCCGCACGCTCGGAGAGGCGCGCCCGGTCACTCGCGACCGCCGTCAGCGTCCGCCTCCACGCCTCCGCGTCCCCCGGAGGAACGAGCACCCCCGTCACCCCGTCGACAACGGCCTCGGCGAGGCCCTCGAGCGCGGACGCGACGACGAGCGTCCCCCGCACCGCAGCCTCGACCGTGACGAGGCCGAAGCCCTCCATGTCGCCCGGAACCGGCACGTTCGGCCGCACGAGGAGGTCCGCGCCCCGCAGCAGACGCTCGCGCTCCTCGTCGTTCACAGGCCCCAGCAGGCGGATGCGCTCCTCGAGGCCGCGCCCGCGCACCGCTCGTCGGACGTTCGCCGCCTCGGGCCCGTCCCCGGCGACCAAGTAGAGCAGGTGCGGAGGAAGCTCGGGGAGCACGTTCTCCACGAACCACCTCACCCCCTTGCGGGGGACGAGCCGGCCGAGGGTGAGCATGAGGATGTCGGCGCCGGTCGCGCCCACGCGCTCCACGAGCGCGGCTCTTGCGGCTCGCCGTTCGGCCTCGCCGACGACGGGGGCGTCGATTCCCACGCGGAGGACGTGCACCCGCTCCGCCGGCACACCGACCCGGATCGCCTCGGCCGCGGTCGCTCGGCTGTTCGCGAGCACGGTGTCGGCTCGCCGGAGCGCAGGCGAGACGAGGAGCCTGTACAGAGGGTTCCGGTAGGTCACGTCGAGGCCATGGACGATCACCGCGGTCCGCGCCCTGAGCGCCCTCGCCAGCGGGTAGGCGAGCGCGTGCGTGAGCGCGTCCCCAGCGAGCACGAGGCCGGGCCGACGGGCGAGCGCACGCGCTACGAGCCGCGCGAGCGCGAGCGGCAACCAGGCGGGAAGCGACCGGTTCGAGCCCCGGTGCGCGATCAGCGCGCTCCCCGGCGCCCCCGCAAGCGCCCGCCAGACAGACGCGGACAGGGTCTGCATGCCCCCGATCGAGGGGGGAAAGCGCCGGGTCAGAAAGACGACGCCGGAGATCCCAGGAGGATACGGGGACGTCGCGGACGCCCCGGCTCCGCACGGGCGCGGGCGCGCGGCGTGTGCGAAGCTCGCGCCATGCCGATCGCTCGGGGCCGGACGCCCCTGCCCCCACTCTCGCTCACGGCGTGGCTGCGCTACGACCTCGTCCGGCGACTGCTCCCGGAAGGGGCGCAGCGGGTGCTCGAGATCGGCGCGGGCGTGGGCTCCATCGGCGCGTTGCTTGCCCGCCGGCTCGAGTACGTCGGGCTCGAGCCCGACCCCGCCTCGTACGCGATTGCCGCGCGCCGCGTAGGCAAGCTGGGCCTCGTCCTGAACACGACCGCCGAGGAGTTCGCCTCAGATGGGCCGTTCGATCTCGTCTGCGCCTTCGAGGTGCTTGAGCACATCGAGGACGACCGGGCGGCGCTCGCAGGCTGGCTCCGCCACCTCGCCCCAGGCGGCACGCTGATGGTGAGCGTCCCGCTGGGACGCGAGCGTTACGGGCCCTGGGACGAGAAGGCGGGGCACATCAGGCGCTACGACCGCGAGGAGATCGCCGCCAGGCTCGAGGAGACGGGGCTGGCATCGGTGGTGGCGGTGCCCTACGGGTTCCCACTCGGCTCCGCGAGCGAGGCCGTCCGGGCCCTGCTCGCCCGGCGCCGGCGGGACGAGCGCAGCCTGGCCGAGCGCACCGCGGCGAGTGGACGCAACTACCAGCCACCGGCCTGGGCTGCCTACGCCACCTGGCTGGCCGCCGCGCCGTTCCGGATCCTCCAGCGCCCCTTCCAAGGCACTGACCTCGGGCCGGGAGTCGTCGCGAGCGGTCGGCTCCCGCAATCGGTCTCGGGGAGCCTCGAACCCTAGAAGACCGGCGTCTCGCGCCACACGCCCCACACCTCGCGGAGCGCGTCGCACATCTCGCCGAGCGTGACGTAGTCGCGGGCGGCGTCGATGATCAGCGGCAGCAGGTTGACGTCCTCGCGGGCGGCCGCCTCCTTGAGCGCGGCGAGCCGGGCCTCCACCGCGGCCGCGTCGCGGCGCGCGCGCACGGCCCGCAGGCGCTCGACCTGCTTGCGCTCGAGCGCCGGGTCGATCTTCAGGATCGGGATCGGCTTCTCGTCCGCCACCTGGTAGCGGTTGACGCCCACCACCACGCGCCGGCCGGACTCGACCTCGGCCTGGTAGCGGAAGGAGGCCTCCGCGATCTCGCGCTGGAAGAAGTTCTCCTTGATCGCGGCGATCACGCCGCCCAGCTTCTCGATCCGCTCGAAGTACTCGTACGCCTGCGCCTCCAGCGTGCTCGTCAGGTGCTCGACGTAGTAGGAGCCGCCGAGCGGGTCGATCGTGTTCACCACCCCCGACTCGTGGGCGATCACCTGCTGCGTGCGGAGCGCGATCCGCGCCGCCTCCTCCGTCGGCAGGGCGAGCGCCTCGTCGTAGGAGTTCGTGTGCAGGCTCTGCGTCCCGCCGAGCACGGCGGCGAGCGCCTCGATCGTCGTCCGGACGATGTTCACCTCCGGCTGCTGGGCGGTGAGGGAGACGCCCGCGGTCTGCGTGTGGAAGCGCATGAGCAGCGAGCGCTCGTTGCGCGCGCCGTAGCGGTCGCGCAGCTCGCGCGCCCAGATCCGCCGCGCCGCCCGGTACTTGGCGATCTCCTCGAAGAAGTCGAGGTGCGCGTTGAAGAAGAAGGAGAGGCGGGGGGCGAAGTCGTCCACGTCGAGGCCGCGCGCGAGCGCCGCCTCCACGTAGGCGAAGCCGTTCGCGAGCGTGAAGGCGAGCTCCTGGGCGGCCGTCGAGCCCGCCTCCCGGATGTGGTAGCCGGAGATGGAGATCGGGTGGAAGAGCGGCATCTCCCGGGCGCAGAACTCGATCATGTCCACGACGAGCCGCATGGACGGCTCGGGCGGGAAGATCCACTCCTTCTGGGCGATGTACTCCTTCAAGATGTCCGTCTGCGCCGTGCCCCGGAGCTGCGCCCGCGGCACCCCCTGCCGCTCGCCGACGCAGACGTAGAAGGCGAGCACGATCGCGGCCGGCGAGCTGATCGTCATCGAGGTGGACACCTCACCCAGCGGGATCCCCGCGAAGAGCGTCTCCATGTCCGCGAGCGAGTCGATCGCGACGCCCTCCCGCCCCACCTCCCCGAGCGCGCGCGGGTGGTCGGAGTCGTAGCCCATCAGCGTGGGCATGTCGAACGCGGTCGAGAGCCCGGTCTGGCCGTGGGCGAGCAGGTAGCGGAAGCGGGCGTTCGTCTCCTCCGCCGTGCCGTAGCCCGCGAACTGCCGCATCGTCCACAGGCGGCCGCGGTACATGGACGGGTAGACGCCGCGGGTGAAGGGGAACTCGCCCGGGTAGCCGAGGTCGCGCCCGTAGTCGATCTCGACGTTCTCGGGTGTGTACAGGGGCTCGTTCTCGATCCCGGAGATGGTCGAGAGGAGCTCGTCCTGCCGCTCGGGCGCCCGCGCGTAGCGCTCCCTCCGCCACGACTCGAGCGAGCGGGCGGCCTCGCGGTCCTCGAGCGTGGCCATCGCCCGGATTGTAGGCCCGGGCCCCGGGTCCCCACGAACGAGGGATCGGCGCCGCCGGGCCCCGCGCCGACCACTTCCGCGTGCGGCTGGGAGGGCGTTCTGCGGCGGTGGCAGCGGTGGCGGCGGCGCTTGCCGGCGCGCTCGTGGCCGCGTCGGGGACGGCGCGCGCCGGCAAGGCGGGCTGCCCCCACGGCGCGGGCGGGTACGCGTACGCCGGCCATCAGGCGGCCCAGCGCGGGCACGGCGTGCGCTCCACCATCTCGCTCCTGCGCGCCCCCGAGGTCGAGGCCGGGCACGTCGCCGGCTGGGTCGGCGTCGGCGGGCCGGGCCAGGGGGCGAACGGCGGCGACGCCTGGATCCAGGCGGGGATCGCGGCCGTCCCCGGCGTCCAGCCCTTCCTCTACGCCGAGGTGACGCGGGAGGGCCGAGCGCCCGATTTCATCCTGCTCGAGGAGGAGGTGCCGGTCGGGCGCGGCTACCGGATCGCGGTGCTCGAGGTGGCCGGGCGGCCGGGCTACTGGCGCGTGTGGGTGGACGGCGAGCCGCGCACGGAGCCCGTCCACCTCGCCGGCTCCTCGGGGCGGTGGGCGCCGATCGCGACCGCGGAGAGCTGGGACGGCGGCCGCGCCGCCTGCAACGCGTTCGGCTTCCGCTTCGAGCGTACGTCCGTCGCCTACGGGCGCGGCGGCTCCTGGCGGCCCTTCGTCCCCGGCTACCGCTTCCTGCAGCCCGGGTACGAGCTGCGCGACCTCGCCTCGGCGCCCGCGGAGCGCGGCGTCTACCGGCGCGCCCCCCAGGGCGCCGGCCCGCTCCCCTACGCGTTCCGGGCGAGCTCGTAGCTCAGCGGACGATCTTCACCGGCGTCCCCAGCGGGACGCGGGCGCGCAGGAACTCGATGTCGCGGTTGTGCAGGCGGACGCAGCCGTGGGAGACCGCCTGCCCGAGGAGCTCCGGCCAGGGCGTGCCGTGCACGCCGACGATGCCGCCGCCGGGCCAGTCGGTCAGCTTCGAGTACGCGCTCGTCTCGAACGCGTAGTTGCCGAGGATCGCCCAGTCGGGGTCGATGCGGGGGTCGAACTTCCAGGTGACGTAGAAGAGGCCGAGCGGGGTCTCCGCGCCCGGCTTCCCCACCGCGACCCGGCCCGTCCGGACGAGCCGCTCGCCCTCCCAGAACTCGAAGCGGCGGGCGCCTCGGTAGATGACGAGCCGCTTGCGCACCGGGCGCAGCTCGACGCTTCCGGCGGGCACCCAGCCCGAGCGGCCGTTCGGCCGCCCGGGCAGGCTCACCCGGTACCAGGTCGGCCGTCCGTCCTTCGCCCGCCGCGCCTCGAGGGCGAGCACGATCTGCGGCCGGAAGTCGGGGCGGAACTCCTTGAGCACGCCCACGCGGGCCGCGCCGGGGCGCGGCTTCGCCCGCACCGTCACCTGCGCCCAGAGGAGCGTGCCGGCGCCGACCACGTGCACGTCCGAGGCCCGGGCGGCGCCAGCGCCGGCGCAGGGCGCGGCGATCGCCGCGAGCGCGACGGCCGCGGCCGCGCACGCGATCCCGACCTTTCCGGCCTCCCTCATCCGCGCCTCACGGTATCCCCCGCCGGAGGGAGCGGCAATTCCCCGTTCGAGTGAGGCGCCGGACAGGGCCGGGGGGCGACCGCAGCCGCCCCCCGGCTCCCCGCGTAGCGCCCCCTCCCCGCTAGCCCGTGAGCGGCGGGAGGAAGACCCCCACCACACCGATCCGCCTCGGGCCGCACACCCGCTGGTTGCGCTCGACCGCGGTGATCGTGATCAGGCCCGGCCGGCGCGGGTTGATGCGCAGGATCGCGACGCCGCTCCTGTCGGAGAGCGCGCTCGTGCGCACGCCCGGGCCGATGAGGAGCACGCGCACGCCCTTCACCCGCTTCTTCCCGGCCGTCACCACGACCCGCACCCGGTCCGGCTTGCCGTCCGCCTTCACCATCTTCGGGGAGACGGTCAGCGTCAGGCACACCTCCGGGGCCGGCTTGGGCGCCGGCTTCGCCGCCGGCGGGCGCAGCGGCGCCGGCACGACGGTGACCGCCGAGTCGACGTTGTCCGCCGCGTTCGCCTCGCGGCCGCCCCCGCCCGTGGCGGTGGCGGTGTTCGTGTGCGTGCCGACCGCGGTCGCCCGCGCGACGATCGTGATCGTGACCGTCTGGCCCGCGTTCAGCGTGCCCAGGCTGCAGGTGACGAGCGACGCGCTCACCGCGCACGTCCCCTGGGACGGGCTCGCCGACAGGTACGTGATCCCGGCCGGGGCCGGATCGGCGACCTGGACGTTCGTCGCCGGGTCGGGCCCGCGGTTCGAGACCGTCAGCGTGTAGGTGACCGTGCCGTTGAGCGGGGTGGGCGAGGTCGCCTCCTTGACGATCACCAGGTCGATCACGCGGGGCGTGATGTCCACCGTGGCGTCGTCCGAGTCGGAGAGCGAGTTGCCGTTCTCGTCCCGGCCGCTCACCGTGACCACGTTGCGGTGCGTGCTGCCGGGCGCGCCCGTGATCTCCCGCTGGAAGGTGCAGGTCGCCTTCGCGCCTGGGGCCATGTTGATCGGGACGTCGAAGCAGCCGTTGCCGCCGTCGTCGTCGAGGTCGCCGAAGACGCTGTCCACGACGTTCGTGACGGTGATGTCCACGTCCAGGGACGTGTTCGTGATCGTCACCGAGAACGTCACCGGGGCGCCCGGCTCCTTGACCGAGGTCGGGTCGGCCGACTTCTGGACGTCGATCGAACCCTGCCCGCGCGGCACGTCGTTGTTGGTGATCGTGCAGGTGGCGGAGCCGCCGAGCGGGAGCACGATGTTCGAGCAGCCCTGGTAGCTCGTGGAGTACCCGGCCACCGCCGGCTCGCTCACGTCATAGATGCCGGCGGGCACGACGAGCTCGTTCTCGCCGTCCGCCTCGAACGCCTGCGCGGAGCCGCCGTTCACCTGGAACGAGAAGTCCTGCGCCTGCTTCGCGCCGCCGTTGTCGTTGACCACGACCTTGCGGACGATCAGCCGCGCCGGCTGGTCGTCGTTCGTGATCCGGCAGGTGATCTCGTCGCCGAGACCGACCTCGACCGTGTCGCCGTCCACCTGCCCCTCGTCGCAGGCCCAGGCGCTCGCCAGGTAGCCAGGCTTGCCGCCCGACTCGGAGAGGTCGTAGGAGCCCGCGTCGAAGCCCGGGCCGCTGACGACCGTCGGGCCCTGCCCGGAAAGGTCGGTCGGCCCGTCCGCGGAGAGCGTCCAGTCGCTCGGGAGCGCGCTCCCGCCGTCGTCGTTCACCACGACCTTGACCAGGGTCAGCTTCGGCGCCAGGTCGTCGTTCGTGATCGAGCAGGTGATCTCGTCGCCCAGGCCGACGTTCACCGTGTCCGCGTCCGCCTGCCCCTTCGAGCAGACCCACGCGCTCGCCTCGTAGCCGGCGGGGCCGGACTCGGAGAGGTCGTAGGAGCCCGCGTCGAAGCTCGCCCCGCTCGACACCGAGGGGCCGGCGCCCGAGAAGCCGGTCGGGCCGGACGCCTGCAGCGTCCACGCGCTCGGCTGCGCCGTCCCGCCGTTGTCGTTCACCACCACCTTGACCAGGGTCAGCTTCGGCGCCCGGTCGTCGTTCGTGATCGTGCAGGTGATCTCCTCGCCGAGACCCACGTTCACGGTGTCCGCGTCCGCCTGCCCGTCCGAGCACTCCCAGTCGCTCGCCTCGTAGCCCGCGGGGCCGGACTCGGAGAGGTCGTAGGAGCCCGCGTCGAAGCCCGCCCCGCTCGACACCGAGGGACCGGCGCCCGAGAAGCCGGTCGGGCCGGACGCCCGCAGCGTCCACGCGCTCGGCGCCGCCGTCCCGCCGTTGTCGTTGACCACCACCTTGACCAGGGTCAGCTTCGGCGGGCGGTCGTCGTTCGTGATCGTGCAGGTCTTGTGCTGGCCGAGGGCGATCGTCCCCGCGCAGCCCTCGGAGGCGCTCACCTGCTCGTAGCCCTCCACGGAGCTCTCGGTGACCGAGTACTCCCCGAAGGTCGTGATCGTCCTCGTCACGCCCGACTCGGAGCCGGGGAACGAGTTGCCGCCGGCGGCGGTGACGCCGTTGATCGTCATCGTGAAGTCGCCCGCGTCGGCGCCGCCGCCGTTGTCGTTGACGACGTGCTTGACGACGGTGAGGGTCGCCGGCTGGTCGTCGTTCGCGAGCACGCACGTCTTCGTCTCGCCGACCGCGAGCGTGACGTCGCCGTCCGCGTCGCAGTCGCCGGAGTAGGTGAGCGCGTACCCGGCGGGGCCGCCCGACTCGGTGACCTTGTAGGCGCCCGCGTCCACCTGGCTGGAGGTGCCGGGCGCGGGGGCGCCGGGGAAGGAGAGCGGCGTCGGGCCGGCCACGTTCATCGTCCAGTCGGAGGAGACCGCCGTGCCGCCGTTGTCGTTGACCACGGTCTTGACCACGACCAGGGTCGCCGGGCGGTCGTCGTTCGTGATCGTGCACGTGATCTCCTCGCCGAGACCCACGTTCACGGTGTCCGCGTCCGCCTGCCCGTCCGAGCACTCCCAGTCGCTCGCCTCGTAGCCCGCGGGGCCGGACTCGGAGAGGTCGTAGGAGCCCGCGTCGAAGCTCGCCCCGCTCGACACCGAGGGACCGGCGCCCGAGAAGCCGGTCGGGCCGGACGCCCGCAGCGTCCACGCGCTCGGCTGCGCCGTCCCGCCGTTGTCGTTGACCACCACCTTGACCAGCGTCAGTTTCGGCGGGCGGTCGTCGTTCGTGATCGTGCAGGTCGCGCTCCCGCCCGCCGCGATCGTCCCCGAGCAGCCGGCCGAGTAGGTCACGTCGTAGTCGGGGTCGACGGTCTCCGTGACGCTGTAGGAGCCGGGGCCGATCGCGACCTGCGTGCCAGGCGACTCGGCGCCCTGGAAGCTCGCCGGGCTCGGGGCGGAGCCCGAGACCGAGATCGCGAAGTCGGAGGCCGACTTCGTGCCGCCGTTGTCGTTGACGACGTGCTTGATCACGGTCAGCCGCGCCTTGCGCGTGTTCGTGATCGTGCAGGTGACCCGGTCGCCGTAGTCGACGGAGAAGGCGTGGCTCGTCCCGGGGTCGGTCGAGCCCTTGCCGGAGTCGCAGGCGACCTTGGAGACGTAGTCGGAGAGGCTCGTGCCGGAGCCGGCCGCCTCGCCCACGGTCACCGCGCCGGCGGCGACCTGGACGAAGCCCGTGTCCTGGCCGTTCGCCGCGTCCTCGCGCTTCACCTCGCCGTTCACGAGCAGGTCGAAGCGCCCCGGGTCGGTCGCCGGCTCGACCGCCTTCACCACCTTCACCTCCGGCTTGCGCCGGTTCGTGATCGTGCACGTGACCTGGTCGCCGAAGCCGACGGCGAACGAGTGGCTCGTCCCGCTGGCCGACCCCTTGCCCGAGTCGCAGGCGACGCTGGAGACGTAGCTCGCGAGGTCGGTGCCGGCGCCGGCGAGCTCGCCGACGCTCACGGTGCCCGGATCGACCTCCTTGAAGCCGGTGCTTCCCCCGTCGCCGACGTCGTCGGCGTGCGTGACGCCGTTGATCTGGAGGTCGAACCTGCCCGGGTCCGAGCTCGGCTCGAGCGCCTTCACCACCCGGACCTGCGGCTTGCGCTTGTTCACGTACGTGCACTCGACGTGGCCGAGGAAGCCGAGCGTGATGCTCGCCGTCGCGCCGCTGATCGAGGCGCTCGTCCCGGGCCCGCTCGTCGAGCAGGAGAGGCTGTCGAAGGCCCAGCCGGCGGGCGGGGCGTTCTCGGCGACCGAGTACGAGCCGGGCTGCAGCTTGGAGTACGTCTGGCTGCCGCCGGCGGCGAGCGAGAAGCTCGACGGGTCGAGGCCGGTCGCCGTGTACCCGAACTGCGTCCCGTCGCTCGGCGTCGCCTCCTTGCGGATCACGATCGAGCCGCACGTGTCGATCTCGCCGAGGGTGAAGTCCTTGAGCTGCGCGCTCTCCGACTGGGAGGTGCGCGTGTTCGTGAGGAAGGTGGAGAAGCAGGGCACGTTCTGCCCGAAGACGGCCGTCAGGTTGATCCCGCCCTCGAAGAAGTAGGGGGCGGGGATGCTTCCCGCCCAGGAGGTGGAGACCGCGCCCGTGTTGACGATGGCGCACGCGTCGGCGGTGCCGAGCTTGCCGCCCGCGCACTGCGCCTGGTTGGAGACGAGCTGCAGCGCGCCGCCCTGCCACTTGAAGATGTGCACGCCGGAGACGACGCCGCCGTTCGTGAACTCGCTCTGCACGAGCAGGTCGCCGTCCGCGTGCGTGCCGGAGAAGGTGCCGTCGGCGTTCAGGCCGACCGGGTTCTGGAGGAACCAGAAGCCGACGTTCGCGTCGCCGCGCTGCTCGGGGACGCGGTTCTGGCCGAAGTAGAGGATGAGGTTCGAGTCCTCCGCGTACACGGCCGCGTACGCGTGGGCGATGTCGTCCTTCGCGGGGGTGACCTGGCCGTCCACCCAGCGCCACTGGCTGATGTCGTTCGTGTCCTTCGAGCCGCCGGTCGTGAACCCGCGGTCGCTCCTGTCCGTGGGGTCGGCGATGAAGCCGGTGAACTCGAGGGGGCTGCCCAGGGCGTCCCAGTCGCTCCTGCCTCCGCCCGCCGCGTTGCCGTCCAGCTCGAACCCGTCGATGTCCGGGTTCACGGACGACGCGAGCGGCACTCCGACGAGTGTCGCCGCGACGCCCAGCAGGAGCACGGCGCGCAGAAGCCGTGCGACGTAGCCCATCTTCCCCATCTCGCTCTTCTCCCTTCGCTGCGTGGAACTCGCCCTGATCCCGTTGCTCTCCCCCTCGAGTAACAGGCAGCGGGGCTCGGTTGTCCTCGGTTCTGCGGTCACACGGTATCCCCCTCCAGGGGCACCGGCAATCCCCCGAACGAGGGTCTAGCCCTGCGTCCAGGGCGGGCCCGCTCCCCCGGAGGGGTGCCCTAGCCTGCCCTGTTCGGGGGCGCTCCCCGGCCCGCCCGCTGACGCCGTCGCGGCGCTGTGCCACACTCCCGCCCATGCCGATGCGCGTGCTGATCGCGGACGACCACCGTCTCGTCCTGGACGGCATCCGCCGGGCGCTGGAGGCGGACGGCGACTTCGAGATCGTCGCCGAGACGCAGTCCGGGACGCAGGTGCTCCCGCTCGTCTCCAGGACGAAGCCCGACCTCGTGCTCCTCGACGTGCGCATGCCGCACATGGACGGGCTTGCCTGCCTGGACGAGATCAGGCGCCGCCACCCGGAGGTGAAGGTGGTGATGCTCTCCGCCTCGACGAGCCAGGAGCTGATCGAGGCCGCGCTCCGCCGCGGCGCCGCCGCCTACGTGGTGAAGACGGTCGACCCGAGCGACCTGCCGGCGACGCTACGGCAGGCGCTGGAGGGGAACGTGCACACCGCCGTCGGCCTCGAGGAGGGGCAGCGCGCGGCGGCGCGCTCGCTCGGCCTGACGGAGCGCGAGCTGACCATCCTGGGCGCGCTCGCCCGGGGCCTCTCCAACGAGGAGATCGCGAAGGAGTTCTGGGTGGCGCCGCAGACGGTGAAGTTCCACCTGACGAACATCTACCGCAAGCTCGGAGTGAAGAACCGCACCGAGGCCACGCGGCTCGCCTACCAGCACGGGCTCGTGGAGAGCCCCATCTACGCCGACGAATAGCGGGTGCGGACGCTCCGCCGCATCGCCGAGGAGGAGTTCATCCTCGTGGTCCTCCTCGGGGGCTTCGGGCTCGTCTTCCTGCTCGTCTTCCCGCCCTTCCTGCTCGTCAACGACAGCTGGCTGAACCTCGTCGCCGGGCGGGAGATCGTCGAGCACGGGCTGCCGGAGCGCGACGAGCTGACCGTGTACGGGCGCGGCGCCCGCTGGACCGACCAGCAGTGGCTAGCCCACCTGTTCTTCTACGGCGTGCACGCGCTCGGCGGGCACGCGCTGCTCGCGGTTGCCGCCTGCGCGATCGTGCTCGCCGCGTTCGCGCTCGCGGCCGCGGCCGCGCGCCGCCTCGGCGCCGGCCCGCGGGCGTTCTGGGCCCTCTTCCTGCCGGTGCTCCTGGCCGCGCCTTGGGCGTGGTCGATCCGGGCCCAGATGCTCGCCCTGCCCTTCTACACGGCGCTCGTCTGGCTCTTGGCCGCGGAGGCGCGCCGTCCCAGCCGCCGCGTCTGGCTCGCGCTGCCGCTGCTCGTCGTGTGGGCGAACGTGCACGGCAGCGTCGCGCTCGGCGCGCTCCTCGCCGTGCTGCTCGCCGGCTACGAGCTCGTCCGCTCGCGCGGGCGCTCGGCGCGGCGGAGCGTGCCGCTCGCGCTCCTCGCCCCGCTCGCGGTGCTCGCGACCCCCTACGGCCCGCTCGAGACCGCCCGCTACTACCGCCTGATGCTCCTCGACCCGCCCTTCGCGGGCGTCGTGACCGAGTGGGGCTGGGCGGCGCCGGCAGCGGACACGCTCTTCTTCTACGTGCTCGCGGCGATCGCCGCCCCGCTCGTCTGGTTGGGCCGGCGGAGGCTCGCCGGGTACGACGTCGCCGTGCTCCTCCTGACCTTCGCCGGGGCCGTGACCGCGATCCGCGGCATCGTCTGGTTCGCGATGGCGTGCATGGTCCTTCTCCCCGTCGCACTTGGCAGGACGCTCGAGAGCCGCCGCCCAAGCGCGCCGCGCCGCACGCTGAACAGGGGGCTGTTCGCGGTCGCGGCGGCAAGCCTCGCGGCCGCAGCCGTCTTCTCCCTGGTGCGGGACGCAGGCTGGTACGAGAGCGAGTGGCCGCGGGGGGCGGTGCAGGCCGTGCGGGGTGCGCTTCGCCCCGGGGACCGCGTGTTCGCCGCCGACCGCTTCTCCGACTGGCTCCTCTGGAAGCTCCCGGAGCTGCGCGGCCGGGTCGCCTACGACGTGCGCTTCGAGCTCTACGACGAGCGGTTCTTCGAGCGCCTCCTCCGCTACAACGCAGAGCGGGGGCGCGACTGGAAGGCGTTTGCGGACGAGTACCGCATCGTCCTCGTCGACGA
The DNA here is from genome assembly GCA_035574655.1 of Gaiellaceae bacterium. GTDB lineage: Bacteria > Actinomycetota > Thermoleophilia > Gaiellales > Gaiellaceae > GMQP-bins7. The sequence continues at coordinate 37,243 of DATLYP010000048.1, forward strand.
GACGTACGAGTCGCACTCGCGCGACTTCCTCGCCGAACGCGGCGCCCGCGCCATCTACCTCGGCGACGAGGTGACCGTGATCGAGCGGGCTGCGTCGACGTCAGGGCGCTGACTTGCGGAAGACGACCACCCTCTCGCGCTCGAACACCTTCCGCCAGCGAGGGTCGCGCTCGAGCCGCGAGACAACGGCGCGAATCGCCCTCGGCCGCTTCGTGAGGATGGGGGAGTCGGCCCGGACCGCCCAGGGCTCGCGCAGGTCGACGACCGCCCACTCTGCACGGCCGAGGACGGGGACGACGTAGACGTAGCGGCGCGCCGAGAGGTGGGCGCCGGCGCTGTTGCTGGCGGTCACCGGCACGCCGTCCGGGACGAGCTCGATCGCTTGGCGAAGCGCTGCGACCCGCTCTGGCGTGCGGTCCCGCTCGACTCCGAGCGGCACCTTCCCGATCGTTCGCGCCCACGGGCCGAGGAGGACGGCCGTCGCGACGCAGAGGAGGAGCACGAGGGCCGCGGTGGGCGCCTGCCGGAAGCCGCGGAGGCGCGCGATCCCGAGCACGGTCGCGAGCAGCAGGAAGGGGAAGACGGCCGCGATGCTGTGGTAGCGCGGGTCGGTCATCGAGCGGAAGTCCGAGAGGAGGTTCGCGACGAGCTGCGGGGCCCCGGCGAGCGCGACCCCCGGCGCGAGCGGGAACAGCCCCGCGAGCGGCGCGGCCAGGAGCGCGAGATAGGCGAGGTCGTGCGCCTCCACGAGCGCCCCGAGCACGGTCCCGGGATCGACGAGAAGCCGACGCGCGACGCCCTGCGGCGAGCCGCCGACCTGGTCGTAGAAGCCGTAGAACATGCTTTCCCGGCCGGCCGCGGCAGGGACGACCACGTACACGGCGACAAGCGTCCAGGCCAGGCCGGCGGCCGCGATCAGAAGGCCCGGCCGCGGGCGGCTGCGGGCGGCCGCGTACCAGAGGCCGAGCGCGAGGATGGGGAGCCCCATGAGCTCGCCCGTCGACATCGCGAGCGCCGCGAAGAGCGCGAACGGCAGGAGACGCCCCGTGTCGAGGAACCAGAAGGCGAAGAGGTAGAAGGGGATCGCGAAGGTCACGGGGTGGATGGCCCCGAGCGCGCTCCACGCGAGCCACGGGTAGGCCAGATACGCGAGCGCGAGCAGGCCAGGGGCGGATCGGGACGCCAGGTACCGCCTCCCGAGCCAGTAGACGGGCAGCGCGCCGAGCGAGACGACCGCGATCTGAGCGAACGCGAGCGAGAGCGGGGACGGCCACGCCACCCAGATGGGCGTGAGCAGGACGAGGAAGGGGTCGACGTGGCCGGCAAGGCGCAGAACCTGCTCCCCCGTAGCCGAGTGCGTCACCTCGAGCGGCCGGCCGTGCGCCGTGCTCCAGACCGCCTGCACCATGTGGCCGAGGTCGAAGCGCCCGAGCCGGAAGCTCTCGTACGCGCCCCGGACGGTCACGCAGAGGACGACCGTCCACGCCGCCATCGCCACCCAGATCGCGAGCGGCCAGATGCGCTCGGCCGTGACCTCGGCAAGCCTCGTCCGGCGCCGCCAAGCCGCCGCCGGATGCATGCCCACGGAGACGGCGGACGCGGCGCGCCGGCTCACGCTTCCCCCGGCCGGGCCTGCGCCGCTCTCGGAGCCGGCCTCCCGGCGGGCGCCTCCCGCGTGCTCGCGTAGCAGAGCGCGATCGTGAGCGCGGCCGCGGCGAGCGTAGCTGCGGTCTGGAACGGAGTCGGGTGCCCGCTCCCCGGCGTCACGTACATGAGGAGGGGCAGCACCCAGAGCGGGCCGAGCCGTGGCTGCGCCACCGCGACCGCTGGCAGCAGGAGGGCGAAGTAGTGGAGCCAGACGATCGGGGAGAGCGCGAGCGCGGCGGCGAGCGCCAGCACGAACGCGCCGCGCTCGTTCCCGCGCCAGGCGACGACGACGGTCGCGAGGAGAAGGACTCCGCCGAGCCCGAGCCAGACCGCGCGGGCGAGCGCCTCGCCGGCGCCGAGGTCGAGGGCGACGACGTAGAGGGTGTACGAGTCCCCTCGAACCTCGCCCTCGACCCGGCGGACGACGTTTAGGTACCCGCCGAGCCCGGAGAAGCCGAGGAGACCCCAGGGGAGGATCACGAGCGCGACGCCGGCGACACAGGCGAACGCGGCTGCTGCGGCCCGCCGCGACGCGGCGAGCCAGAGGACGAGCGGCCAGAGGACGAGCTTCGCCGCGAGAGCGATGCCCACCGCCGCGCCTGCCGCCGGCGCGCGATCGCGTACCCTCCAGGCGAGAGCAGCGCACAGGGCAAGCACGAGGGTGACGTTTCCCGTCTGGACGCCGGCGAGGACGGACGGCCAGAGTAGAGCTGCCCCGTAGCAGCGCCAGTCGCGGACGCCGACGGCCGCGAGCGTGCCGGCGGCGCAGCCCGCGAGCGCGAGCATCACAACCACAGCAGCGGCCTCGAACGGAAGGGCGACGAGAGGGACGGACGCGAACGCCGGGAGCGGCGGGTAGACGTAGCCGGGATACGGGCTCTCCCCACGGACGAGCTGCTCCGCCGCCTCGTAGAAGACGCGGAAGTCGAGGGCGGCTGCGCCGTCGCGCACGGAGTCGAGCACGAGCAGCGCGAGGGCCGCCGCGGGCATGGCCGCGAAGAGCGCGAACGCCGCGCCCTCGCGCGCGCGCCGGGGGGCGAGCAACGCCCGGGCGCCCGACCGCCTCCACGCCCAACGCGACGGGGTCATCACGCCGACGCCTCCCTGCCCGACGGAATCGCACGCGGCCGCGCGACGCGCCTCCCGGCCCCGTTCAGCGCAGCCAGGAACACGACGAGCGCGACGGCGATGGTCGCCGTCCGCTGAGCCGGCGGCGGGCTCATCCCCCCGTTTGTCGCGTACATCGCCAGGGGTGCGAGCCAGACGAGCCCCAGGCGAGGAGAGGCGAGCGCGGCGACAGGGACGAGGAAGACGAAGTAGTGCAGCCAGAGAACAGGACTGACGACGAGCGTCGCGGCGATCGCGAGGACGAACGCCCGCCGGTCGTCGCCGCGGCGTGCGAGGCGGACAACCCCGAGCAGCAGCGCGGAGGCCACCGCCAGCCAGAGAAGACGCGCTCCCTGCGAAGGCGCGCCCAGGTCGAGCGCGGCCGGAAAGACGTTGTAGCCCCGGTCGTCCATAAGATCGCCGACTCGCCGGACGAGGGGGGGGTACCTCGAGACGTCTTGGAACCGGATGAGCGCGAAGGACCCGGCCAGCAGGAGGAGCGCCGAGGTGAGCGCCCAGGAAAGAGCCCGAGCTCGACCCGTCACCGCGCACCACAGTCCGAGCGGCCACAGGAGGAGCTTCGCGGCGAACGCCGCGCCGATCGCCGTGCCGCACACTCGCGGGGCTTCCCGCCACCGCCATGCCGCCGCTGCGGCAAGCGCCAGGAAGGCGTTGATGTTCGACGTCAGCAGCGATTGAATGACCGGCGGCCATAGGAGCACGAGGCCGTAGCACCGCCAGTCGCGCACGCCGAGCACTCCGAGGGTCGCGAATAGCGCGCCGACGATGAGGGCATCCAGGATCGCCGCGACAAGCCACCCGGGGAGCGGCGCAAGCGGGGTCAGGACGAGCGCCGTGAGCGGCGGATAGACGTACCCGTCGCCTGCGATCAACTCCCGGTCCGACAGCGCTCGATACGGCGAGGCTCCCTGGAGAATCGCCTCCGCGGCCCGGTGATAGGCGCGCGCCTCGACCGGGATCTCGCCTCCGGCGAGGGCCTGCGTCACGAATGCGACGACCACGAGCGGGAGGATCGCGAAGAGGAGAAGCGAGCCGGCTCGGATCGCGCCCCTCAGCACGGGCGCGAGCGCAGACGAGGATTCTCCAGCGCTCATCCTCGTCCAGGGGCGCCGGTCGCGCGCGCCTCCGCCGGCGCCGGCCGGACGAGGATCGCTGCGACGAGGACAGCGGCGACGAGGGCCGGGCCGAACGTGCGCGCCCCCTCCGCGTACCCCGGCTCGGGGCTCGTCCAGAGCACGATCGGCAGCAGCCAGAGAGCAGAGAACCGAGGGCGTGCGATCGCCATCGGCACGAGGAGCACGACCAGGTAGTGGAGCCACACGATCGGGCTCAGCGCGAGGATGGAGGCGGTCGCGCACGTGAACGGGCGGACGGCCTCTCCGCGCCGGGCGAGAAGCGCCGCGGCGACGAGGAGCCCGGCGCCGACGAGCACGCCGGCGACCTGGCCGGCGGCCCGGTCGAGCCCCACGGCGGCCGCCATACCGGCGAACGAGTAGCTGTTCCCCGCCTGGATGTCCGACAGCCGCGCGAGCAGATCCGGGTACGCCCGGAAGCCGTCGAACCTGATCGCCGCCCAGGAGACCACCGTCACGCCGACGCCGACGGCGACCGCTGCGGCGAGCGTGCGAAGGCGTCGCGTCGCGAGCATCCAGAGGGCTATCGGCCAGAGGAGGAGCTTTGCCGAGACCGCGAGGCCGAGGGTGAGCGCGGGGAGCCAGAGCCGGTCGCGGTAGCGCCAGACGACGGCGAGGGCGAACGCCAGCGGGATGGAGACGTTCGCGAGAACCGTGCCGCTCGCCACAGGCATCCAGAGCGCCGCCGCGGCGTAGCAGCGCGGGTCTCGCACATCGAGCAGCCACAGGGTGAGCGCGGTCAGCGCGAGCATGAGGGCGGCCGCGAGCAGCGCGACGACGTCGATCGGAAGCGGCGTCAGCGGCAGGAGCGCGAGGACGAGCTGGGGCGGGTAGACGTACCCCTTCTGCTCCTCCAGGATCGGGTCGTCGAGGGCGGGGTAGGGCGAGCGGCCCTCGAGCACGGCCTCCGCAGCGGGCAGGTAGGCGAAGCGCACGTCCCAGGCGAGGAGATCCGCCGCGAGCGAGAAGCCGACCAGCGCGAGCGTCCACACGATCGCTCCGAGAACGAGGAGCGAGCCCAGCACGCGGTACGCGGCCTCACGGCGCCCGGCGCGCGACTGAGGGACGGCGACGGCCGGGCACATCTCGCCGCTCATGATGGCCGGGGCAGCGGACCGCCTGGTGCAGCCGATGGTCTAGGGAAAACCGACCCATCGGCCGGTTGCCAGAGCGCGCCTTGCCGCTGACCCTGAGCATGCCCGCACAGTCAGACGGGCGTACAGAACCACCAGGGGTGCGAGTGCGCCCCTCTGACCCAAAGGAGGAGGTCCCTCCACATGACGGACATCCTGATGCGTCCGCTGGTTCGGCTCCAGGTCAAGCTCGCCGAGCTGCGGGACCGTGAGGATGGCCAGACGACGACCGAGTACGCCATCCTGCTCGGCTTCCTCGCCGTGGCCATCATCCTCGCGATCCTGTTCCTCAGGGACGAGATCCGCGAGCTGTTCTCCAAGGCGGGCAGCAGCGTCTCCAGGGCGCCCAACTAGGCTCGACCGTGGAACCCGCGGCGCCTCCCGGCGTCCGCGGCAGGGTGTGCGCCGGCCCGGTACCCCCCTCGACCGGGCCGGCGCATACGCTTTCAGGCCATGTCGGCCGATCCGAAGATCACCCTTTCCGGAGAGGCCGCATGAGGGCACAATGCGAGACAGCACGCGCGGAGCCGTCATCCAGGGGAGGGAACGATCAGGCTCATGTCGTCAGCCGATAGTTCCGATACAAGGGCGGGAGCCCAGGTGAGGAGTCGACTCCAGCTGCTCGCCCCCGGACGGGCCGAGAACGAGCGCGGCCAGGCGATGGTCGAGTTCGGCTTGATCCTGCTCCCGCTGCTCGTCTTGGTCTCGGGGATCATCTGGTTCGGGATCGGCCTCAACTACTGGCTCGATATGAACCGGATCGCGAACCAGGGTGCACGCTGGGCCGTCGTCGATGCCTGGCCGAACTGCCCGCGCACCTACAACGGGGCGTGCACGGGAACGACGGTCGGGCCGGGGAACTCGCTGGTGACCTACTTGCGTGCCCAGGCGCTGACGGCCGGCCTCCAGAGCACCGTCACGATCACGGTCTGCTACCCGACCCCCGATCCCGGCCTGCAGGCGGGCGACGTGGGGACGCCCGTGACCGTCCGCCTGAGGGCGCCCTTCACGGTTGTGCCCATCCTCGGCCTCCAGATCACGTTGCGCGCCGACGCGACCATGCGGATCGAGAACAAGTCGGTGCCCACCCGCCATCTGGTGGCGAGCGCATGCACGTGACCGTCGAACCTCCCGCACGAGACCTTCTCCAGCGCGAGGGCGGGCAGGTCGCCGTCCTCTTCGGGCTGCTCCTCCCCGTGATCTTCGGTCTCTCCGCGATCGTGATCGCGGTCGGCAACTGGTTCACGCACGCGAAGCACCTCCAGACCAAGGCCGACGCCGGCGCCTTCGCCGGAGGCTCCGCCTGGGAGTTTCCGTGCGGGCCGGAGATCGAGGGGCGCATCATCGCCGAGGCGCGCACGTACTCGGGAGCCCGCAACCCGCAGGTGGGCGGCGTCCCGAACACGAGCATCCATACTGTCCTGAACGGCCCCGACTGGTACGACGACGACTCGAACCCCTTTCCGGTCGAATACACAACCCCGGTCGGCCCCGACCCGAACGCGCGGATCTGCAGCAGCATGACCTTGGACGTCAAGGTCACCGAGGACAACTCGTTCCCGCTCGCCAGCCTCATCCCCTTCTTCCCGGACATCAAGCGCAAGGCGAGAGTCGAGATCCAAGAAGCGAAAGGGATCTCGGGACTCCTCCCGATCGCGGTTCGCGCCCCCGAGCCGGCGAGCGCCGCCGCCGTGTTCTACAACGAGGCGAACGGCAACATCCTCGCGGTCAAGTACTTCGTCAAGCAGACCGCCATGCTCGGCCTGCCGGGAGGTCTGCAAGGCTGGACGACGTTGAACGGCGAGGATCCAAACACCTTGGCCCAGTTCACCCCGCCCGCTGGAGCGGGAGTGGCCATCGCCTTGAGCTTCCGCGGCGCCTGTAACACCGGACTTCCCAACCCAAACACGAAGATCGTCACTTCGCCCCCTCCCTGCTTCGAGGACAGTGGCTTCACAACCGTGAATCAACTGTGCAACCAGGGGTCGAGCACGCAGATCGTGAACTGCTACTACGCCACGGGCACCTGGCCGTCCGAGTCGGTGAGGAACGGCCTGCACTTCATCCGGGGCTACGGATCGGGAAGCGTCACGGACGGGCCGCCGCAGGTGCGGAGCGCCTGGCTCGAGAACAGCGGGGACTGCACTCAGAGCGGGGCCCCTACGACGGGCTACTTCAACGCCCGGCCGAACACGACCTGCCACGCGCGCCTTGTCGTCAAGGTCGACATCGGCGACGTTGTCGAGGATTACCCGCCCGGGCCTCCTGTGACAAACGTCCAGACGCGCGTCGCCGATAACGTCGAGGTGCGGTTCGCGGTCAAGCGCGGCGACGGCTCGACCTTCTGCGAGAACTTCGGGAGCAGCTGCGATCTGCTCCCCTCCAGCTCGAGCGCCACGGGCGTGGTGACGTACTCGACGACCGGCAACGGCTCCTCCCCCTTCGTCCCCCTCACCGCCGGTTCCGGGGTCAACGCCATCGCCCTCCAGATCCGGGTGCGGCGAAGCAGCGTGAATCCCAACCCGGGGAACTGCGGCACCTCCCTGAACAACTACAACGACAACTGCCGCTGGTTCTACGTGGGGACTGGGATCTACTCGACCAGCGTCAACCCGGTCACGAACAACAACGGGCTCGCCGTCCTGCAGTCGCCCCTCCAACGCGCGTTCCGCGGAAACAGCCTTACCGCCGGCCCGGTCAAGTGGCTCCGGCTCACGGCGTACGCGGGCTGCGGGTCCACCCCGACCTATATCGACAACGAGGCGGCGAGCATGCCGTCCTCTGGAAACCACTGCTTCCACGTCGAGATGGGGCTCAAGGGGGGCCTGGCCCAGGATGCCAACGAGGAACCGATCCTCTTCAACGACGGTGTCGGCCCGAGCCAAATGGGGTCGGTCGACTGCGACCCGAACATCGCGCAGGGTCAAATCCTCACGGAGGGAGTCGTCAAGGGATGCAGTCCCTTCTACGCCAAGAACGGCTTCGACACGAATCCTCTCTGCCCGACGCAGAACACTCTCTTCAACCAGCCGAACCCCGGCCCGCCCTGGGACGACTGGCCTCCGATCGAGTGCGTGAAGACGCGGCCGACGAGCTCCATGAACCAGATCGAGAGCGGCTTCGACGAGCGCTTCTTCGGGAACCCCAACGCGAACTCGTGCCCGGCCGCGGGGCCCGGCTACGTGCGCGGGCGGAACTACTGGGACAAAGACACGCTGAACGGGTATGTGCCGCCGCAAGGATCCACGCCGCTCGGCTTCAAGGAGGGCACACACGACACGCACTTCGCCGAGGGCGACCCGAGGATCGTGACCATCTTCCTCGTCACCCCCGAGGCGTTCTTGGGCAGCGGGCAGGCAACGTACCCGATCACCGGGTTCATCCAGGTCTACGTGACCGGCTACGGCCGGATCCAGGGGAACGGAGGCTTGCAGATCGACGACCCGTGCCCCGGATCGGATCCGCCCAGCGACCTCGACCTGTCGGGCGGCTCGACAGGCGGATACGCGGTCTGGGGGCACATCATCAAGTACGAGATCCCGCAGCCGAGCGCGACGCCCAGCGGCGTTCTCTGCAACCCGAACAGCCTCGACCCCTGCGTCGCGGTCCTCGTGGAGTGATGCGCCGGCACCCTGTCTCATGTCATCCGGCAGATCTGCCGAAATAGGAGCGAGCTAAGGAGAGGAAGCCATGTCCAACACCTTCACCACCAGAGTCTCCGGACGCATGTCGTCCCGCGGTTGGGCGATCGTGCTCGGGGTCGGCGCCGTCGTCTTGGCCGCGATCCTGCTCGTCGTCTATCTGGACCGCTACCGGGCCCGGGTCAGCGGCGAGAACGCGCCCACGCCCGTCCTCGTCGCCAAGCAGCTGATCCCCAAGGGGACGCCCGGAACCGTGGTCGCGAGCCAGGGGATGTACGCGCCCACGACGCTGCCGCGCAAGGAGGTCGAGGTCGGCGCGATCGCCCAGCCCGAGTACCTGAGCGGACGTGCCGCGGCGGTCGACATCTTCCCCGGCCAGCAGCTCACCGCGGCCGACTTCGCGGCCAGCGATACCGGCTCGGTGGACTCGCAGATCACGGGCACGCAGCGCGCGATCTCGATCTCGCTCGACAACGTGCACGGCAGCCTCTCGCAGGTGCAGCCGGGCGACTCGGTCGACGTGTACGTCGGCGTGGCCGGGGTCGTGAAGCTCTTCCGCCCGAACGTGAAGGTGCTCGCCGTGCCCAGCCAGCCCGGCCCGAGCGGCGGCGGCAACCTCGTGCTGCGCATCGACACGAAGGACGCGGCCGACTTCGCGTACGCCGCCGACAACGCGCAGCTCTGGTTCGTCCTCCGTCCCGTCGTCGGGGCCAAGCCGACCGCCCGCGACGTCGCGAACGCGGCGACGGTCCTGAGGTAGCCGGGGCGATGCCGAGCCGCCCAGTCAAGGCCCTTCTCGCCGTCGAGCCCGGCGTCGACGCCCGGGAGATCGAGGCTACGCTCCCGAGCGACGCCGACTTCAGCGTCGTCGCCGTCGTCTCGAGCGCCGAGGAGGTCCTGCGCTGGCTTCGCGACGGCTCGGTCGACCTCCTGCTCGTCGCCTGCGCCGGCTACTCGGACCGCGCGCTGCTGCTCCTCGACGCCGTCTCCCGCCAGAGCCCCGACGTCAACGTCGTCGTTCTCGGGTACGGGTCGCCGAACGGCTTCCTCCGGCGCGCGTTCGAGGCCGGTGCAGACGACATCGTCATGCTCCCGGCCACGCCGGAGCACATCCGCTTCGAGATCCACAAGCTCCTCGCCCGCAAGCAGGGGGCCGAGGCCCCCGCCGCGCTGGAGCACTCGCGGCTCGTCTGCATCCTGGGCCCGAAGGGCGGCACCGGCAAGACGCTGACCGCGACCAACCTCGCCGTCTGCCTCGCGCAGCGCGGCCTGCGCGTCTCGTTGATCGACCTCGACCTCCAGTTCGGGGACGTCGCCCTCTGCCTCGGGCTCCCCCCCGAGAAGACGGTCTACGACCTCGCCCAGTCGCCGGGCGCCCTGGACGCGGACAAGCTGGACGCGTTCCTCGCCACCCACCCGTCGGGCGTCCGCACCCTGATCGCCCCGCGGCGCCCCGACCAGGCGAGCGCCGTCGGGGCCGAGCTCCTCCGGGAGGTCTACTCGATCGTGCGCGCGAGCTTCGACTGGGTCGTGGTCGACACGCCGCCCGGGTTCACCGCCGAGGTCATCACCTCCATCGACAGCTCGACCGACGTCGTCATGGTCGGCATGCTGGACTCCCTCTCGCTCAAGAACACGAAGCTCGGCCTCGAGACCCTGGAGCTCATGAAGTACGACCACGAGCGCGTCTACCTCGTCCTCAACCGCGCCCACAGCCGGGTCGGGATCAGCCAGTCCGACGTCGAGGCCGTCCTTGGCCGCGCCCCGGACGTCCTCATCCCCTCCGACCGGGAGATCCCGAGGACGGTGAACGAAGGGGTCCCGATCGTCCTCGCCCGGCCCCAGTCGGAGCCCGCGCACGCGTTTCTCGCCCTCGCCGAGCTGCTTGCGGGCCCGGCGGCCCCGGCCCAAGAGCCGGTCGCGGCCGCCGCGGCCGCGTCCGGCAGCGAGCGGCCGCGCCGTCGTCTCTTCGGAAGGAAGGCCTAGCCCATGGAACTCCACGAGCGTCTCAGCACCGGCGTCCGGCGGCCCGCGCACGACCAAGAGCCGTTCGCCGAGCTCAAGAACCGCATCCACATGACCGTCATCAGCGAGCTCGGGCCGCAGCTCTTCAACATCGCGATCGACCCGGACGAGCTGCGCGACCGGGTGACGGCGGACATCCGCCGGCACCTGAACGACGAGCCCGGCCTCGCCCGCGAGGACCGCGAGCGGCTCACCGCCGAGATCAGGGACGACATCCTCGGCTACGGTCCCCTCGAGCGCCTGCTCGGCGACGACTCGATCACCGAGATCATGTGCAACGGCCCCGACGACGTCTGGATCGAGCGGGGCGGGAAGCTGTACGAGACGACCGTCCGCTTCACCGACGAGTCGCACCTGCGCCGGATCATCAACAAGATCGTCTCCCAGGTCGGGCGGCGGATCGACGAGTCCTCGCCGATGGTGGACGCGCGCCTGCCCGACGGGAGCCGCGTCAACGCGATCATCGCCCCGCTCTCGCTCTCCGGCCCGCTCCTCACCATCCGCAAGTTCAGCCGGCGGCGCCTGACGCTCGAGGACCTGATCAACATCGGAACCCTCTCCGAGGAGGCCGTCGACTTCCTCTCCCGCTGCATCGAGGCGCAGCTCAACATCCTCGTCTCCGGCGGCACCGGGACGGGGAAGACGACGCTCCTGAACGCGCTCTCGTCCGCCATCCCGAACAGCGAGCGGATCATCACGATCGAGGACGCGGCGGAGCTGCAGCTCCACCAGCGCCACGTGCTGCGCCTCGAGTCGCGCCCGCCGAACATCGAGGGCGAGGGCCACATCCCGATCCGCGACCTCGTGCGCAACGCGCTGCGCATGCGCCCCGACCGGATCATCGTCGGCGAGGTCCGCGGCGCGGAGGCGCTCGACATGCTCCAGGCGATGAACACGGGCCACGACGGCTCGCTCTCCACCGTGCACGCGAACTCCCCGCGGGACGCGCTCCACCGCGTCGAGACGATGGTGATGATGGCCGGCTACGACCTGCCCCTCCGGGCCATCCGGCAGCATGTCTCCTCGGCCTTGGACCTGCTCGTGCACATCGACCGCCTCGAGGACGGCTCCCGCCGGGTCGTGCAGATCACCGAGGTGCTCCGCATGGAGTCGGACGTCATCCAGCTCCAGGACATCTTCGAGTTCCAGATCGAGTCGGTGGCGCCCGACCGCACGATCACCGGGCACCTGCGCCCGACCGGTCTCCGCCCCGTCTTCCTCGAGAAGTTCCGCAAGCGCGGGATCGAGCTGCCGCAGAGCCTGTTCGGCGAGCGGGTCGCCCTGCTCGAGGAGCGAAGGGGCGCCGCCGGGTGAGACGGCTCGCCCGCGTCCTCCTCGCCGCCTGCACGGCCACCGCCTGCGCGGCGGCCGGCGCCTCCGCGCAGGCGGGCGCGCTGAAGCTGAAGCCGCTTCCGAGCTCCGGCTTCCCCGACCGCACCTACCTCCTCGAGCTGCCGACGAGCCGGGCGCTGACGGCGAAGGAGCTCACGGTCACGGAGAACGGCAACCCCGTCGTCTCGCTCGCCGTCCAGGCGCCCGGCGGCTCCGCGAACGCCGTCCTGCTCCTCATCGACGCCTCGGAGAGCATGAAGGGCGCCCCAATCGCGGGCGCGATGGCGGCGGCGCGCGCGTTCCTCGCGGAACGCAAGCGGGACCTGCGGGTCGCGGTGCTGGCCTTCAGCTCCGGCCAGACGGTGCTCACCGACTTCACGGACGACGGAGAGCGGCTCGCGGCCGCCGTCGCGAGCGCGCCCGCGCTCGCCTACGGGACGGAGATCTACGACTCGCTCGTCCGCGCCGCCGAGATGGCGAAGGACGCCGAGCTCGAGCGGGCGACGGTGGTGCTGCTCTCCGACGGCAGCGACGTCGGCAGCGAGGCGACGCGCGCCGAGGCGCAACAGGCGCTCGCCGAGGCGAACGTCCGCGTCATCTCCATCGGCCTCGCCTCGCGGCAGTTCGACCCGGAGGCCCTGCGCAGCATCGCGCAGCGGACCGGCGGCTCCTACGTCGAGGCGCGGTCGGTCGCCGCGCTGCGGCCCATCTTCGCCGAGATCGGCCAGCAGCTCTCCCGCGAGTACGAGATCACCTACCGCTCGCTGATGCCGCCCAGCCGCGAGACCGTCGTCGAGGCGCGCGTCCCCGGCTTCCGACCCGCCCGCGCCGTCTACACGACCCCCGCGCTCGACCTCGCCCCGCGCGGCACGTTCGAGCGGTCGTGGGTCGACCAGGTCATCACCTCGGCCTGGCTCATGGTCTTCGTCGTCGTCAGCGTACTCGCGCTCGTCCTCTTCGCGATCCTGACGATCGTCGACGTGCGGCGCCGCTCGCTCCGCCGCCGCATGGCGCAGTACGTGAACGTGCCGAGCGAGGAGGAGTCGCGCCTGCGGCGGGCGGAGGTGGCGGCCCTCCTCGCGGAGAAGGCGCAGAAGCGCTTCGGCGGCACGCGCTGGTGGCAGCGCTTCGAGACCGACGTCGACCTCGCCGGCTTCCGCATGTCGCCGCTCGCGATCGCGGGCTGGACGATCGTGGGCGGGATCGCCGCCTCGCTCGTGGCGGCGCTTCTCTTCCAGTCCTTGGCCGGCCTCCTCGTCGGGCTCGCGGCGCCCTTCGTGACGCGCTTCCTCGTCTCCCGGAAGGTGGCGCGCGTGCGCACCCAGTTCGGCGAGCAGCTCCCGGACAACCTGGACGTCCTGGCCGGCGCCCTGCGGACGGGGCACTCGATGATGGGGGCGCTCGCCGTGATGGTGGAGAGCGCGAGCGAGCCCTCGAAGAGCGAGTTCCGGCGCGTGCTCCAAGACGAGCAGCTCGGCGTCCCGCTCGACGACGCGCTGATGGTCATGGCCAGGCGCATGCAGAGCGCCGACGCGGAGCAGGTGGCCCTCGTCATGCGCCTCCAGCGGGAGGCCGGCGGCAACACCGCGGAGGTGCTCGACCGCGTGGCGGAGACGATCCGGGGCCGCATGGAGCTGCGGCGGCTGGTCCGGGTGCTGACCGCGCAGGCGCGGATCTCGCGCTGGATCCTGACCGCGCTCCCCGTCGTCGTCTTCGTCCTGCTCCTCACGAGCGGTGAGGACTACCTCGACCCGATGCTCGGCTCCACGTTCGGCATCGTCGCGCTGGCCGTGGGAGGGATCATGGTCCTCATCGGCTCCTGGTGGATCAAGAAGATCGCGGAGCTCGACGTCTGATGGGCCTCGAGCTGCTCGCCGTCGCCGCCGTCCTGCTCCTCGGAGCGGGGATCGTCATGCTCGTCTCCGCGCTCGGGCGGACGGAGGGCGCGGGGACGCTCGAGCAGATCCAGACGTACGGCTACGTCGCCGAGGCGGCGGGCGGCTCCGAGGTCGAGTCGCCCGCCTCCCGACCGATCGACTCCCTCGCCGGCCGCCTCGGCGACCTCGCCGCGCGGCGCCTCGACTTCGGCGAGGCCAAGGTGCGCCAGCGGCTCGTCGCCGCGGGCATGTACGGGACGACGCCGCGGAAGGTGCTCGGCTACCAGGTGCTGTGCGCGATCGCGTTCGCGCTACTCGCCCTGTACGCGATTCCCGCGCTCGGCTACTCCCTGGTTCCCGCCGTGCTCGGCGGGGCGGCCGCCGGAGTCGCGGGCTGGTTCGCCCCCCTCTACTACATCGAGCTCCGCAAGCGGCGGCGCTACGACCAGATCGACCGCCAGCTCCCGGACATGATCGACCTGCTCGTGGTCACGATCGAGGCGGGTCTCGGACTGCTCGCGTCGATGCGCGTCGCCTCGGAGAGCATGCGCGACCCGCTCGGGCAGGAGCTGCGCCTGACGCTGCAGGAGCAGCGGATGGGCCTGACGGTGTCCCAGGCGATCGAGAGCCTCGGCAACCGCGCCGACACCCCGAACATGCGGATGTTCGTCCGCTCGCTCACCCAGGGGGAGCGCCTCGGGGTGTCGATCGGGACGACGATGCGCAACCTCGCCCTCGAGATGCGCAAGCGCCGGCGGGCGGCCGCCGAGGAGAGGGCCCAGAAGATGCCGGTGAAGATGCTCTTCCCCCTGATCTTCTTCATCTTCCCGGCGATGTTCATCGTCATCCTCGTCCCGGTCGGGATCAGCATCTTCGAAGCGCTGGGGTAGCCCGTGGCCACGCTGACGCTCCGCCGGGAGGACGGACGGATCGTGTGCGAGAGGGTGGTCGTGGCCGACCGGGCGACGCGCCGGATGCGCGGGCTCCTCGGGCGGCGCTACTTGCGCGAGGGCGAGGGGATGGTGCTGCGGCCGGCGTGGAGCATCCACACCGCGTTCATGCGCTTCCCCATCGACGTCGTCTTCCTCGACGCCGACCAGGTGGTGATCAAGATCGAGCCCAACGTCCGACCCTGGCGCACCGTCTCCTGCCGGGGCGCGCGGGAGGTGGTCGAGCTCGCCGCCGGCGAGTGCAAGCGGCGGGGGCTCGAGGTCGGCGACCGCGTCGCCTGGGCCTCCCGCACGCTCACCGACCCCCGCCT
>DATLYP010000049.1:0-10392 GCA_035574655.1 Gaiellaceae bacterium
GCGGGAGTTCGAGGCGGCGGACGGCGTCCCCGCGCCGGCGCTGGTGCTCGCGATCGCTCCCGGGCTCGGCCGGCCGCGGCCGCGGCGCACGGGCGAGGCGTGCGGGGTCGTCTTCTACGCCGCCGACCGCGAGCGGCTGGAGGCCACGACGTACGCGTGGGACGGCTCCGCCTTCCGTCTCGTCGGGCTGCGGTCGTTCCCGCGCGGGTAGAGTCCCCGCCCGTGGACCGCGCCCTGGCCGAGCTGAAGGAGCTGCTCGGCGAGCTCTCCGACCTCCGCCGCGCGGAGTCGCTGCTCGCCTGGGACATGACCGTGTGGATGCCGCCCCGCGGCCAGGCGTCCCGCGCCGTCCAGCTGGCCACGATCGAGCGCCTCGCCCACGAGCGGCTGGCCTCGCCGCGTCTCGGGGAGCTGCTGGACGAGCTCGAGCCGTGGGCCGCGTCGCTCGACCCCGAGTCGGACGAGGCGGCGCTCGTCCGCGTCACCCGCCGGGACTGGGAGAAGGCGCGGTGCGTGCCGACGGAGCTCGCGTCCGAGCTCGCGCTCGTGGCCGCCCAGGGCTACGAGGCCTGGGTGCGGGCGCGCGAGGAGTCCGAGTTCGGCGTCTTCCGGCCCTGGCTCGAGCGCCTGCTCGAGCTCCGCCAGCGCCAGGTCGAGTGCTTCGCCCCGTACGACGACCCGTACGACGTCCTCCTGGACGACTACGAGCCGGGCCTGCGCACCGAGGAGGTGCGGCGCGTGTTCGCCGTGCTCGAGCCCGGCCTGCGGGAGCTCGTGGCCCGGCACGCGATCGCCGAGGACGGAGACGAGCTCCGCGGCCCCTTCCCGGTCGCGGCGCAGGAGCGTCTCTCCCGCGAGCTCGTGGAGCGCTTCGGGGCGCGCTGGGACTCCTTCCGGCTCGACCAGACCGTGCATCCGTACCAGGCGACGGTGGGCCTGAACGACATCCGGCTCACGACCCGCTACTCGGAGGACGACCTGCACTCCCTCTTCACCGCCATGCACGAGTGCGGGCATGGCCTGTACGAGTGGGGCGTCTCCCCCACGCTCGACCGCACGCCGCTCGCGAGCGGCGCCTCGATGGCGCTGCACGAGTCCCAGAGCCGGCTCTGGGAGAACGTGGTCGGGCGCTCGCTCCCCTTCTGGACGTGGTTCTACCCGCGCGTCCAGGCCGCCTTCCCCGAGCGCCTCGCAGACGTCTCGCTCGAGCGCTTCCACGCCGCGGTGAACCGCGCGCGCCGGTCGCTCGTGCGCGTGGACGCCGACGAGACGACGTACGGGCTGCACATCGTCCTCCGCTTCGAGCTCGAGCAGGAGCTGCTCTCCGGCCGGCTCGCGATCGCCGACCTCCCGGAGGCGTGGAACGCCCGCTTCGAGGAGCTCATGGGCATCCCCGTCCCGAACGACCGGCTGGGCGTCCTCCAGGACTCGCACTGGTCGGCCGGCTCCTTCGGCTACTTCCCGACGTACCTGCTCGGGAGCGTGCTCGCCGTGCAGATCTGGGAGCGCGCCCGGGAGGCCCTGCCCGACCTCGAGGAGCAGGTCGGCCGCGGCGAGTTCGCCGACCTGCACGCCTGGCTGCGGGAGAACCTGTACCGGCTCGGTCGCAAGCTGACGCCCGCGGAGACGATCGAGCGGGTGGCCGGCGGGCCGATCGACCCGCAGCCGTACCTCGCCTACCTGCGCGCGAAGCTCGAGCGGCTCGCGGCTGCCGTGTAGCTACGCGGCCGCCCGGCCGAAGCGCTTCTCGGCCCGGGCAC
The DNA here is from genome assembly GCA_035574655.1 of Gaiellaceae bacterium. Lineage (GTDB taxonomy): Bacteria > Actinomycetota > Thermoleophilia > Gaiellales > Gaiellaceae > GMQP-bins7. The sequence goes on from DATLYP010000049.1 coordinate 1,761, forward strand.
GGGCCTTCGCCGCCTCGACCTCGCGGCTCCGCGGCGGCGCCGGGCTGACGAGCGCGGCGAGCAGCCGCCCCGTGGCGGCCGCCACCTCCTCCACCGCGTGCGCGAAGGCGGCCTCGTTCGCCTTCGACGGCTTGGAGGTGCCGCTCACCTTGCGCACGTACTGGAGCGCGGCGGCCCGCACCTCGTCCTCGGTCGCGGGCGGCTCGAAGTTGTGGAGCGTCCTGATGTTCCGGCACATGCCGCGCAGCCTAGCGGCGGAGGATCCGCCAGCCACCCGGCGTCGCGAGGGCCAGCGACCACCCGGGCCTCCGGAGCGCGGAGAGGTCGGCCGGGACGCCCGGGCCGACGAGCAGCCACTCTGCCTCCTCCGGCACGCGCGCCGCGTCCGGCGCGAAGACGACGCGCCGGTCGAGCCCCGCGTTCCACGCCGGATAGAGCGGCGTGTCCCGCCGGACGGCGAGCGCCAGGGTCGTCTGCTCGGGCATCGATTCCTCCAGGAAGCGGAACACGCGCGCGTCCGCGAGCACGACTCCGGACTCGGCCTGGACGAGCCAGCGCGCGTCCCGATCGCGTTGCGCGACCAGCGCCGTTCCGCCCGGGCGCGGCGCGAAGTAGCCGAGCGCGACCGCGAGCGAGGCCGCCGTCAGCCCCACCGCCGTCCACGCGAGCGGACGCACGCGGAGGACGATCCCCGCGGAGGCGCAGGCGAGCCCCACCGGGAACGCGGCGAAGCGCATGCGCAAGGGGTCGTACTCGACCACGAGCGCGAACAGGACGAGGAAGAGCGGAACCCCGGCGAGCGCCGCCCAGGCCCCCCTGCGCACGGACGGAGGCGCGGCGCCGAGGGCGAGGACGACGCCCACGCCGAGCACGAGCAGGACGAACGTCGGCCCGTAGCCTGAGGACACCGGTCCCTCGTACAGCCCGTCCGGAAGCCGTGAGCCGCCCGGCGGCCCGGCGACACCCGCGGCGGCGGCCGCCCGCTGCGCGGCCCGCCAGCCGAGCTCCGCCCACGTCTGCACGAGCGGGGCGGCGAGGAGCGTGAAGGCCGCCGCGAGGAAGACCCACGCCGCCGCGTCGCGCCGGCCGCGCAGGGCGAGGACGGCGCTCGCGCTCGCGAGCAGGAGCCCCACGGCGAGGCCGGCGAGCGGCGAGCGCAGGAGGACGCCGCTGCCCTCGGCGCTCGCGAGCTCGGCGAGGTCGAGGGCGAGGAAGCCGACGCGCTCGAGCGTCGCGGCGGGCGAGAGGGCCGCCGACTGCGGGAACGCCTCGGCCAGCCCTCCGTCGGGGCGCCCGGTCTCGAACAGGTTGAGGACGTACCAGAAGGAGCCGGCGGCGAGGCCACCGGCTCCGGCGACGAGCCTCGGACGCACGCGTTCGCGTCTCAGCACGAGCACGAGGACGGCGAGGACGGGGAGGGCGAAGACCGTGGTGAGCTTCGTGGCGAGCGCGAGCGCGAGCGCCAGGCCCCCCAGCCCGAGCTCGGCGCGGCGCTCGCCGAGCAGGAAGTACGCGGCCGCGAGCAGGAGCGCCGCGACTGCGAGGTCGTTGAGCGCCGTGGGGGCCTGCAGGACGACGAGCGGGAGCGCAGAGAAGACCAGCGCTCCGAAGGCGGCGGGGCGGCGGCCGAGCCCCAGCCGGCGCGCAAGACCGGCGACGGCGAGGCCCGAGCAGGCCACGGCCGCGATCTGCACGAGGCCGACGTAGCGGTCGCTGCCGGCGAGCAGCATGGACGCGAGCGCCTCGATCTCGGCGACGGGCGGCATCGCCCCGATCCGCTCGTCGACCGCGCCGTCCACGTACCCGACGGCCTGCTGCTGGCGCCAGAGCGCAGCGCGCGGGAGGTGATAGAGGAGCGCGTCCCAGGCGCTCTGCGGAACGGTCAGCGTCCCGGCGACGAGGTACGCGTAGGCGAGCGCGACGAGCGCGCCGAGGGAGGCCACGACCCGGTCTCCGGCGACGTCGCGGAGGGCGGCGGCTACGCCCTGGAGCGGCGGCGCGGGCCGACCGCAGCGAGACCAGACCAGGCCCGAGGCGAGGACGAGCAGCGCGGTCGCCGCGAGGAGCGCCCCGAGGGTGAGGCCGTTCCAGAGCGAGAGGAGGAGCGATGCGCCGACGAGCTCGCCGAGCGCGAGCAGGTACGTCGCGAGGACGTAGGGCAGGGCCGCGCTCAACCGCAGGCTCGCGGCGAGCAGGGCGGCCGAGCCGCCGATGCCCAGGACGCCGAGCGCGAGCAGGAGTGTCCCCATGCGTGGACCAGGGTAGAAGCGCCCGCGGCCGAGCCCGAACGGCGCCTCGACCGCCCGCGTGCGTCTCAGCGGAGCGGGTCGCGCCATGCCTCGCGCCCGCGTGGCACGGCACAGGCGCTCGAAGATGTCCCAGTGACGGGCCCCGGGCTGCACGAGAACGCAGTTCGGGCGCGTCCAGAGGACGTCGGAGAAGTCGAGCGCGAGAGCGGCGAAGCGTCCGAGGTCGGCGGCCCCTCAGGCCTCGGCGAGGGCCATCAGCTCGCGGCGGAGCTCCTTGATCTCGTCCCGGAGCTTGGCCGCGTACTCGAAGCGGAGCTCCTCGGCGGCGAGGTACATCTCCTCCTCGAGCGTGACCACGAGCTTCTCCAGCTCCTCACGCGACATCCCCTCGACCTCCGCCTTGCCCCGCCGGCGGCGCGAGGAGGGCACGTGCGGCGACTCGAGCGCGAGCAGCTCGGCGATGTCGGAGACGCCCTTCACGATCGTCTCCGGCACGATCCCGTGCTCCTCGTTGTAGGCGAGCTGCACGGCGCGGCGGCGGTTCGTCTCCCCCATCGCCTCCGTGATCGCCTCCGTCACCTTGTCCGCGTACAGGAGCACCTTGCCGTTGACGTTGCGCGCTGCGCGGCCGATGGTCTGGATGAGCGAGGTGCGCCCGCGCAGGAAGCCCTCCTTGTCCGCGTCCAGCACGGCGACCAGGGAGACCTCCGGGAGGTCGAGGCCCTCGCGCAGCAGGTTCACGCCCACGAGCACGTCGTACTCCCCAAGGCGCAGCTCGCGGATGATCGCGATCCGGTCGAGCGTGTCGATCTCCGAGTGCAGGTAGCGAGCGCGGACGCCCGCCTCGAGCAGGTAGTCCGTCAGGTCCTCCGCCATCTTCTTCGTGAGCGTAGTCACGAGCACCCGCTCGCCCGCCTCCTCGCGGCGCCGGATCTCGTTCAGGAGGTCGTCGATCTGGTTGCGCGTCGGGCGCAGCTCGACCTCGGGGTCGACGATCCCGGTGGGGCGGATGAGCTGCTCGGCGATCACCTGCGAGCGGGAGAGCTCGAACGGGCCGGGCGTCGCGGAGACGAACACCATCTGCGGCACCTTGGTCAGGAACTCGTCGAAGCGGAGCGGGCGGTTGTCGAGCGCGGACGGGAGGCGGAACCCGTACTCGACGAGCGTCTGCTTGCGCGAGCGGTCGCCCTCGTACATGCCGCCGAGCTGCGGCACCGTCTGGTGCGACTCGTCGATGAAGCAGACGAAGTCGTCGGGGAAGTAGTCGATGAGGGTGAAGGGATGGGAGCCCGGGGGCCGGCCCTCCAGCACGCGCGAGTAGTTCTCGATCCCGTTGCAGAAGCCGAGCTCCTTGAGCATCTCGAGGTCGTACTCGGTGCGCTGGCGGATGCGGTGCGCCTCCAGCATCCGCCCCTCGGCCTCGAAGCGCGCCACCTGCTCCTCGAGCTCGGCGCGCAGCTCGTCGATCGCGCGCTCGACCGTGGGCCGCGAGGTCACGTACTCGGTCGCGGGCCAGACGACGAGGTTGTCGAGCTTGGCGTACACCTCGCCCGTGAGCGGGTCGAAGTGCGTGATCTGCTCCACCTCATCCCCGAAGAAGGAGACGCGGTAGGCGGTCTCCAGGTTCGCCGGCTGGATCTCGACCACGTCGCCCTTCACGCGGAAGCGGCCGCGGCCGAGCACCGCGTCGTTGCGCACGTACTGGCTCTCGATCAGCTTGCGCAGCACGTCGTCGCGGTCGTGCTCGGCCCCCACCTCCAGGATGAGCACCCGCTCGCGCCACTCCTCCGGCGAGCCGATGCCGTAGATGCACGAGACGGAGGCGACGACGACGACGTCGCGGCGGGTGAGGAGCGACGAGGTGGCGGAGAGCCGCAGCCGGGCGATGTCGTCGTTCTGGGAGGAGTCCTTCTCGATGTACAGGTCGGCCTGCGGGATGTAGGCCTCCGGCTGGTAGTAGTCGTAGTAGGAGACGAAGTACTCGACCGCGTTGTCCGGGAAGAACTCGCGGAACTCGTTGCAGAGCTGCGCGGCGAGCGTCTTGTTGTGCGCGATCACGAGCGCCGGCCGCTGCAGCTTCTCGATGATCCAGGCCATCGTCGCCGTCTTGCCGGTACCCGTGGCGCCGAGCAGGGTCTGGAAGCGGTTGCCGGCCGACACCGACGCCGCGATCTCCTCGATCGCGCGCGGCTGGTCGCCCGTCGGCGCGTAGGCGTCGGTCGCGCGGAACGCGTGCATCGCGTCCAGCGTAGTCGGCTCGGGCGCCTCGTCGCCGAAGACCGTGTCCGTGAACCGACCACCCACCAGGAAGAGGTCGAGGGTCGGCCCTGCGGGTCGAGCTCGCCGGCGTGCCGGAGCTCGATCCTGGCCGCTCCGGCCTCGCTGGTGCGGGTGCCTCTCACGAGCACGGCGAGCACGGTGAGGTTGTCTTGCTCGATGACGCCGCGAACCGACGCGTCCCCGAACACGACGGTGACGCCGCTGCCCTGGGACGCCTCCAGCTGGACGTCGGCTCGCCCGCGAACCCTCCCGACCTCGGGTCGAAGCTCGAAGACGACGCGCTCGGCCAGGCCAGTCGGCTCGAAGTCGCCGTTACAGTCGAGCAGCGCGCTCGTCTCGGCCGTCCACGTCGACCGTTCCGTCCTGGTCCACGTCCTCGGTCGCCAGGTCGCCGATCGTCCACGCCCCGTTCGAGACCGGCTCGATCGTGCAGCGGAGACTCGTGCCCGCGCTCCCGGTGGCTGCGAGCACGGCGGCGAGGCCGGCCACCAGATCGAGAGCGACGCGCTCCTGGTCCAGCGCACTGTCTTCGCCCCTCTCCCTCCCTCGGTTGCAGGGTGGGTACGGGCGGCCGCGCGCAGCGGCGCCCCGGCCCGACGGCGGGCCGAGCTCCGGCGTCCGCTCGGCCGACCGTCGGACCTCACCCCTGCCCTCCCCGATTGGCCTTCGCGTACCTCTGGAAGAACTTCCACGTGTAGTCGGCGGCCGAGAAACCGTGCGGCTGATGTCGGCCGTCGGGAACTGGTGCACGACCCCGTCCAGCACCAGCACCTGGAGAATCGACGTCGCGGCATCGCCGGCGGGGGCCGTGAAGTCGATCGTCGTCTTCGTGCGCTGCGTCTTCGAGTCGTAGACATCGCTGCGCAGGCCGAGGCTGGTCGTCATCACCCCCACCTGCGCGGCAAGCTCGGCGTTGGCCGCGAGCAGGCTCGGCGGACAGGGGTAGCACGCCGACCTCGCGGGTCCCGATCGAGAAGAGGACGGGGACGGCCGGATCCGGCACCGCCCACTCGTGCTGCATCGGCCCTTCCTGGGAGGCGACGGCGGCGACGACGTCCGTGAGCTGGAGGCCAGCCGCATCGCGAAGACGCCGCCGTTGGAGAACCCGACCGCGTAGACGCGGTCGGGGTCGCCGTCCAGAAGCGCGACGAACGTCGTCGACCACCGCGAGAGGCTGCGCTCCGGCCACGACCGGATCGCTCGCCGGCCCGAAAGGCGGCGTAGTGCGCCTCCTGTAACACAACGCACACTTTGTGATACGGTTCAAGAGTGGATACGACGATCCGCAACTTGGACGAGACCGCCTACCGCCAGCTCAAGGCCCGGGCTGCGCTCAGCGGGCGCTCGATCGGCGAGCTCGTCAACGAGGCGATTCGAGCCTACCTGGCCCGGCCGCAGCCGCCGCTGCGGCAGCAGAGCCTCGCCGACCTCGTGCCCGAGGACTACGGCGAGGGCGCGGAGCAGCTCAGCGAGGAGATCGACGCCGTCGCCTATGGCGCCTGAGCGCGGGTGATCGTCCTCGACTCTAGCTTCCTCGTCGCCCACCACAACGCGCGGGACGCCCACCATCGGGCGGCCGCGGAGACGATGGAGCGCGTGGTGGCCGGGCAGTGGGGACGGGCGCTCTTGCTCGAGTACGTGCTCGCGGAGGTGGCGACGGTCCTGCTCGTGCGACGGGGACTCGACACTGCATCGAGGGTCGTGGTCACCCTGCTCGAGAGCCGCGAGGTCGACTTCGTGCCCTGCTCGGACTTCTTCACGGAGTCGCTGGAGACGTTCACGCGGCAACAGGCGGGCGTCCTGAGCTTCGTGGACGCGGCCATCGTCGTCGTCGCCCGGTCCTCACCGGCTGCAGTCGCCACCTTCGACGACGGCTTCCGGCGAGTGGGCGGGATCACGGTCGTCCCCGGCTGAGCCCGAGCCCGCGGGCTAACGGCCCCTCGTCATGCGTCTAACTCGTAATCCGCGTCGTTAATCGGCGGCGGGAGAAAATGGTCCCGCTCCCGAGATCGAGCGTCGCCTGCACCCCGGCCCTGAGCCTCGACCCCTCCGGGCTTCTCGCGCGCTCCTCGAGGTTGAGCTCGCACGTTTGAGCAGCTTGATCGCAGCGAGCGTCGCCCGTGACCGGGCCCTCGAGCGTCTCCATCCTCGATCCGATGATGTCGGGCCTCGTCGAGTCGATCTCGACCTCAACCCTCGTACGGCCGCGCACCGGGCTGGGGTCCTCCGAGGGCTGGAAGGCAGCCTGGACTGCCTCCCTGATGCTGATCTCCCCCACCTGCGTGTCCTTGCAGATGAGGATCGACGTCGCCACGTCCGTGAGCCACTGAGCGATGAGCCCGCCGCCCCTCGGATTGGGCTTGAAGGTCGCCTCCACAGTGTCGAAGGAGAAGGGGACGACGTGGCAGCGCAGGGGCCGCTCTGCACCTGCGCTCGAGGCGAACGCAGCGCTTGCGGCCGCGAGCACGAGGGTGAGAAGGACTGCTTTCGGTCGAAGGCGCATCGGCGCTCAGTCCTTTCTCTCTCGTCGTACCGGCACGGAAGGCGCGCCCCCGCGCAGGGCGGGGACGATGCGGGCGAAGGGCACCTCCGCCTGCTCGGCGAGGGCGCGGACCGCCTCCGCCGAGGGGCCCTGGAAGAAGCAGAGGACGACCTCGTCCTCGGGCACGAGCAGCGAGCCGAGGTAGCGCACTTCTCCGCTCTCCACCGCCCGGACACGGGCGTCGAGCGCGGCCAGGGCGCCCTCGCTCACGCCCGGCAAGAAGCACTCCGCCAGGTACTCGCCCTGCTCCGTCATCGCGTCGAGGCTAGGCAGCATCGACCGGCGAGTAATCGGGTGTTTCCCTAGGTTTTCCGCGGCTGCTCGGCGACGCGCGCGCACGGCGCCGGGGCCTTCCCTCAGGGGCGGACGAACCAGGGGGTCGCCGTCGGATCGCTCGTGAAGAAGCGAAGCAGGAGCTCGGCGACCTTCTGGCGCCCGGAGGCCGTGGGGTGGACGCCGTCCTGGATGACGTCGGCGCAGGTCCAGACGAGGCCGTCGCTTCTCCCTTTCGTCCCGTCCGTCCACAGGTACGGCCCCCAGCCGACCCAGGGGCCCGTCACCTTGCCCCGAATCCGATCCTCGACGAACCACTTGACCGCGAAGCCGCCCTGGTAGGCGTAGGGCTCGGGGTTGAGGGAGATGGTCGAGTAGCCGGCGTAGGTACGGCTGGCCAGGTAGAGGAGCTTGAGGTTGGGGAAGCGGCGGCGCAGGATGGCGTACACCTCGGCGATGTAGCCGCGCAGCCGCCTGGCGTAGGCTGGGAAGGGGTCGGTGGGGCCGGCGATCGCCGTCTTCATCCAGATCACCTGCACCTGATCGGGCCGCACCCCGGCGGCGAGCAGGCGCCCGAGCAGGGCCCGCCAGTAGCGGGCCCGCGGGTCGCGGATGACGTCGGTCGACTGGCGGGGGATGGCGCCGTCGACGATGGTCAACTCGGGGCTCTTGCGCGGGTCCGCGTCGGCGATCTGCTTGAACACCGAGAACTCGTAGGTGGCGTTGGAGAACCCGATCGAGAGCAGCACCACGCGGCCGTCGATGGGCTCGACCTGGGCCGCCGCCGCGACGCCCTGGGCGAGGTAGCCGGCCGGGGGGACGTTCTTGCCGCCCGGGTACAGCCCGCCCTGGAAGCCCTTGTACTTCCGCGCGCCGAGGTCGGTGAGCGGGGTCAGGCCGACGGAGGTGCGGCTACAGTCCGCCGCCGGCCCGGCCGAGGCGGAGACCGGGACGAGCGCCGCGGCGAGGGCGGCGAGCGCGAGCAGCTTCTTCACCATGGATTCGACGGGCGACGCTAGACGCCCACCGCTCGCGAGTAATCGGGGGTTTCCCTACGTATTCACGGGCTGCTCGCTCAGGAACTGCTCGCGCGCGGCCATGCGGGCGCCCAGCTCCGCCCGCGAGCGGATGCCGAGCTTGCGGTAGGCGCGGGCGAGGTTCGCCTCCACCGTCTTCGGGCTCAGGAAGAGGCGCTCGCCGATCTGGCGGTTGGTGAGCCCGGAGGCGGCGAGCGCGGCCACCCGCTCCTCGGTCGGCGAGAGCTCGTCCGGCGCCTCCCGCACGTGCG
>DATLYP010000050.1:0-10837 GCA_035574655.1 Gaiellaceae bacterium
AGAGGCGCCCGCCCGGCTCGGCGAGGCCGAGCGCCGCCCGCACGCCGCGCGCACGGGCGCGCATGTGCAGGAGCGCGGCCAGGGGAGCCAGGGAGGCGAGCGCGACGAGGGCGGCGAGCGGGGTCAGGAACGCGAGGCGCATGGGCGCTCGGAGCGGCCTCCCGGGGCGGGCGCCGGCACCTCAGTACCCTCCGCCGGGCTCGGTCGCCCCGGCGCCCTTCGCCCCCCGCCCGCCCCGGATCGGGTTCGTCCCGCCGCCGCTCTCCGCGAACTGGACCTCCTCCGTCCGCTGCAGCGCGAGCTCGAGGTTGTGCTTGGCCTCGTCGTTCCCCGGATCGAGCTCGATCGCCTCCCGGAAGCGGCTCGTGGCCGTCGCGAGCAGCCGGCCGCGGTTCTCGTAGTCGTAGAGCGAGTCGGAGAAGCTGAGCACGCCGAGCAGGTTGGCCGCGGCGGAGCGGCGCCGGGCGGGGCCGTCCCCCTGCAGGATCTCGGTCAGGCGGGCGATCGCCTCGTTGCGGCGGACGACGAGCTCGGGATCGGAGAGGCCCACGCTCTCGGGCCGGCTGAGACGGACGGCGCGGAGCGCGAGCCGGTACGCGATGTCGTCGTCCACGCCGAGGAGGGCCGGGACGAGGGCGCCCGGGACGACCTGCCGCGCCGGCTCCCAGCTCGCCCGCTCGGGGTCGGCCGCGTAGCGCAGGTCCCCCTCCCGGAGCGCCTCCCGCCAGCGGCCCGCGTCGAGCGCGAGCGCGACGAGGGAGGCGCCCAGGACGAGGCAGAGGAGCGCGGCGGCGGCGCGGGCGGAGCGGCTCACGCGCCGTCTCCCCGGGCGAGGCGGTCGGGTGCGGGCAGGGCGAGCCGCGCCGAGAGGAGCTCGTGCGCGGCCAAGGCGAGCAGGACGAGGACGGCGAGCGCGAGGAACCCGAGCGGAAGCGGAGCGCGGAGCGGCTCCTCGGGCGGGGGGCCGGCGGCCGAGGCGGGGGCGAGCGCCTTCGCGAAGGCCTCCCGGCCGAGCAGCGACTCGAAGAGGAGCACGCCGTCCCGGGTCGGCGAGAGCGGCACCACGCGGACCGCGATCGGCGAGCGGCGGAGGCGCTCGAGCGTCCGCCCGAGCGCGGCCAGGTCCTGGGGAGCGGTGTCGAGGTCGCTCAGGAGCAGGATCGAGCCGCGCTCCACCCGGTCGCGGCGGAGCATCCGCTCGGCGAGGCGGAGCGCCTCCGAGATGCGCGTCCCCGCCCGGAAGCTGCGCGCCCACGGGTTGCGGGGCAGCCGCCCGTCCACGGACGTGAAGAAGCGCAGGAGCGGGCGCAGCTCCCGCGCGGGCGTCCCCGGGGGAAGCAGCTCGTACGCGACGTCGGAGAAGACGACGAGCCCGACGGGGCTGTCCGCGGCCGCGAGCCGCGCGAGGACGGAGCGCACGCGCGGGTAGTCGCGGCCGATGATGCTGAGCGAGACGTCGAGGACGACGACGCCGCTCGTCCCCCGCGGCAGGAGCTCGCCCCGCCCCTCCTCGAGGCCGCGCGCGGACGCGAAGGCGCCGGCGAGGAGGGCGAGCGCCGCGCCCGCTGCGGCGAGGCGGAGGAGGAGGGTCCGCCGGGCGGCGCCCGCGAGAGCGGCGGCGTCCACGCTCGCGATGCGGGCGCCTCTACGCATCCCCCCGCTCCCGCAGGCGCGCCCGGACGGCCGCGGCCAGCGACCCTGCGGCCGCCGCGTCCGGGGAGCTCTCGGACCAGGCGAGGACGCGCGCCGTGCGCGCGAGCTCCGTGTCCCCCCAGCCCGCGGCCTCCTCCGCGATCAGCTCCAGCGCCCGCCGCCGGTCGGCGACCCCGTCGGCGCGGTCCGGGGCCTCGAGCAGGGCGAGGGCCCGCTCGAGCGGCGTCAGCGCGCGCGGAGGGGGCGGCGTCTCGACGACCACCGGCGCCGGTCGCGGCAGCAGGCCGTAGGCGAGGACGGCCGCGGCCGCGAGGAGGCAGGCTCCCGCAGCGAGGGCGAGCGCCGCGAGCGCCGCGGGCGGAGCGCGGTAGGAAACGTCGGGAAGCGACGTCAGCTCCGCGCGCCAAGGCGCCGCGAGCGGGTTCGGCCCCTCGAGGAGCGCGGGGTCGACCCGCGTGTAGACGACGACGGGCGGCCAGTGGACGGCGATTCGCTCGCCCGGGCCGCCGCGGCCGTAGAGCACGCGGCCGGCCGGCAAGCGAACGTGCAGGGAGCGGTTGCCGGGGGCGCAGGCGCTCGCCAGGCAGCGCAGGTGGTAGGTCGTGCGCACCCGCGTCAGGCTCCCCGCCTCGAGCCGCTCCCGCTCCGGCGGGCCGACGGGCTGCCACGGCGCGAAGCGGGCCGCGACGCGCACGGTGCGGGGATCGACCTTCTCCGCGTCCAGGAAGACGTCGACGCGCGCGCGCACCGTGTCGCCGAAGAGGACGGCGCGCGGGGAGACCTCCGCCCGCACCTCGACGGCGGCGAGCCGTGCGCGCCCGCCCCCCGTCTCCCGGACGAGCAGGGCCGCAACCGCCGCCGCGAGGACCAAGCCGGCGAGGCCGAGCACGAGCCGCACCCGCCCTCGGGTGAGCGTCATCCGCCCCACGCTCCCGCGACCCGGCGCACGCGGCGCAGCTCCGCCCAGACGAGGAAGGAGGCGAGGACGTCCGGAAGCTCGCTCGAGGAGATGGCGACGGGGTCGAGCCCGAGGAGGCTCAGGTCGTCGAGCAGGCGCCGGAAGCGCGCCTCGTTCGCCTGCCGCCGCTCGGCCGCCTCCCGCCGCGTCAGGCGCACCTCCACCGCGCGCCCGCTCGCCGGGTCGAGCAGGGGCAGGACGATCCCGGCCGCGTCGGGGAAGCTCTGCTCCCAGGTCGGGTCCTGGATGACGACCGGCACGAGATCCCAGCGGCGGGCGACCGCTGCGAGCCAGAGGTCCCGGGGAGGCGGCGGCAGGAAGTCGGAGAGGCAGAAGACGAACGTGCCGGGCGTCACGGCCCGCGGGTGCTCGGCCAGATGGGCGAGGGCGCGCTCGAGCCAGTCGGGGGGGCCGCCGAACTCCTCCGCCCAGAGCCGCTCGTCCCGCAGCTCGAGCAGCTTGCGCTCCCCCTTCGGCGGGCGCCAGTGCGGCCGCCCGTCCCCGTAGTCGAGGTAGCCGACGAAGCCGCCGGCGGCGCCCGCGCTCGCCAGGATGAGCTCGACCGCGTGCCGCATCGCGCGCGGCTTGTCGAGCCAGGGCAGCGGCCGCCGGTGGTGCGCCATCTGCGGGCGCCGGTCGCAGACGACCACGATCCGCGGCGCCTCCTCCGCGAAACGCTCGCGCACGACGAACTCGTCGCCTCCCCGCGCCGTGGAGAGACGCGCCGAGGCGTTCCAGTCGATGATGTCGAACGGGTCGCCCGGCCGGTAGGGGCGGGAGCCGGCGACGTCGGAGCCGGCCCCGCGGCGGAGGCTGCGCATCGTCCCGAAGGAGACGCCGATCACCCGCCTGCGGGGGACGAGCGGGAACGAGAGGCGCGCGGAGCGCATGCCCGCTCCCGGCTAGGGCGCGGGCGCCGGGCGCTCGAAGAGCGGGTCCGCCTCCGAGCCCGGCCGCGGCGCCCGCCGCAGGCACGCCTCCCGGAAGTCGGCGATCGCCTCCTCCCAGCTCGTCGCCCGGGCGCGGGCGACGAAGGTCGGCGTGAAGACCACCCGGTGCACGAGCACCGGCACGAAGAGGCGCTCCACGTCCTCGGGGACGACGAAGCTGCGGCCCTGGAAGAGCGCCCAGGCCCGCGCCGCCCGCTCGAGCGCGAGGCTCCCCCGCACCGAGCTCCCGATCACCACCGCCTCCTGCTCGCGGGTCGCCCGCACGAGCTCGACGAGCCAGCGCTGGATGACGGCGTCCACGTACACGTGCTGCGCGGCCTCCCGCAGCTCCTGCACCTCCTCCAGGGTGACCGCCGGCCGCAGGTCGTCGAGCGGGTGCCCGAAGCGCTGCCCCTCGAGGATGCGCAGCTCGTCCTCCAGCCCGGGGTAGCCGAGCGCGGTGCGCAGGAAGAAGCGGTCGAGCTGCGCCTCGGGCAGGGGGAAGGTCCCCTCGTACTCGATCGGGTTCTCGGTGGCGAGGAGGAGGAAGGGCGAGGGCAGCCCGTAGGTGACGCCGTCCACCGTCACCTGGAACTCCGCCATCGCCTCGAGCAGCGCCGACTGCGTCTTGGGCGTCGCCCGGTTGATCTCGTCCACGAGCACGACGTTGGCGAAGATCGGCCCGGGCCGGAACTCGAAGTCGCGGGTCTTCTGGTTGAAGATGGAGAGGCCGGTGACGTCCGTCGGCTGCAGGTCGGGCGTGCACTGGATGCGCGCCGCCGTCGCCCCCTCCACCGTGCCCGCGATCGCGCGGGCCAGCACGGTCTTCGCCGTCCCGGGCACGTCCTCGAGCAGCACGTGGCCGCCGCAGGCGAGGGCGGTGAGCACGAGCTGCACCTCCTCCCGCTTGCCGTAGACGACCCGCTCGATGTTGTCCAGGAAACGCGCGGCGATCTCGCTCGCCCGGGCGAAGCGCTGCGCGGCCTGCTCGCGATCGACCAGCGCCTCCACGCGGCTGATGCTAGACGAGCGGCCGTCGCCGATCGGCGTCCCCGTGGGCGTCCCGAGCGCGCCCGTCCGCGGCCCGTCGTCGCCCTGCTCGCGGCGGGCGCGGTCGGCCTCCTCCGGACACGTCCGAAACGGCCGGTAGCGTCCCGCCGTCGATGCGCCTCCTCGTCGCCCGCTGCGAGGTCCGCTACACGGGCCGCCTGAGCGCGTTCCTCCCCGCCGCGACCCGGCTCGTCCTGCTGAAGGCGGACGGCTCCGTGCTCGTGCACGCGGACGAGGGCGGCTACAAGCCGCTCAACTGGATGACGCCGCCTACCGTGGTCGAGGAGGAGGACGGCCTGCTCGTCGTGCGCAAGCGGGCGGGGCGCTCGGAGGATCGCCTGGAGATCCGGCTGCTCGAGGTGGTGAGCGACGTCGAGCACGACCTGGGCGAGACGGCGGCCCTGGAGAAGGACGGGGTCGAGGCCCACCTGCAGGCGGAGCTCGCCGCCCGGCCGGAGGCCTTGCAGGCGGGCCTGCGGCTCGTGCGCCGGGAGTGGCCGACGGACATCGGCCCGGTCGACCTCATGTGCAGGGACGGCGAGGGCGGCTTCGTGGCGGTCGAGGTGAAGCGCACGGGGACGGTGGAGGCGGTCGAGCAGCTCTGCCGCTACCTGGAGCGCATCCGGGCCGAGCCCGGGCTCGGCGCCTGCCGCGGCCTCCTCGCGGCGGAGCGGGTGCGGCCGCACGCGCGGACGCTCGCCGAGGCGCGCGGGCTGCGCTGGGTGGAGATCGACCTCGCCCGCCTCCGCGGCGAGCGCGAGCCCGAGCTCACCCTCTTCGCGGCCTAGGGCGGGCGCCGAGCGCCCCGCCGCCGAAGGTCGACCGAGCGCCCGGGCGCCGCCGACGGCCTCGAGGAGCTGGCTGCGCGACCTCCGCCCGCCGAGCCCGGCTCGGCCGTCGCGGGAGCGAGTCGGTCAGCCCGCCCGCGGCGTCGGGGAGGCCCCTGCGAACGCCGGGCGGGAGGGCACGGAGATCCGATCCAGTCTTCTCAAAGAGTCGTAAGCGTCGGATAGGTTTTTCCGTCGATGGCGATCACGCTCACCCAGCTTCGCACCTTCCTCGCCGTCGCGCGCACGGGCGCGGTGCACGCCGCTGCTCGACAGCTCTACGTCAGCCAGCCGTCCGTCTCGGCCGCGCTCGCCGCCCTCGAGCGCGAGGTCGGCGCCGACCTCGTCGAGCGCCACGGCCGCGGCATCCGGCTCACCCAGGCGGGAGAAGCGTTCGCCCCCTACGCCGCGAAGATCCTCGGTCTCGTCTCGGCCGGTCAGCGTGCCGCGCTCGAGACCGTCCGCCCGGAGGCGTCGCGCGTCCGCATCGTCGCCGTCAGCACCGCCGGGGAGTTCGTGCTTCCGCCGCTCATCCAGGCCCACCGCGCCCTGCGTCCGGAGGTCGAGGTCTTGCTCGAGGTGGCGAACCGGAAGACCGTGCTCGAGCGGCTCGAGAGCTGGAGCGCCGACATCGGGGTGGGCGGCCGGCCCCAGGGCGCCGACGTCGTCGGGAGGGCGTTCCTCGACAACCGCCTCGTCGTCGTCGGCCGAGAGGTGCCCCGGAGCCTCGACGACGCCGTCTGGCTGCTGCGGGAGGAGGGCTCGGGAACACGGGCCGCGACGGAGGCGTTCCTCGCCGAGCGGCGGATCGAGCCGCGCGACGTCCTCACGCTCGGCTCGAACGGGGCGATCAAGCAGGCGCTCCTGCTCGGTCTGGGGATCACGCTCGTCTCGGACTGGGCCGTCGCCCGCGAGCTCGCAGACGGGCGGCTGGTTCAGATTCCCGCCCGGGGAACGCCCCTCGTACGGCCCTGGTACGCGCTCCGCCCACGCGGCCCGTCGCCTCGGCCGGCCGTCCGCGACTTCCTCGCCTTCCTCCACTCCGAGGCCGCGCGCCAGGTGGCACAGCGGACGATCTCGTAGCGCTCAGGACTGCTCGGGCTGCGACCCCGCCCGCTCCGCCGCCTCGGTGCGGGCGCTTTCACCTCCCAGCGAGACGATCGCCCGAGCCGTCGCCAGGTGGTAGAGGAGGAGCAGCTGGACGATCGCGAGCGAGTCCGAACGGCGCAGATCCGTGCCGACCGTGAACTCGCCCAGGCGCTGCTGGCGCAGGTGGCTTGCAAAGTGCATCCGCTCCCAGATCGCCTCCTCGATCTCCCCGGCCCGTGCGGGGTCGATGTTGCCCGCGACATACAGCTCCTGCACGTCCCGGCGCTCGATCAGGATCAGGCCGTCCTTGCCGTCGGACGAGACGACGCCCGAGAGGTCCGGGTGCGGCAGCGTGTTCCGGAGCACCACATGGGCGTCGAGGTGGGCCGGGTCGTCCACGGAGTCGGCCTCGAACGAGACCACGATGTCGGCGTGGTGGCGCTGGGGCCTGACGAATGCGTCGGCGTCGGGCTCGCGGCGGTCGAGCTCCTCGAGCACCTCGTCGGTCGTGTAGCCGCGCCGGCTGCAGTCGCGGGCGACCTTCCACCGCCGACGGAGCTCTTCGGGCGGAGCGAGGAAGACGCGCACGTCGTACATCTCCCGGAGCGCCGGCGTCGCGAAGGCGAGAAGCCCCTCCGTGACGATGAACCGCGTCGGCTGCACGTGGACGGGAGGGCCGAAGGTGCCGTCGGCGTGGCGGTAGACGGGCTTGAGGATCGGCTCGCCGCTGCGCAACAACCGCAGGTGCTGGATGAGGATGTCGAGGTAGTTGCACTCGGGGTTGAGCGGCGTTAGGCCGCGGATGCGGCGCTCGCGCCGGTCGTAGCGGTGGTAGTCGTCCGAGGAGATGCGCGTGACCTGGCCCTCGCCGAGGACGCGCACGAGGCCGCGCGAGATCGTCGTCTTGCCGGAGCCGGAGTCTCCGGCGATGCCGAGCATGATCGGACGCGGATCCACGGTCGCGGCTCGTGCCTCCCCTCGGACTAGAGAAGGGAAGGCGTGTCGGGGAACCGGTCGCGAAAGCCAGGGTCGGTCGACGCGAGCGCCACGCGAGCCCCGCCGCTCACGAGCTCGGCGACGGCCGGCCGGGGCGCCCGCGGCGCTCCGGCGCGGAGCTCTCGAGCACATGTCCGTCGACTCAGGTGACGCTCCTCCAAGCGATCGTGATGGAGGCGAGACGGGAGTCTTCTCAGCCCGCGCAGCAGGATAGTCAACCCGTGTTCCGGAGTCCGGCGGCAATCCCGACGGCCGTGGCGAGGAGGGGCTCTCGGGCCTCGTCGTCCCCGGCACGGTGGCGGGCGAGGAGCTCGACCTGGAGGCGGGAGAGAGGGTCGACCCAGGGATTGCGGAGCGGCAGCCGCACTTTCAGCGCGGGCTTCGCCTCGAGGAGCTCCGACTGGCCCGTCGTCTCGAGCAGAGCCTCGACGGTGCGTCGGTGCTCGGAGCACACGCGCTCCCACATCCGCGCGGCGAGCTCTCGGTCGGAGACGAGGCCCAAGTACAGCTCGCCCGTGGCCAGGTCGGCCTTGAAGAGGGCGATCTCGACGGCTGCCAGCAGCGCCCGGAAGAAGGGCCACCGCTCCCACATCCGGCGCGCGAGCTCCGGGTCTGCCTGCGCGAGCGCCGTACCCACGCCGTACCACGACGGCAACAGCACCCGGTTCTGCGTCCACGCGAAGACCCAGGGGATCGCGCGCAGGTGCTCCGGGGAGAGGCTGCGCGTGCGCGCCGGCGGACGCGAGCCGAAGGGCAGCTCGGAAACGAGGTCGATGGGCGTCACCTCGGCGAAGAAGCGGGGGAAGTCGGGATCCTCGACCAGCGCCCGGTATGCGCTCCGGGACACCTCGGCGAGGCGTTCCATCTCCCCCATCCAGCGCGCGTCCACCCAGGTCTCGCGGGTCTCGCCGACGAGGAGCGCGGAGAGCGCCTGCTCGAGCGCACGCCTGGCCAGGTCGGCGTGGAAGTACTTGACCCGCACGACCTCCCCCTGCTCGGTCAGCTTCAGCACCGGGGGCGACGCGGCGGGCGGTCGCGCGAGGATCGCCTGGTGCGTCGGCCCGCCCCCGCGGGCGGGAGACCCTCCGCGACCATGGAACACCCGCAGCTCGACGCCCGCCCGCTCGGCGCTCCGCGCGAGCTCCTCCTGCGCTTGGTAGATCCACCACTGCGCGGCGAGGAAGCCGACGTCCTTCGCCGAGTCGGAGTAGCCGACCATGACCTCCTGGACGTCCTCGCGAGCCGCAAGCTGGCGGCGGAAGGCCGGGTTGACGTAGAGGGCGTCCATCAGGCCTGCAGCCGCACGCAGGCTCGTGCCGGACTCGAACAGGGGCACGACGTCGACGTACGATCTCGCGGAGTAGCCGAAGGGAGCGAGGCCGGCCCGCGCCGCGAGCCAGAGCGCGGCGAGGACGTCGGACGGGCGCTCGGCCCCGGAGACGACGAACGCGCCGAGGGCGTCCGGCCCGTAGGCGGTGACCGCGCGGCGAGCCGCCTCCAGCGAGCGCGTCACGCGCAGCCCTGCGGAGGGAAGGCGTCGCTCGTCGCGCCCCGGGTCACCGGCGAGCAGCGCGCGGGTCAGGAGGCGCACGCGCTCCTGCTCCTCGCCCGCTTCCCGCAGGCCGTCGAGAAGGCCTTCGGCCGCTGCCCTGATGCGGAGGGCGTGCTCTCTGACGTCGAGCCGGGCGAGGTGGAAGCCGAAGATCCGCACCTGCCAGAGGAGCCGCGCGAGCGCGCCGTCGGCCACCCGACGCGAGGCGACGCACGAGCGGACGAGCTCCACGTCGGCCTCGAGCGCGCGGGCGCTCGCGTAGACGGCCCCGTCGGGTTTCGACCCGGCGGTCTCGTCGATGGTGTTCCCGAGCCGATACCAGACGAAGTAGAGCTTGCGCCGCAGCGGCTCGTCGCGGAAGCGCTCGCCGAGCTCGCGGGCCGCGTGCTCGAGCTCGCGCTCGTCCCGCTCCAGCGAGCGCACGAGCTCCTCTCGCGCTGCGATACGACGCCACGATTGGGTGTAGCGGCGGGTGAGCGCCCGAACGCGGTCGCGCAGCAGGGAGAGGGCGGCCAGCCGATGTGCGCGCAGGGTGGCCGCGACGCTCTCGGGGCCGACCGCGTCGTGTCCGTCCATGTCGCCGCCGGCCCAGCTCCCGAACGTGAGCGGCGCGTGCCGAAGCCGGACGCCGGAGAGGCGCTCGAGGTCGATCACGACCTCCGGCGCGACGTCGAAGAGGACGGATTCGAAGAAGTAGATCGTGCGCCGAACCTCCTCCGTCACGTCGGGGCGCGCCCGGCGCACCTCGTCCGTCTGCCACCAGGTGGTGAGCGACTCCCGGATCTCGTCCAGACAGGCGCGCGCGCGGGAGGTACCGGCGTCGCTCTCCTCGAGCTCCTCCAAGGCGGAGGTGATGTCCCGCTGCTTGTAGAGAACGGCGCGGCGGGTCGCGTCGCTCGGGTGCATCGTGAGGACGACGCGCAGCTCGAGCGAGCGGACGAGGGCCTCGACCCGCTCCCGGGGAAGGACGCGCACGATCGAGAAGGCCTCGGCGAGCGACTCCGGCTGGATGCCGCCCTCGGCCTCGTAGCGATGGCGTCGCCGTGCGCGCTCCCGCTCCTCGGCGACGTTCGCGAGCTGCAGCTGCATCGAGAACGCGCGTACGTAGTCGGAGGCCTGCGCGCTCGGGAGCGAGCGGATGAAGTGGGCGAGCTGGGCTCGTGCACGCTCGTCTCCGCCCCGCGCTGCAACCGCCTGAGCGTGCAGCCAGCTCACCGTCTCGCGCAGCCGCGTGCCCACCTGCTCGTCGAGCACGTCGGCGAAGAGCGCGGAGAGCACGGCCACGTCGCGCTCCAGCCCGACCGGGCCGGAGGCGACCGACTCCTCCACGCAGGCCAGCGGGTTCATCCAGCGCAGCGTAGACCGCTTGTCCCTACGAAAACCAAAAGATCTGCCAGAAAGCGTGCAGGAGCCTCTATCGAAGGTTTTTCGAACGAATTTGCATTAGCTTCGTGTTTATGAAATTCGCGAAGAATCGACCAAAATCGACCTCCGGGAGAGCTACCGTTCGACGGTGGCTGTTGCCGCCGACAGCTTCCCGGCGCTCCGTCAGGCTCCGCTCGCCGAGATCGACCCCGCGCTCGCCCGTCTTCTGCAGCAGGAGCTGGAGAGGCAGCGGGGGGAGGTGGAGTTGATCGCTTCGGAGAACTTCACCTGGCCGGCGATCCTGGAGGCGGTGGGGAGCGTGCCGACGAACAAGTATTCGGAGGGCTACCCGGGGCGCCGCTATTACGGGGGCTGCGAGGTGATCGACGAGATCGAGCGGCTCGCCATCGAGCGGGCC
>DATLYP010000051.1:0-10148 GCA_035574655.1 Gaiellaceae bacterium
AGCGGTGGCTCGCCGCGCTCGCGCGCCGCGTGGCTCGGCCGCCCCGCGACGCCGGCTTCGCCGTCTCCGGCGCGAGCGTCCGGGTGATCCCCGCGCGCCCGGGCGTGGACCTGGACGTGCCCGCGACGGCGCGGGCGCTCCTCCGGGCGGCCCTCTCCACCCGGCGGCGGACGGCGAGCCTCGCCCTCGCCCCCGCGCTCCCCGAGCGGACGACCGCGGAGGCGCGCGCGATGGGCATCGACCGCCTCATGGGGACCTACAAGACGTACAACGCCGGCACCTGGGACCGGATCACCAACCTCCGCCTGGGGGTGACGCTGCTCGACGGGACGCTCGTCCCGCCCGGGGGCACGTTCTCGCTCAACCGGGCGATCGGCGAGCGGACCGTGGAGCGCGGCTTCCGGCCGGCGCCCGTGATCATCGGCACCCGCTACGAGGAGGAGGTCGGAGGGGGCACCTCCCAGGTCGCGACCACCGTCTTCAACGCCGCCTGGGAGGCGGGGCTGCGGATCACGGAGCGCAACCCGCACTCGCTCTACATCAGCCGCTACCCGCTCGGGCGCGACGCGACCGTCTACTGGCCCTCGCTCGACCTGCGGTTCGTGAACGACACGAGGCGCTGGCTGCTCGTCAAGGGGTTCGTCGAGGCCGACGGCATCCGCGTCTCCATCTACGGCGGGGTGACCCGGCGCGTGGAGAGCTCGCCCGGCACGCGCGTGCTCACCGGCCGGGCGCCGGTGCGGCGGGTGAAGGACCCCGCGCTCCCGAAGGGGAAGGTCGTCGTCGAGGAGGAGGGCGTGCCGCCCAGCCGGACGACCGTCGCCCGCACGATCTACACGGCCGGGGGCGAGCTGCTCCGCCGGGAGACGTGGACGACCTCCTACCGCGGCGAGCCGCGCATCCTCCGCGTCGGCGTCAAGGCGGCGACGCCGAAGACGGCGCCCCCGGCGAAGGCCGGGAAGGAGACGACGCCGCCCGCCGCGGAGACGCCGTCCGGCGAGGGCGCCCGCGGCGCGCCTCGGCGGCGCTGATCGCCTCCGCCAGCCAGGCCGGCAGCCGCGTCGGCCGGTACGTCTTCCGGTCGACGAGCGCGTGCGCCGTCTCCGCCTCGGCGACGAGCTCCCCGCCGCGCGTGACCCGGTACTCGTAGCGGAAGCGGGCGCCGCGCACGTCCTCGCAGCGCGTCCAGATCGTGAGCCGGTCGTCGAAGGCGGCCGCGCGCAGGTAGCGGACGCGCACCTCCGTCGTCAGGGCCTCCAACCCGTGCTCGCGGATCGCCGGGTAGCCGCCCGCGAACGCCTCCAGGTAGGCGATGCGCGCGACCTCCAGCCAGACGAGGAAGGCGGCGTGGTGCGCGATCCCCTGCGCGTCCGTCTCCGCGAAGCGGACGCGCACCTCGGTCGCGAACGGGAACCCCTCCACCCTGCGAAACCTACGATGCCCGCGTGTCCGCCGCAGCCCTCGCCGCGCTCGTCCGCGAGCGCCAGCCCTGCGTCGTGCTGACCGGGGCGGGCGTGAGCACGGAGAGCGGGATCCCCGACTTCCGCTCCGCGTCGGGGATCTGGGCGCAGGTCGACCCCTTCGAGGTGGCCTCCATCGACGCCTTCCGCCGCGACCCGGAGCGCGTCTGGGGCTTCTACCGGGCCCGGATCGACGTCCTGCTGCGGGCGGAGCCGAACGCGGGCCACCTGGCGCTCGCCGAGCTCGAGCGGCGCGGGCTCGTGCGGGCGGTGATCACGCAGAACATCGACACGCTGCACACCCGGGCGGGCAGCCGCGAGGTGGTCGAGGTGCACGGCTCGATCCGCACCGCCGTCTGCCTCCGCTGCCGCTGGGCGGAGCCGCTCGAGGGCGTGCTCGCCCAGCTCGCCGAGCGGCCGGCGCCGCTCTGCCCGCGCTGCGGCGAGGTGCTGAAGCCGGGGGTGACCATGTTCGGCGAGCTCCTCCCCCAGGCCGCTCTCGAACGGGCGACCGAGCTGGCTCGCGAGGCCGAGCTGATGCTCGTCGTCGGCTCCACCCTGGAGGTGTGGCCGGCGGCGGGCCTCCCCCTGGAGGCGGCCGCGCTCGCGATCGTGAACCGCGGGCCGACCGCGTTCGACGACCTGGCCCTGCTCAAGGTGGAGGCGGGCGCGGGGGAGACGCTCGCCGCCGTCGTCGAGGCCCTGTGAGGAGCGGTCGCGCGGAGCGCGCCCGCGTGCTATGACTGCGCCCGTGGCGAGGCCGCGCAGAAAGGCGGGGGCGGAGCGGGAGAAGGACCTGCTCGCCCGGCTCACGGACGCCGGCGAGGAGGCCCTGCACAAGCTCGCGGAGCTGCCGGGCGGGCACCGCGCGCTCGCCGCGTTCAACGAGCTTCGCCACCACGTGGACGAGCTCGGGAAGAAGGTGCGCGGGATCGACGCGCTCGAGAAGCGGGTGGCGAAGCTGGAGAAGGAGCTCGCCGCGCTGAAGAAGCCCGCGCAGACGCGCCGCCGCTCGACGGCGGCCACGACCACGAAGACGTCCGCCTCGTAGCCCCGGCCGCGCGAGGCGCCGCGCCCGCCCCGGCGCGTGCGCCGCGGCGAGGGCTCATGCGTGGCGCTGGATGAAGGCGAGGACGCGCTTCCAGGCGTCGTCGGACTCGGCCGCGAACTGCTCCTGCTTGCGGTCGAAGAAGCTGTGCGGCGCGCCCGGGTAGACGACGACCTCGTGCTCGACGCCGGCCGCGGCGAGCGCCTCCTCGAAGGCCCGGACGTCCTCCGCGGGGATGCTCGGATCGGCGCCGCCCATCAGCGCGAGGATCGGGGCGCGCATGCTCCCGGCGGCCTCGATCGGGCTCGGCGAGTCGGGCGGCCGGCCGTCGCGGGGCCGGCCGTAGAAGCCGATCGCGCCGGCGAGCCCGTGGCCGGCCGCGGCGGCGAGCCACGCGCAGCGGCCGCCGAAGCAGAAGCCGACCGTGAAGATCGCCTCCCGCCCGTGCTCGCGCAGGTGCGCGACCGCGGCCGCGACGTCCGCCTGGATCCCCTCGTGCGTCGTCCGCTCGACGTGCGGCATGTAGTCGAAGCCGTCGCCCCGCTTCCCGACGCCCGCGGTGCGGCCGAAGTAGTCGATCGCCACCGCGGCGTGCCCGTGCTCGGCGAAGCGCAGCGCCAGCTCCTCGTAGAAGCGGTACAGGCCCCGCACGTCGGGGCAGACGACGAC
This sequence comes from Gaiellaceae bacterium, assembly GCA_035574655.1. GTDB lineage: Bacteria > Actinomycetota > Thermoleophilia > Gaiellales > Gaiellaceae > GMQP-bins7. The sequence continues at coordinate 3,178 of DATLYP010000051.1, forward strand.
GCCGACCCGGGTCGGCTCGTCGGGCCAGGCGGCGAAGGCGGCGAGCCGGTTGCCGTCGCGCGCCTCGAGCGTCAGGTCGCGGTGGGAGACGGCGGCGCCCGAGATTCTCGGGACCGGCGGGGTCGAGTCGAGGTCGAAGCACACGTGCGCGACGATACCGCCGCCCACGGCGGCCGGGCCCCGCCGCTACGTGGAGGCCGCGCGCGGCACGCGCACGCGGAGCGCGCCCGGCGCGAGCTCGAAGCGGGCCGGGGTCGTCCCCGGCTGCTCGCCGTCGAGCTCCAAGGGCAGCGGCTCCGGCGCCTCCACCGTCACCTCGCGCGCGCGCAGGAGCTCCAGGCGCGGGTGGGGCAGGTGCCGCCCCCGGTAGGTCTTCGGCAGGGTGAAGAGGAGGTCCCGCTTCGTCACGTCCCCGATCAGCAGCACGTCGAAGAGGCCGTCGTCGGGCTCCGCCTGCGGGCACATCATCATCCCGCCGGCGAGGAAGCGGCCGTTCGCCACCATCGCGTCGATCATCCGGCCCTCCCGCACCTCGCCGTCCACGGTCACCCGCATCTCCCCGATCCGCCAGCGGGCGAAGACGGCGAGCGTCGACCAGTAGTAGGAGATGCGGCCGCCGAGCAGCTTGGAGGTCTCGTTCGCGCGCTTCGCGATCGCGCCGCTGATGCCCGCGCTCGCCACGTTCGCGAACCAGGCGGAGGCATCCTCCCCCGCCCAGGTGCGGAAGGTGACGCGGCCGAGGTCGATCGCGCGCACGGCGCCCTCGCGCGCGACCGCGAGCGCCGCGTCCACGTCGCGCGGGATGCGGAGCGTGCGCGCCAGGTCCCAGCCCGTCCCGCGCGGGATCCAGGCGAGCTCCACCCCCTCCCTGCCCGCGATCCCGTTCACCACCTCGTGCACGCTTCCGTCTCCGCCCACGACCACGAGCAGCCGCGCCCCCCGCTCCACCGCCTGCGCGGCGAGCTCGGTCAGCTCCCCCGGCCGCGAGGAGAGGAGCGCCTCCCCGACCAGCCCGTGCGCCGCCGCCCGGTGGGCGAGCTCCGGCCACCGGCGGCCGGTCGCCCCCGCCGCGGAGGCCGGGTTGACGAGGAAGACCGGGGTCAGGCTGCTCACGCTCCGCGACGTCAGGCCGTCGCGGTCTCGAGCGCGATCCGCGTCATGCGGTCGACGGCGGCCCGCAGCTCCTCGTCCGAGATGCGGCGGAACTCGCCCTCCACCACGATGTCGCTCACGGTCAGCAGGCAGCCGGTGCGCACGCCGCGCAGGGCCCCCAGCGTGAAGAGGGCGGCCGCCTCCATCTCCACGGCCAGGATGCCCCGCCGCGACCAGCGCGCGTACTGGCCCTCGTCTGGGTTGTAGAAGAGGTCGCTGGAGACGATCGGCCCCACGCGCAGCGGCTGCCCCTGCTCCTTCGCCACGTGCACGGCCTCGTGGATCAGCTCCCAGCTGGCCGTAGGGCAGTGCGGCTCGCCGCCGACGAGGTGGGTCGCGGTCGCGTCCGCCGGCACGGCGGTGAGGGCGACGATCAGGTCGCCGAGGGCGAGGTCGGGCTGCAGGCCGCCGCAGGTGCCGACGCGGAGCAGGCGCGTGACGCCGAGCTGGATCAGCTCCTCGAACACGATCGTCGCGCCCGGGCAGCCCATCCCCGTCCCCTGGACGGAGACCGATCGTCCCTGCCAGCGGCCCGTGTACCCGAGCAGGCCGCGCTCCTCGTTCACCTGCCGCGCGTCCTCGAGGAACGTCTCCGCGATGTAGCGGGCGCGCAGCGGGTCGCCAGGGAGCAGGCAGGCCTCCGCGTAGTCGCCGGGCTCGGCTCGCAGGTGGATCGGCACGGGGCGGAAGCCTACGGGCCGCGGCCGGGGAGCGTGCGGCGAACGCTCTCGTACAGTTCCGCGGGTGAAGCTCGTCGAGCCCAGGCTCGAGCAGGTCCTCCGCTTCTGCGCCGAGGACCCCGTGGAGCGCGTGTTCCTCGAGGACGTGGCGCGACGCGGGCTGGGACGGTTCGTGGCCCTCGCCGAGGGCGGCCGCCTGCACGCCCTCTGCCACCTCGGCGTGAACGCGATCCCCTCCGGGCGGGACTGCGGGGCGTTCGCGCGCGAGGTGGCGAAGGCCGCGCCCCGGATGCTGATCGGCGAGGCGCGCGCCGTCTCCGAGCTCTGGGCCGCCGCCCGCTCGCGCCTCCCCGAGCCCCGCGAGGACCGCCCCGGTCAGCCCGTCTTCGTGATCGAGGAGCCGCCGCCGCCCGGCGGGAGCGGCCTCCGGCCCGCCACGTTGGCTGACCTCGAGCTGCTTCTCCCCGCCTGCGCGGCGGCGCACGAGCAGGAGCTCGGCGTCGACCCGCTGCTCCGGGACGCGGAGGGGTTCCGCTGGCGGACGCGGGCGCAGATCGAGGAGGGCCGCTCCTGGCTGTGGGCGGAGGACGGGACCATCCTCTTCAAGGCGGAGGCCTCGGCGTGGACGCCCTCGGCGGTGCAGCTCCAGCAGGTGTGGGTCGACCCGGCGGCGCGGCGCCGCGGCTACGGCTCGCGGGGGCTGCGCGACCTGCTCCGGCTCCTGCTCGAGCGCGTGCCGGCGGTCTGCCTCTTCGTGCGCGCCGACAACCTGCCCGCGATCCGCCTGTACGAGCGCGTGGGCATGCGGCACGTCCTCGACTACCGCTCGGTGCTGCTCTGATGGAGCTGCTCATCCTCGCCCGGCACGCGCTCGCCGGCTCCAACCTGGGGCCGCTCGCCTCCTGCGCCGTCCCCGGGGAGGGCCTGACGCCGGAAGGGGTCGAGCAGGCGCGCCGGCTCGGGGCGAGGCTCGCCGACGAGCCGATCGAGCTCGGGGCGGCGAGCGAGCTCCGGCGCACGCAGGAGACGCTCGCCCTCGCCTTGGACGGCCGGGACGTGCCCCGGATCGTCGTCCCGGAGCTGAACGAGATCCACTACGGAAGCTTCGACGCCGGCCCGCTCGAGCGGTACCGCACGTGGGCGGCCGCCGAGCACCCCCTCACGCCGGCCCCCGGGGGCGGCGAGAGCCGGGCGCAGGCCGCCGCCCGGTACGCGCGCGGGCTGCGCCGCCTGCTCGCCCGGCGGGAGGCGGTCGTGCTCGCCGTCGGGCACGCCCTCCTCGTCCGCTACGTGCTCGACGCCGCCCGGGGGCTCGTCCCGGCGCCGCTCGTGCGCGAGCCGGTCGAGCACGCCGTCCCCCACCGCCTCGCCGCCGACGAGGTGCGGGCCGCCGCCCACCTGCTCGAGGAGTGGAGCCGCTCGCCGCGCTTCCGCGAGCCGGGCCCGGAGACCTGAGCAGGGCCGCCGCGGGTGAGCGCGCGGGCGGGCACAATGGACGGATGGCAACGCCGCTCGCCGACCGGGTCGAGTCCTTCGTCCGTCGCCACGAGCTGATCCCGCCCGGCGGCGCGGTGGTCTGCCTCGTCTCCGGCGGCCCCGACTCCACCTGCCTCTGGCACGTGCTGCGGACGCTCGGCTACCGGGTCTCCGCGCTGCACGTGAACCACGGGCTGCGGGGCGAGGAGTCGGAGGAGGACGCCCGCTTCTGCCGGGAGGCGCTCGGGGCGGAGGTGATCGACGGGCGCCCGGCGCGGGGCAGCGCGGCGACGGAGGAGGAGCTCCGGGAGCTCCGCTACCGCCTCACCGCCGGGCGCGCGCTGCGCGCCACGGGGCACACGGCCTCCGACCAGGTGGAGACCGTGCTCTACCGGCTCGTCTCCTCGGGCAGCGCCAAGGGGATCAAGGCCCGCCGCGAGGACGGGGTCGTCCGCCCCCTGCTTCGGGTCTGGCGCGAGGAGACGGAGGCCTACTGCCGCGCGCACGGGCTCCCCGTCCGCCGCGACTCGACGAACGCGGCGACGAAGCGCGGGCTGATCCGGGAGGAGATCCTGCCCCGCCTGCGGCGCCTGCACCCGGCGGCGGAGCGCAACCTGCTCGCCCTCGCCGAGGAGCGCCCGCGGCTCCCGCGCGGCCTGGAGCGGACGCTGGCCGGGCTGCTCGCCTCCACGGAGGGGACGAAGACGGCCGACCTGGGGCGCGGCCTGCGGGCGGTGCGCGAGTACGGGGAGGTGCGCTTGGAGGGGCGCGTCGAGCTCGGGCCGTGGCGGATCGAGAGCGACCTCCCCGGCCTGGCCGTGCGCACGCGGCGCCCGGGCGACCGGCTGGCGGGCCGCCGCAAGAAGCTCCAAGACCTGTTCGTGGACGCGAAGGTGCCGCGCCGGGAGCGCGACGCGTGGCCGGTGGTGGTCGCGGGGGAGGAGGTGGTGGCCGTTCCCGGGATCGCGGAGGCGCCCGGCTGGGAGGGCGCCGTCCGGGCGTGGAAAGATGACGGGCCGTGAGGCAGGCTGAGCTTCAGCGCGGCGTCGGGGAGATCCTGATCGAGGAGGCCGCGCTTCGGGCGCGCGTCGCCGAGCTCGGCGCGGAGATCTCCGCCGACTACGAGGGGCGCGACCTGCTGCTCGTGGGCGTCCTCAAGGGCGCCGTCTTCTTCATGGCCGACCTGATGCGCGAGCTGACCGTGCCCTGCGAGATCGACTTCATGGCCATCTCCAGCTACGGGGCCGCGTCGGACTCCTCCGGCGTCGTCCGCATCCTGAAGGACCTCGACATCAACATCGCGGGGCGGGAGGTCCTCGTGGTGGAGGACATCATCGACTCGGGCCTGACGCTCTCCTACCTGATGCGCACCCTGAGCGCGCGCAAGCCCGCGTCGCTCGAGGTGGTGACGCTCCTGACGAAGCCCGAGCGTCGGCAGATAGAGGTGCCGGTGCGGTACACGGGCTTCGAGATCCCGAACCGCTTCGTCATCGGCTACGGGCTCGACTTCGCGGAGCGCTACCGCAACCTGCCCTACGTGGCCGTGCTGCACCCCGACCTCGTGCCAAACGCCACATAGACGGCCGGTCGGGGGTCCAGCCCCCGCCGTCGGTGCCGAAGAAGAGCGGTGCTACCCTGCGACCACCTCCCGTGACCCGCTTCTTCCGCAGCGCGCTCTTTCCCCTGATCATCATCGTCCTGCTCGTCTACCTGGCGAGCCAGACGCTGCTCCCCGGGCGCTCCGACGAGCGGAAGATCCCCTACTCGCAGCTGATCAAGGAGGTCGAGAACGGGAACGTCAACGAGGTCCTGTTCAACCCCGGGCGGCAGCAGATCACCGCCACCCTCGTCAACGGGGCCAAGGTCAAGGTCAACTACCCGACGCCGCAGTCGGCGACCGCGTTCCAGAACCTGCTCGAGAAGGAGAACGTCACCTTCGACTCCAAGGGCACCGGCTCCTCGACCTGGTGGGCGCTCCTGATCAACATCCTCCCGTTCGTCCTCCTGATCGCGTTCTGGATCTTCCTCATGAACCAGGTGCAGGGGGGCGGCTCCAAGGTGATGAGCTTCGGGAAGAGCCGGGCGAAGCGGATGTCGCCCGACTCGCCCAAGGTCACCTTCAAGGACGTGGCGGGCGCGGACGAGGCGGTCGAGGAGCTGCAGGAGATCAAGGAGTTCCTCGAGAACCCGAAGAAGTTCCAGGCCCTCGGGGCGCGCATCCCCAAGGGCGTGCTCCTCTACGGCCCCCCCGGCACCGGGAAGACGCTGCTCGCCCGCGCCGTCGCCGGCGAGGCGGGCGTCCCCTTCTTCTCCATCTCCGGCTCCGACTTCGTGGAGATGTTCGTGGGCGTCGGCGCCTCCCGCGTCCGCGACCTCTTCGAGCAGGCGAAGCAGGCCTCGCCCTGCATCATCTTCATGGACGAGATCGACGCCGTCGGCCGCCACCGCGGGGCGGGTCTGGGCGGCGGCCACGACGAGCGCGAGCAGACGCTGAACCAGCTGCTCGTCGAGATGGACGGCTTCGAGATGAAGGACAACATCATCCTCATCGCCGCCACCAACCGGCCCGACATCCTCGACCCGGCGCTGCTCCGGCCCGGCCGCTTCGACCGGCAGATCGTCGTCGACCGGCCCGACCGGGCGGGACGGCGGAAGATCCTGGAGGTGCACGCGCGCGGCAAGCCGCTCTCCCGCGAGATCGACCTGGACACGCTCGCCGCCGGCACGCCCGGGTTCACCGGCGCCGACCTCGCGAACCTGATCAACGAGGCGGCGCTCCTCGCCGCCCGCCGGGGCAAGAAGGTGATCGAGCAGGAGGAGCTCGAGGAGGGGATCATGCGCGTGATCGCCGGGCCCGAGAAGAAGGCGCGCCTGCTCTCCGAGAAAGAGCGGAAGATCACCGCCTACCACGAGATGGGGCACGCGCTCGTCGGCCACTACCTCGAGAACACGAACCCCGTGCACAAGATCACGATCGTCTCCCGGGGGCAGGCGCTCGGGCTGACGATCTCGCTGCCCACCGAGGACCGCTACCTGACCACGAAGTCGGCGCTCATGGACGAGCTGGCGATGACGCTCGGCGGCCGGGCGGCGGAGGAGCTCGTCTTCCACGAGGTGACGACGGGGGCGGCGAACGACCTGGAGAAGGTGACGCAGCTCGCCAAGCAGATGATCATGCGCTTCGGCATGTCGGAGAAGCTGGGGCCGCGCGTGCTCGGCCGCAACCACGACATGCCCTTCCTGGGGCGGGACATGGGCTCGGAGCCGGACTACTCGGAGGAGGTCGCGAAGGAGATCGACGACGAGATCCGGCGGGTGATCGAGGAGGCGCACGAGACGGCGCACCGGGTGCTCAAGGAGCACATGGACGAGCTGCACCGGCTGGCGGCGATCCTGATCGAGCGGGAGACGATCGACAAGGAGCAGTTCGAGCGGCTGCTCGCCGGCGAGCCGGAGGAGTCGGTGTTCGCCGAGGAGCCGTCCGCTCCGGCGCCCCAGCCGGCGCCGGAGGCGGAGAAGCGGCCGAAGCTGAAGCCGCAGCCGCGGCCGCTGCCGGGGGCGGCCATGCAGCCGCCGCCCGAGGGCGCGCCCGGCTAGGACCCGCCCCCGTCGCCGCGGGTGCGTCCGCTCCCGCGCCCGGCCGCGAGCGCGAGCGCGAGCACG
>DATLYP010000052.1:0-20583 GCA_035574655.1 Gaiellaceae bacterium
CCTGGACGAGGCGAAGCCGAGCTTCGAGCTCGCGCTCGACCGGGTCACGAACGGGAAGGGGGCGATGCCCTCCTTCAAGGGGCAGCTGAGCGAGCAGCAGATCCGGGACGTCGCCGCGTACGTCTCCCAGGCCGCCGGCGGCTGAGCCCGGGCGGGCAGACGGCTACCCTGTACCCGCCCGGAGAGGTGTCCGAGCGGTCGAAGGAGCGCGACTGGAAATCGCGTACGCGCCGAAAGGTGCGTCGCGGGTTCAAATCCCGCCCTCTCCGCCTCGGTGAGTGGGTGGGGGTCCCGGGGGAACCTCCCGGTTCCCCCGGAGCCCCCTCCCCGGGTCCGCTCGCTGCGCTCGCGGACAAGCCGCTTTGCGGCTGGGAACCTCCCGGTTCCCCCGGAGCCGCCGGCGGCGGCGACCCGGCTCGCCCCCAACCCGCCCGCGCGTGAGCGCCCGCCGCGTCCTCGTCCTCGGCGCCGGCGCGGCCGGCGAGCACTTCGTCGGCGCCCTGCGGCGGCTCGACCCGGAGGCCGAGATCACGATCGTCGAGCGCCACCTGGCGGGCGGCGAGTGCTCCTACTACGCCTGCCTGCCGACGAAGACGCTCCTGCGCCCGCTCGAGGTGCTCTCCGCCGCCCGGCTCGCGCCCGGGGCCGCGGAGGCGGTCGGCGGCGGGCCCGACGTCGCGCGGGTCTGGTGGTGGCGCGACCAGGTGACGGACGGCCGCGACGACTTCTGGCACGCGGGCTGGCTCGCCGAGCAGCGGGCGACGCTCGTCCGCGGAGAGGCGCGCGTGGCGCGCCCGGGCGCCGTCGAGGTGGAGGGGCGCGAGCTTCCCTACGACGTCCTCGTCGTCGCCACCGGCTCCTCGCCGGCCGTGCCGCCGATCGAGGGCATCGACCGCGTCGAGTACTGGACGAGCCGGGACGCCGTCTGGGCGAACGCCGTCCCCGAGAGCCTGCTCGTCCTCGGCGGCGGGCCGGTCGCCGTCGAGCTCGCCCAGTGTTTCCACCGGCTCGGCTCCCGGGTGACGATCGCCGAGAGGCACGGCCACCTCCTCTCGCGCCTCGACGCCGACGCAGGCGAGCTGCTGCAGGAGCGGCTCGAGGAGGAGGGCGTCGAGGTGCGGGTCGGGGTCGAGGCGGGGCGGGTGGAGCCCCGCGGCGGCGGCATCGCGGCCGAGCTCACCTCGGGCGAGATCCTGGAGGCGGAGCGGCTGCTGCTCGCGACCGGGAGGACGCCGAACGTGGCGGGCCTCGGGCTCGAGCAGCTCGGCGTCGAGCTCACCCCGGCTGGGATCCGCGTGGACGAGCGCCTGCGCGCGGCCGAGGGCGTGTACGCGATCGGGGACGCGGCCGGGGTCGCGCTGCTCACGCACGCGGGCAAGTACCAGGCCCGGGTGGCGGCCGCGAACATCGCCGGCCGCGACGCGAGGGCCGACTACCGCGCCCTGCCCGCCGCGGTCTTCACCGACCCGCAGGTCGCCTCCGTGGGGCGGATGGACGGCGACGGCGTCGTAGCCGCCCGCTTCGAGATCGCCGGCGGCCGCCTCTCGACCTACGAGCGGCCGCGCCGGCCCGGGGTCGTGAAGCTCGCCGCCGACGGGCGGCGCCGCGTCCTCGTCGGCGCGCTCGCCGTCGCCCCCGAGGCGGGGGAGTGGCTCGGCCAGCTCACGCTCGCGATCCGGGCGGAGGTGTCGCTGGACGTCCTCCTCGACACGATCCAGCCCTACCCGACCTTCTCCGAGGCGATCTTCGGCGCCCTCTGCGAGCTCGAGGCAGCGCTGCAGCGCCGGGTCAGCGACGCGGGGCGACGAGCGTCGCTTGGATGACCGGCTCGCGCACGTACCGGCCGGCGACCACGGCCCACACGTAGACACGGTACTCGCCCGGCCCGAGGGTCACCGCTCGCCCGCGGTCGATCCACGTGTGCGGAAGCGAGAACACCGGCTGATCGACGTCGGCGGTCAAGATGCGCGTCCCGCCCCGGAAGAGCTCGAGACGGTAGCCCGAGGCGCGAGGAAAGCTCGGCCACACGAAGCGAAGCTCGCGTGTGCGTTCCACTGGCGTGCCTCGAGGCGGATCCGGCGGGCGTGTCGGAGCTGACCCTCCTCTGGCTCGACCTGACGGTTGCGGTCTTGCATGCACGGTTGCGCGGGACCGCGGGGGCGCCTGTGGCCGCGTCCGCTCGGCAGGCGGGCTCCGGTCCCTTTGCCGGGGCTTCCGAGAGGCGGTGGCAGCGGAAGGAACCGTCTCGCTGACGTCCGAGCTCGCCGCCCGAGCTTCGCGGGAAGAGTCATGAGCAGGCTTGCTCGCGCTCTCGTGGCCGCTGGTCGTGAGGATGGCCAGGGCGAGCGTGGCTGCCGCGGTCGCCAGCACGCCGAGCGTGACGCGCCAGTCGAGCGCGATCCGAGGTCGCTCTTCACGATGCTCGCCCGCTACCGCGGCCGCTGCCAGGCGCGACACGGCCGACGAGGGGGGCGGCCGCCCATCCTTCAGACTGGCGAACCCGGCCAACCCCGCCACGCCCTCAAGGCGGGCGAGGGTATCGACCGGCGAGAGGCGGGATCGGGCGCGCACAGCGAGCTCGGCGTCCACGAGCGCGAGTTCGGGCGTGACGACCTCGACCTCGGGCGCTGCAACGCCCAATCCGGTCAGTGAGGACGCCACGGAGGCGTCGAACCCGCACAAGGTCCTTGATCCCTCCTCGTTCGAGGATGCTCTGGCACGCTGCTTCGGTGCCCGAGGGCGACTCCCTGCACCGGGCGGCGGCCCGCCTGCGCGTACTCGTCGGCGAGCGGCTCGACGCGGAGAGCCCCCATCCGCGCGGGCTCGCGACCGGGGTCGCGGCCGCCCTCGACGGACGCCGGCTGGAGGGCGTGGAGGCGGTCGGGAAGCACCTCCTCCTCCGCTTCGAGCGGGGCGTCGTCCTCCGCAGCCACCTGCGCATGCGCGGGCGCTGGACGGTCGCGCCGCGCGGCGCTCCCCTCCGCGGCCGGCCCTGGCTCGTCCTCCGCGGACGCGAGTGGGAGGCGCGGCAGTGGAACGGGCCCGTGCTCGCCCTCGACGAGCGGCCGCTGCGCCGGCTCGCGCCGGACGTGCTCGCCGACGACACGGACGTGGGCGAGCTCGTCCGGCGGCTCCGGGAGGCGGACGGGTCGCGGCTCCTCGGCGAGGCCCTCCTCGACCAGCGGCTCGTCGCGGGGATCGGGAACATGTGGCTGGCGGAGGCGCTCTGGCACGTCCGCCTCTCGCCCTGGCGCCGGCTCCGGGACACGGCGGACGAGGAGCTGGGGCGCGCGCTCGCCTGGGCGCGTGCGGCGATGCGAGCCTCGGTCTCGGGGGAGCGGCCGCGGCGGGAGGCCTACCGGCGCTCAGGCCGCGCCTGCCGCCGCTGCGGCGCCCCCATCGCGTCGCGCCCGCTCGGCGAGCGCGCCCGCAGCGCCTACTGGTGCCCCTCCTGCCAGCCGACGTGACCAGGGCCACGGAGGCGTGGACGCCCCTCGCCGGCGTCCGCGCGATCGATGGCGGAGAAGGAGGGATTCGAACCCTCGAGGCAGGGATGTTCCCCACCTAACGCCTTAGCAGGGCGCCGCCTTCAGCCACTCGGCCACTTCTCCGCGGGCCGTTCCAGGATATCGGACGCTCCGGGCGCGCACTCCACCCGCACTCGCCCCGGCTACCCTGTACCTCCCCGGAGGGGTGCCGGAGCGGCCGAACGGGGCGGTCTCGAAAACCGTTAGGGGTGCAAGCCCCTCGAGGGTTCAAATCCCTCCCCCTCCGCCTCCACCGGTGCGCCGCTTCGGCGGCGTTCCATGAAGCGGACGAAAGCGGCTCGCGACGCCATACGCGTGCGCGTCATCATCTCCGCTGCTCCGATATCATGCCGGCCATGGTGCGAACGATCATCCAGCTTCCCGAGGAGCAGGCCGCTGCGCTCGAGCGAGCCGCCCGTCGGCGCGGCGTCTCGAAAGCGGCGCTCGTCCGCGAGGCGCTCGGCCTGCTGTTGGCGCGGGAGAGCGGCAAGCCGGCGGTCGAGCGCGCGTTGCGCGCCGCAGGCTCGGGGGCGTCGGGAGTCCGCGACCTCGCCGAACGCCACGACGACTATCTCGCGGACCTCCCGCGCTCGTGACCTTTGTCGACACGTCCGGGCTGCTCGCCTTCCTCGATCGCGACGCCGCCCGGCACGAGGAGGTCGTCGCGAGCATCGCCGGGATCCTCGAAGAAGGGCGCGCGATCACGCACAACTACGTGCTGATCGAGACGGAGGCCCTTGCCCGCCGGCGCCTCGGCGCAGGCGTCGCGCGTCGCCTGCTCGAGGATGTGGTGCCGGCCTTGGAGGTCGTCTGGGTCGACCGGGAGCTCCACGGGGCCGCGGTCACGGCACATCTCCGCTCGCTGCGCCGGCGCTCCTCCTTGGTCGATCACGTCAGCTTCGAGCTGATGCGTCAACGCGGCGTTCGCTCCGCGCTGGCACTCGACCGCGACTTCGCACGCGAGGGCTTCGACCTGATCCCGTCCCGGTAGCACCGGGTCGCGCAAAGCGACGGGGAGCCTTCCCGGGATCGTCGACGATCCGCGCGCCGCGAGCAGGAGCTCGACGGTCGACGCGCTTGCTTCCTCCTCGGCCACGCGCTCGCGGACCTTCGGCTGGGCGAGCGCTCGCTCGAGCTCGGCCGTGAGAGTCTCCGAGACGACGGGCCAGAACGCGCCGGCGAGCCAGCCGGAGACGACCTGCGCCGAGGCTCCAAAGCCGTAGAGAAGGACGTCGGGCTCGAGGACGGTGCGCGCTCAGCGTCGGCGGGGCGCGTCTCGCGCTGCGCCCCCGAGGGCGAGCGCGCGCGGCTCTTCCTCGCCGGCGTCGGCCGCCGGCTCTCAGTCGTGGATGCGCGCGATCAGCTCCTCGCGCTTGAGGATCTTCACCTCGATTCCGCCCAGCCGCACCTCGTACCCGGCGTCGCGCGGGTAGAGCACCTTGTCGCCTGCCTCGACGCCGTTGACGTCCGTACCGATCGCCGTCACGATCCCCGTCCGGCACGCCGCCGCCGCCGCGGCGGAGGCGGGCAGGATGAGGCCCGAGCGCGTCTCCGTCTCGTCGGCGATCGGCTGGATCACGACGAACTCGTCGAACGGCTCGAGCGTGACGTCCTCGGCGCTGCGCGGCTCCTCGATCACGTGCACAGCGTACGCGCCCGGCCGGTCTACAGGCGGCCTGCTTGCACGATCCGCTGCAGGAACTGCCGCGTGCGCGGCTCATGAGGCTCACTGAAGATCCGCTCGGGCGGCCCCTCCTCCAGGATCACCCCGTTTTCGAGGAAGCAGACGCGGTGGGCGACGTCGCGGGCGAAGCCCATCTCGTGGGTCGCGATCAGCATCGTCATCCCCTCGGCGGCGAGCTCCCGGATCACCTCCAGCACCTCGCCCACGAGCTCCGGGTCGAGCGCGCTCGTCACCTCGTCGAGCAGGAGGAGCTGCGGCTGCATGGCGAGCGCGCGCACGATCGCCACCCGCTGCTGCTGCCCGCCGGAGAAGCGGTCCGGGTACTCGTCGCGCTTGTCGGCGAGGCCGAAGCGCGCGAGCAGGGCGTCGGCCCGCTCCTCGGCCTGCCGCCGCGGCAGGCGCAGGGCCTTGCGCGGCCCGAGCGTCACGTTCTCGAGCACGGACATGTGCGGGAAGAGGTTGAAGGCCTGGAAGACGATCCCGATCCGGCGGCGCACCGCGTTCACGTCCACCTCCGGCGCCGTGATCTCCTCGCCGGCGAGCACGATCCTCCCCGCGTCCACCCGCTCGAGCAGGTTGATGCAGCGGAGCAGGGTGGACTTTCCCGAGCCGGAGGCGCCGATCAGGCACACGACCTCGTGCTCGGCGAGCACGAGGTCGATGCCGCGCAGCACCTCCAGGCGCCCGAAGGACTTGCGCAGCCCCTCGACGCGGAGCGCGGGGACGGTCACGCGGCGACCCCCGCCCCCTGCCGGCGGCGCCGGTCGCGGGCGACGAGCCAGTCGGTGAGGCGGGCGAGCGGGATCGTGATCGCGACGAACAGCGTGGCCGCGACCAGGTAGTAGGTGCCGTTGAAGGCGGCCGCCTCGTTGATCTGCGTCTGCCGCAACGCCTCCACCACCCCGAGCACGCTGACGAGCGCGGTGTCCTTCTGCAGCCCGATGAAGTCGTTCAGGAGCGGCGGGATCACGCGGCGCACGGCCTGCGGGACGACGACGTAGCGGAGCGACTGGAAGCGGGTCAGCCCGAGCGAGCGCGCGGCCGCGTCCTGGCTCGGGTGCACGGACTCGATCCCCGCCCGGTACACCTCCGACACGTACGCCGTGTAGACGAGGACGAGGGAGACGACCGCCCAGAAGACCTGGTCGGTCGGGATCCACGCCACCCCGAGCGCGGGCATCCCCGTCCCGAGCATGAGGATGACGAGGATGGTGGGCACGCCCCGGAAGAAGTCGGCGTACGCGGTGGCGAGCGCGCGCAGCGGGAAGAAGACGGGCCCCGGCAGGCTGCGGAGCACGGCGAGCGCGAGCGCGGTGACGAGGATGATCGCCTCCGCGATCAGGAAGATCCTGACGTTGACGAGGAACGCGTCCGCGATCTCCGGGAACGAGTCGCGGTAGCGGGCCCAGTCGAAGAAGTAGGCGCGGAAGCGCTCCCAGCCGGGCGTGCGCGTGGCGAGCGCGGTGAGCGCGGCGAGGAAGGCGACCGTGCTCAGGGCCGCGACGAGGGCCCCCCGCCCGCGGGCGGGGGGAGCCCTGAGGGTCAGGATCCGGGAGCGGCGGTCGCCTGCCAGCGGCTACCTGAGGACGGGCGCGCCGCCCACCCGCGCGAGCCAGCGGTTCTGGAGCGCCTTGATCGTCCCGTTCGCCCACAGGCGGCCGAGCGCCCGGTTCACGCAGCGGCGGAGCGGGTTGCCCTGCTCGAAGACCATGCCGAAGCGCTCCCGGCTGCCGCGGGTGGGGAACTGGCCGACGATCACCCCGTCCTCCACCTGCACCGCGGTCACGTAGAAGGCGGTTGGCAGGTCGACGACGATCCCGTCGATCTGGCGGTTCTTCAGCGCCTGGATGGCGAGGTCGTTCGTGTCGTAGGCGAGCGGCTTCTGCGTGGGCCGGATCCAGCGGACGATGTACTGGTAGCTCGTCGTCCCGAGCTGCGCGCCCAGCCGGTAGCCGCGGAGGGCGCGGATCGACTTGGCGCGGGCGATCGGGGTGCCCTTGCGCGCGACGAGCGCCTGGTTCACGTAGTAGTAGGCGTTCGAGAAGTCGACGGCCCGGTCGCGCTCCTTCGTGTAGGAGACCTGCGCCATGTACCAGTCGAAGCTCTTCTTCCCCGGCCGGAACGACTGCGCGAAGGGGACGGGGCGCCACTCCACCTCCCGCTTGGAGAAGCCGAGCTGGCGCGCGACCGCGTAGGCGACCGCGGACTCGTAGCCCTGGCCCGAGTAGGGGTTGGACACCTTCCACGGCTTGCGGGTCTCCCCGCCGCCCCACCAGGGCGGGAAGGCCGGGTTGTCGGTGGCGAGCGTCAAGCGCCCCGGCTGGAGCAGGTTGAGCTCGTCCTTCGCGCAGCCGGAGATCTGGGCGGGCGCGGAAGGGCCCCCGGCCGCGGCGGCGGCGAGGGCGAGCGCGAGCGAGGCGAGAGCGAGGCAGACGAGAACCGTGCGCATGGGGCGATCCACTCCTCCGAACGAGGGACTGAGCCGGGCGAGCGTACCAGCGGGGATCGCCGCCCAGGTAGCGTGGCCGGGATGCCGGCGCCCTTCGTGGAGCTCGAGGTCGGCGGCCGGGTCGTGCGGATCACGAACCCGGACAAGGTGCTCTTCCCCAAGGCGGGGAAGACGAAGCTCGACCTCGCCCGCTACTACCTCGCCGTCGGGGAGGGCATCGTGCGCGCCCTCTACGAGCGGCCGACGCAGCTCCGCCGCTTCCCGGACGGGATCGAAGGGGAGGCGATCTACCAGAAGCGGGTGCCGGAGAAGCGGCCCGAGTGGGTGGAGACGGCGCGCGTCACCTTCCCCTCCGGCCGCCACGCGGACGAGCTGTGCGTGACCGAGCTCGCGCAGGTGATCTGGGCCGCGAACCTGGCGGTCGTCGACTTCCACCCCTGGCCCTCCCGGCGCCGGGATCCCGAGCACCCGGACGAGCTGCGCATCGACATCGACCCCCAGCCGGGGACGGGCTTCCGCGACGCCAAGCGGGTGGCGGCGCTCGTGCGCGAGGTGCTGGCGGAGATCGGGTACACGGGCTGGCCGAAGACGTCCGGCAACCGGGGGATCCACGTCTTCTGCCGCATCGAGCCGCGCTTCGAGTTCCCCGTGGTGCGCCGGGCGGCGCTCGCCTTCGCCCGCGAGGTCGAGCGGCGCCTGCCGCGGAAGGTGACGACCGCCTGGTGGAAGGAGGAGCGAGGGCGCAAGGTGTTCATCGACTACAACCAGAACGCCCGCGACCGGACGATGGCCTCCGCCTACTCGGTACGCGCCCGCCAGGACGCGGCCGTCTCCGCTCCCGTCACCTGGGACGAGCTTCAGGACGTGGAGACCGAGGACTTCACGATGGACACGATGCCCGAGCGCTTCGCGCGGCTGGGGGACCTGCACGCGGGCATGGACGACGCCGTCTGCGACCTGCGCGTCCTCCTCGAGTGGGTGGAGCGGGACGAGAGGCAAGGCCTCGGCGAGGCGCCGTACCCGCCCCACTTCCCGAAGATGCCGGGCGAGCCGCCTCGCGTGCAGCCCTCGCGGGCGCGCGCCCGCGACGAGTAGTCAGGCGCGGTCGGCGCGATAGCCCGCCCAGGCGAGCCAGGCGACGGCCGCCCCGAAGAGCGCGCCCACGCCGGGAACGGCGAAGGCGGGAAGCAGCGTCAGCGCGCCTGCGAGGAGGCCCAGCGCCGGGCGCCTCGGGAGCACGCGCGCGCGCAGCGACGCCGCGGCGAACAGCGTCCAGCCGGCGACGAAGACCGGGAACGCGATGAAGAGGCCGGCGGCGACGCGGCCGGGCGGGTCGTCGACGAGCGCCGGCGCCTCCTCCGCCAGCACCGCGAGCGCGAACGTCTCCGACCAGGTGGTGGCGAGCGCGAAGGCGGTGCCGACGAACGCCAGCACGAACCCGGCGAGCCCCAGCCGGCCCGCCCGCCCCGCCTGCGTCGCGTAGAGCGCGACGAGCCCGAAGAGGAGGCACGTGGTGGCGCTCCAGAACAGCACCGTGTGCGCGGTGAACCGCGCGCCCGGCATGGTCTCCGCGAAGTCGTCGTAGTCGATGCCGATCAGCAGGAGGTTCGAGAGCGCGAAGAGCGCGCCGCCGCCGGCGGCGGCGAGCAGGCGGGAGCGGAGAAGCGTCCCGGTGCGCATGCGCGATCCTGGCGCGAGCCCGCGCCGATGTCAATTCCCGCGGGCGGGGCGAGCTACTCGTCCGGGCCGGCGTGCTCGACGGCGTCCGCGCTCCGGGAGACGACCTGCTCGCCGCCCGCCGTGTAGGCCACCTTCCCCGTCTCGGGATAGACGACGACGTCGGGATCGGCGTTCGTGGAGACGAGCAGGACGCGCACGGGCTCCCCGCCGTCGGTGCGGAGCTGGCGCCCGCCCTCGGGCCTCCGCGGGAGCGGGACGACGTCGCCTTCGCGGAGCGCGCGATCGCCGTCGTCCTTGCGCCCCGTCGGGCTGCCACGGAGCGCGACGAGCAGCTCCCCGCTTGCGAGGCGGTAGCGGTAGACGAACTGCGACGCGCCGGGCTGGAGCTCCCAGACGGAGGCCTGTCAGCGCACGGTCGCGGACGCGGCCACGTACCCGGCCTTGGTCGCGGTCGCGCGGACGGGTCCGCGCGGCGCAGGCCGCAGGGTCGCGACGCCGGCCGCGTTCGTGGTCAGCGAGCGGCCGCCCGCCTTCACCGTCGCCCCGGCCACGGGGTCGCCGGCGTCGCCGACGCGGAAGACGATCGCGCCCTGCGAGCGCGAGCCCCTGAGCTCCAGCCGCGGCCACACCTGCCGGTGCCAGAAGCCCTGCCCATCGTTGACGAAGAGGTCGAGCGGGCCGGCGGAGCCCTCGCCGTTCAGGCGGTAGACCGTGCGGCCGCCGGGAGCGGGCAGCCGCGTCGTCGGGCCGACGCGGGTCGCCGCCTTGTTCGTGCGCGTCGCGTAGATCGCGTCCGAGCGCTCCCACACGAGCCAGAGCCTGCCCTCGGGCGCCGCGGCGACGTTCGCGTGGCGGTTGCGATCGATCCTGAGCAGGAGGTGCGGCCGCGGCGTGTCCACCCTCCAGAGCGCGAGCGTGCCGAACGACGGGTAGCCCTGGCCGTAGAAGAGGTAGACGCCGGGCGCTCCGATCCGCCCGGTGATGGCGGTGCGGTTGCCGGGCTGCGCCGCGCTCCTTCCGCTGACCGAGCCCGGGGCGAGCCTGCGCCCGCCCTCCGGCCCGCCTGGGCCGATCGCGTTCGCGTACAGGCCCCGGCCGTCGTCCTCGAGCGAGAAGAAGCCGAGCCAGGCCTGGCCGCCGACCGCGTCGACCGCGATCTCCGGCCAGTACAGGCAGCAGCCGCGCCCGGGCGGGATCTCCCGGTCCGGATCGGCGGGGTCGAGGCCCCAGTGGAAGAAGAGCCCGGGCGTGCCCGACCAGGCCGAGATCGGCGTGCCGTCCTTGGCGAGCCCCGCGCCCGTGACCGAGGTCGCGTACGCGTACTGCGACTGCGCCGCGCGTCGCGGATCGAGCGTCCACGGCCGCCCGGATGCGGGCGCGGTCGCCGTGAAGAGGCCCGAGCTCCGGCCGCGGATGCCCCCCATGAACGCGCGCAGCGTCCCGTCCGGCATGCGCAGGAGGTCGGGGTGCGACAAGCTCGACCAGTCGCCGATCGCGACGGCGTCCGGGCCGACCTTCCCCGCGGCGTCGACGGAGAGGTGCACGAGCTCGGGTCTCGGTCCGCTCTTGCGCACGTAGAGGACGTGCAGCACGCCGTCGGCCGTCCGGGCGAGCCCCGGCTCGGCGAAGTTGACGACGGCGCCGGGGAGCCGCGACCACTGCCCGGGCGGGCCAGCCGGCGCGGATCCCGCGAGCACGAGCACCGCGCCGGCGAGGACGGCGGCCACCCCACGCGCTCGCACCCAGCGAGTCTACTCCGCGTCTCGCGCGGCGCCTACCCGATCAGCGAGGCGATCGTCTCGCGGCCCGCCGGCGGGCGCAGCTCGCGCCAAGTGCACTGCCGCGCGTCCTTGTCCTCGCGGAAGCGCAGGAGCTTCGTCCCGTGCCGGAAGCGGCGGGCCTGCACCTTGTCGTAGCGCACCTCCACCACGAGCTCCGGCCGCACGGGAGACTCCTCGAGCTCGCCGCCGCCCCAGCGGTTGGGCTCCGAGAAGCGCCGCTCGGGCGCGTTCTCGAGCAGCGGCAGGATGCGGCGGGCGACCTCCTCGTGGCGCGCGGGGGCGACGGCGGCCGAGCCGACGTAGTCGAGCTCGCCGTCCTCGCGGTAGAGCCCGAGGAGGAGGGTCGCGATCCGGGTCGGCCGCTCCTTCCAGCGGACCCCGACGACGACGCAGTCGGCGGTCTTCTCCGGCTTCACCTTCACCACCCCCTCCCGCGAGCCGGGCAGGTACGGGAGGTGGAGCCGCTTTGCGACCACGCCGTCCAGCCCGAGCGCCTCGAAGCGCTCCAGCCATGCGAGCGCCTCCTCCCGGTCGCCGGTCGCGGGGGAGAGCGCGAACCCGGTCGCGCGCCCGACGAGCGCGGCGCGGCGCTCCGAGAGCGGGCGCCGCCAGACCTCGTCGCCCTCCCAGACGAGGAGGTCGAAGGCGACGAAGCGCGCCGGGATCTCCGCGGCGAGCTTCCGAATCCGGCTCTCGGCGGGGTGCAGCCGCATCTGCAGCGCGTCGAAGTCGAGGACGCCGTCGCGCTCGACCACGATCTCCCCGTCGAGCGCGGAGCGGGGCGGGAGGAGGTCGCCGAGCGGGCCGAGCTCGGGGAAGTAGCGGAGCAGCGGCCGCGCGTTCCGCGACCAGAGGCGGAGCTCGCCGGAGGCGTTCTCGAGCAGGCCGCGGAAGCCGTCCCACTTCGGCTCGTACTGCCAGCCGTCCCCGGCGGGGAGCTCGCGGACGAGCTCCGCCTCCATGGGCGGGAAGGGGACGGCGGGGTCGAGCCCGGCGGGGCGCTCGACCGGCTCGCCGGTCGGGAGGCGTCGGCGCGGGCGGGCCATGTCCCGGCGAGCGTATCGAGGCGACGGCGCGCTCCAGGCAGCCGTCTTGGAGAAGGAGCGAGGGAATGGACGGGCTGCGAAGGCCACCTCCAAAGGGCAGATCACGATCCCGAAGCCGGTGCGGGAGGCGCTCGGGTTGACGGCGGGGGATACCGTCCTCTTCCGGGTCGTCGACCGCCGCGCGCTGGTCGCGCGGACGCCGAGCCTGCTCGAGCTCGCGGGCTCGATCCCGGCTCCCGCCGACGTCCGGGGGCTGCCGTGGGGGGAGGTCAGGGAGCGGATGCGCCGATCGCGAGCCGACCGCCTCTCGTGAGGCGGCTCCTGCTCGGCACGAACGTTCTCGTCCGCCACCTCACGCACGACCATCCGAAGCACTCGCGACGGGCGACGGCGCTGCTCGCGTCCCCGGAGCGCTTCCTCCTCACGGACGTGGTCTTCGCCGAGACCGTCTACGTCCTCCAGTCGGTCTACCGGGCGCCGCCGCCGTGCGTCGCGCAGGTCATGCGCGCGGCCCTCGGCCACCCGACCCTCGAGGTCGAGAGACCTGCGCGGCTCCTCCGAGCCGTGGAGGTGTACGAGCAGTACCGCGTCGACTTCGCGGACGCGTACCTGGTGGCGGTGGCCGAGGAGTCGAAGGCGGGCGCGATCGCCTCCTTCGACCGCTCGCTCGACCGGGTCCCGACCGTGGAGCGCGTGGAGCCGTAGGCTACGGCGCATGCGCCGCGTCGCGATCACCGGGCTCGGGGCGGTCACGCCGCTCGGCCACGACGCGCGCTCGACCTGGGAGGCGGCGGTCGCGGGGCGGAGCGGCGTCGACTGGATCCGCTCCTTCGACGCCTCCGGCTACGCCGTCCGGATCGCGGCCGAGGTGAAGGACCTCGACCCGGTGGAGGTCGTGGGCCCGAAGGAGGCCCGGCGTCTGGAGCGGAACGTCGTGCTCGCCGTTGCCGCCGCCCGGGAGGCCTGGCGGGACGCGGGCGTGGACGGGGTCGACCCGGCCCGCGCGGGCGTCCTCGTCGGCTCGGCGATCGGGGGGGTCGTGGGTGTGCTCGAGCAGGAGGAGGTGCGCCGCGAGCGGGGGCCGGAGCGCGTCTCGCCCTGGTTCCTGCCCAACGTCCTCGTCGACTCGGCGAGCGGGCAGATCGCGATCGACCTCGGTCTGCGCGGGCCCAACTACGCGCCCGTGTCGGCGTGCGCGACCGGGTCGCACGCGATCGGCGAGGCGGCGGAGACGATCCGCCGCGGCGACGCGGACGTCGTGCTCGCCGGCGGGACCGAGTCGTGCATGCACCCGATCATCCTCGCCGGGTTCTCGGCCATGCGCGGCCTCGTCGCGGAGGAGGAGGACCCGACGCGCGCCTCGCGGCCGTTCGACGCGACCCGCGCCGGCTTCGTGATGGGGGAGGGCGCCTGCGTCCTCCTCCTCGAGGAGTGGGAGCGGGCCGAGCGGCGGGGCGCGCGCATCTACGCGGAGGTGCTCGGCTACGGGACGTCCAACGACGCCCACCACATGGCCCAGCCCGACCCGGAGTCGGTGGGGGTCGCGGAGATGATGCGCGCGGCGCTGCGGCGGGCGGGCGTCGAGCCGGAGCAGGTCGGCTACATCAACGCGCACGGCACCTCGACCCCCCAGGGCGACCTGGCGGAGACGAAGGCGATCAAGCAGGTGTTCGGCGAGCACGCCTACCGGCTCGCGGTCTCCTCGACGAAGTCGGTGCTCGGCCACCTGTTCGGGGCGGCGGGGGCGGTGGAGGCGATGATGTGCGCGCTCGCGCTGCACGAGGGGGTGCTGCCGCCGACGATCAACTACCGCACCCCCGACCCCGAGTGCGACCTCGACTACGTGCCGAACGAGGCGCGCCGGGCGCGGGTGGAGGTGGCGCTCTCAAACGCGATGGGCCTGGGCGGGCACAACGCCTGTGTGCTCCTCGGCCGGGTCTCGTGACCGGGGTTCCGGATCGCGCGGCTCTATACTCCTGACTCCTGCGGCGGGCCGCTTCGAGGTCGGACGAGGGGAGGAGAGGAGGGGATGCATCGAGCACTGGTCAGCGCCGCGGTGGCAGCCGCGGCGCTCATCTTCGTCGCCAGTCTCGTGTTCGCCATAGGCCAGGGCGACGACCTCGAGCGGTTCCGGGAGGTCGAGCCGCCGGCGGGCGCCCCGGTCCTCCCCGATCTCGCGCCGAAGCCCCAGCTCAACGTGACGACGCAACGGCTCGTCGATCGCTGGTACATCCGCTTCAGCACGATCATCGTCAACGTCGGCGAGGGCGACTTCATGCTGCGCGCCTCGAGGCCCGGGATCGCGGGCCAATGGAGCGTCGAGCAGCTCGTTCCCCACTCGGGCGGCGGCGCCGCCGTCAGACCCGTCGACGCCGAGCTCGCCTGGGGCGGCGACGGTCACGACCACTGGCACGTCGTCAGAGTGGCGACCGTCCGACTCGTGCCACTCGATACGGGCGGGAAGCCCGTCGATCGGAGCCTCGGCACCGACGCGAAGATCGGGTTCTGCTTCTACGACCACACGCACGAGCTCTCGCGGGGGCCGAAAGAGGCCGTGTACTCCGTGCATACCTGCGGGCACGAAGACGACACGCTCGTCGGGATGGGCCTCTCGCCTGGCTGGAACGACACGTACCGACAGTCGTTGCCCGGCCAGAGCATCGAGGTCACGGGGCTCCCGGACGGGAGATATCGTCTCGTCACCGACGTCGACGAGTACGGGTGGTTCCGAGAGGCCGATCGGGACAACAACCGGACCTGGATCGACCTCGAGTTCCGCATGACGCCTGACGGCCTGTCGGCGAACACCGTCGGGACCGGGCCGGCGCCCTCCCGACGCAGCGCGAGCTCTGCCGGTCGTTGACAAGAGATCCTCGTCCCCCTACGCTCCATGTCCGCGTTTCGATCAGCGAGTCTCCATCTTCAAGGCACCCAAGAAGACGGATGCCTCGCACCGTAGGCGACCTGGGGAAGGGGGGTATCGATGCGGAAGGTGCTTGTGCTCGGGGGGCTCCTCGCGGCGCTCGCAGTCCCGGCGGCGGCGATCGCGGTCAATCTGCACGAGCCGCACGTCGGGCTCGGCTGTCCGGACGGCGGGACGTTCCACTTCGTCGCGAACCAGACCGGAGGAGCCGTCGGGACGCTCACCGTCGATTTCTCCGGTGGTGGAGACGTCACGGCTATTTCGCCCAATAGTTCGAACAAGGGCACGAACCACTGGTGGGTCGACGCGAGCGGCACGATCGTCAGCGCTTCGGCCACGGCGGGACAAGTGCTCGTGCTTTCGGACTTCGAGTGCGACGAGAAGAAGGGAGATCCGGAGCCTGACCCGAAGAAGTAGCCCGTCGCAATCGGGTGTAGCTCGACGAAGGGGCCTGAGGGGCCCCTTCGTCATCGCGGGGCGACGATCGCCGCAGTGAGGCCGGCGAGGGACTCGAGCACGGCGTCCGCGAGCGCGAGCGCGTCCCCGCCCGGCGGATAGCGGCGGTTCGGGATCGCGAGCACCCGCATCCCGGCCGCGCGCGCGGCGCGGATCCCGTTCGCGGAGTCCTCGACCGCGGCGCAGCGCGCGGGCGCGACGCCGAGCCGCCGCGCCGCCTCCAGGAAGACGTCCGGCGCCGGCTTGCCGCGCGCGACCTCCTCCGAGGAGACGGCCGCCTGGAAGCAGGGGGCGAGCCCGGTCCGCTCCAGGACGAGCTCGATGAGCGGCCGGTTCGAGGAGGAGGCGAGCGCGAGCCGAAAGCGGCCGGCGAGCCGCCGCACCGCCTCCGCCGCCCCCGGCACGAGGGGCAGCCGCTCGCGGTAGCGCGCCTCCATCCGCCGCACCACCTCGGCCGAGATCTCCTCCGGCGGGTCGGGCACCCCGAGCACCTCGTGCATGTAGCGCGACCACTCGCGCGAGCTCATGCCCATCATGTCCGCCTGCGCGCGCGCGTGCCAGCGGCCGCCCCGCTCCCGGGTCAGCTCCTCGCGCACCTCGTCCCACACCTGCTCGGAGTCGAGCAGGACGCCGTCCAGGTCGAAGACGACCGCCTCGATTCGGCTCACGCCGCCCCGTACTCCCCCCGCACGCGCAGGAGCGCGGGCGCGTCCTCCCCCAGCTCGACCCGGAGCACGTCGCAGACGAAGAACGTGTGCGTCCCCACGGCGAGCTCGTCCCGGAGGGCGCACTCGAGCCAGCCGAGCGCGCCCGCGAGCAGAGGCGCGCCGCCCGTTGCCTCCTCGACCGCGACCCCCTGCCACATCGCGATCGGAGGGACGCCGAGCGCGAAGTGCCGCGCGAGCCGCTCCTGGCCGGCGGCGAGCAGCGAGACCGCGCAGGCGCCCGCCTCCCGCAAGAGCTCGTGCAGCGCCGCCTGCCGGGAGACGGCGAAGCCGACGAGCGGGGGGTCGAGCGAGAGGGAGACGAGCGAGCTCACGGTCAGCCCGAGCCGCTGCCCCTCCGCGTCCACCGTGACCACGGCCACCCCGCGCGGGAAGCGGGCGAAGAGCGCGCGCAGGCGGTCGCCCTCCGCCATGCCTCAGGCGGCCTCCCCGGTTCCGCGGCCAGGGCCCGTGCGCGGCGCTGCTCCCGGCATCGCGCGCACCCTACGCGGACGGGCAGGGGCGGGGGCGAGGTTCGAGAATGGACGCGTGGTGGACTCACCGGAGGTCGTGTACCCGCCCCTCAAGCGGGCCGCGGACCGGGCGCTCGCGCTCGCCCTGCTCGTCCTGCTTGCGCCCCTGCTCGCGCTCGCGCTCGCGGCGATGGGGCTCGACATGCTGCTCTGCGCGCGCGACCGGGGCCCGTTCCTCTACCGCGAGCAGCGCGTCTCGGGAGGGCGGACGTTCAGCCTGCTCAAGCTGCGCGCCCTCAGGGTGGAGGCGCTCGCCCGCCAGCAGGACGGGGAGCCGCATGCGCGGCTCCTCGAGGCCGACCCGCAGAACCTGACCTGGGCCGGCCGCCGCCTCCTCAAGCCCTGGTACCTGGACGAGCTGCCCCAGCTCTGGAACGTCCTCCGCGGCGACATGAGCCTCGTCGGGCCGCGGCCCTGGCCCCCCTCGATGGTGGCGGCCCAGGTCGCGGCGGGGCAGGGCTATCGGACCCGCGTGCCGGCTGGCTTCACCGGGCCCGCCCAGGTGCGGAAGGACCTGACCGCGCCGGAGTCGTACAGCCGCCTCGACCTCGAGTACGTGCAGGCGCTCGAGTCCTGGCGCCCGTGGCGGCTCCTCCGCTACGACCTCGGCCTCCTCTGGCAGACGCTCAAGCTGCTCGCGCGGGGCGAGGGCCTGCGCTTCTGACGCGTCTTGAACGGCCGCGCCGGGGCTCTATCGGACAGGGTGGGAGGCGGTCGGATCGGCGGCCGTGGCCGGCGATCTGGCGCGCCGGTCGGGGCCGTCCTCCGCCGCGTCCCGGCTTCTCCGAGCGCGCGATGTCGAGCATGCTCCCGGCGGGAGCTCTCCTGGCTCGCGCGCTCGGCCTTCGCGGGGGCGCCCGGCTGGATCTCGGTGGCGGACGAGCTCGCCGAGCTCGTCCTCCCGCGCCCTCCGTGAAGGCAGCATGAAGCGGCCCCGAGGCGGCAGCCTCGGGGCCGCTCGTCGTCGGCGATCTCAGGCCGCCCGGGCGAGCTGCTCCTCGGGCCGGCGCACGCGCGCGAACCGGCGCAGCGCCCACGCGCCGAGGCCCGCGACGAGCCCGACCAGGAGCGCCGCCACCGCCCAGCCCAGGCCGCTCCAGGCGATCCCGAACGCGTTGTCCAGCGAGATCGTGCCCGGGCCGAGAGCCGCCACCGTGAACGCGGCGGTGGCGAGCACGAGCGGGTACTCGAAGCCGCCGTCCTGGTTCCAGAGACCGTGCGCCCAGTGCACGGCCACCGTCGCCGCCGTCATCACCGCGATCAGCAGCGCGGCCGCCGCCGGGACGAAGAGGCCGAAGGCGAGCAGCGCGCCGCCGACGAGCTCCGCCAGGCCGGCCAGGATCGCGAGCGGCAGCGCGGGCGCGAACCCGACGCTCTCGAAGAACGACGCGGTCTGGCGAGGCCCGGCGCCGCGGAACCAGCCGAACAGCTTCTGCGCGCCGTGCCCGACGAAGAGGGCGCCGACGACGATGCGCAGCACGAGAAGCGCGACGTTCACCTCTGCTCACCTCCTTTCCTTCGCTTCCGGCACTATCGGTAGGCGCCGCCGGTGCGGCTTCAAGCGGGCGGGGGCTTGAAGCGCCGGCGCGGGCGCCTACCTGCAAGAGCGGAGCCGTACGACTCCGGCTCCTGGTCCGGGACAGGTGTCCCGACTGTCACCACGTTCGGAAGAGAAGGAGGTGATGGACGATGACGCTTGCGACTGGCCTCATCCGGGATCCCTTCTTCTCGACGTTCGCGGTGATGGACGAGCTCCTGAACCGGATGCTCGGCGACGGCTCCTCTCGGCGGACGTGGGCTCCGGCTCTCGACGTCCGCGAGCTCGACGACGCCTACGTCGTCGCGCTCGACGTGCCGGGCGTCGATCCGGGCTCGATCTCGGTGGAGGTCGAGAACGACGTCCTGACGGTGTCGGGCGAGCGGCCGGCGCCCGCCGACGCCCAGGTCTTCCGCCTGGAGCGGCCGTATGGGCGCTTCCTCCGCTCGCTCGCCCTGCCGAAGGGGTGCACGGTCGACGAGATCGCCGCCGACTACCACGACGGCGTGCTCGAGATCCGCATCCCGAAGCCGGCCGAGCAGCGGCCGAAGCGGATCGCCATCGCCACGGGCGGGAAGAAGGCGATCACCGAGAAGGTTGCGGCCTGACCATGAGCCGCACGGCCGGGCGCTCCACCCGCGCCCGGCCCTTTGCGTCTCGGGGGCCGTCGCGGCGCGCTCGAGCGTCCTCGCGCGCGCCGCGACGGCCTTCGCGCCCGCAGGCGGCGGGGGTGGGATTCGAACCCACGGAGGCGCCAGCCCCAACGGCTTTCAAGGCCGTCCCGTTCGGCCGCTCCGGCACCCCGCCGGGCCGGATGGTAGCCGGGCCGCTCCCGAGCCTCAGGCTGGCGTCTCGACGGCGCCCAGGCGCCGGGGCGCGCCGTGCTCCCAGAGCGCCTCGGGCACGGCGATCGCGCCGCCCTCGTCCTGGAAGTTCTCCATGAGGGCGAGCATCGCCCGGGCCGTGACCGCCGTCCCGTTCAGGGTGTGCACGTGCTCGAGCCGCTTGTCGCGGCGGAAGCGCACGCCGAGCCGGCGGGCCTGATAGTCGGTCGTGTTCGAGGTGGAGGTGATCTCGCGCCAGCGCTGCTGGCCGGGGAACCAGGCCTCGATGTCGTACTTCTTCGCCGCCGAGGCGCCGAGGTCGCCGGCGGCGACGTTCACCACCCGGTAGGGGAGCCCGAGCTGCTGCACGAGCTCCTCCTCGATCGAAAGCAGCCGCTCGTGCTCGTCGGGCGAGGCCTCGGGCAGCGTGAACGCGAACATCTCCACCTTGTCGAACTGGTGCACCCGGAACATGCCGCGCGTGTCCTTGCCGGCGGCGCCCGCCTCGCGACGGAAGCAGGTCGAGAAGCCCGCGTAGCGCAGGGGCAGGTCGCCGGCCTCGAGCGTCTCGCCCATGTGCAGCCCGGCCAGCGAGACCTCGGAGGTGCCCACGAGGTAGAGCTCGTCCCGCTCGATCGCGTAGATGTTCGCCTCGTCCGTGGGGAAGAAGCCGGTGCCGTACATCGCCTCCTCGCGCACGAGCACCGGCGGCAGCACCGGGACGAACCCCTTCTGCACGAGCCGGTCGAGGGCGAAGCGGTAGAGGGCGAGCTCGAGCAGGGCGACGTCGCCCACCCGGTACACGAAACGGGAGCCGGAGACGCGCGCCGCGCGCTCGAGGTCGATCCACCCGTGCGGGCGGGCGAGGTCGACGTGGTCGCGCGGGGGGAAGTCGAAGGAGGGGGGCTCGCCGACCCGCCGCACCTCGACCGCGTCCTCTTCCCTGAACCCGTCCGGGGCGGACACGTCGGGAGGGTTCGGGACGCGGTCGAGCAGCCGCTGCCGCTCCTCCTCGACGGCGGCGAGCTCCTCCTCGAGCCGCTGCAACTCGGCCTTCACCTGCCGCAGCTCCGCGAGCTGCTCGGGCGTCGGCTTGCCCCGCAGCTTCGTGCGCGAGCGGAGCTCGTCCACCCGCGGGACGAGCTCCAAGCGGCGCGCGTCCGCGGCCAGGAGCTCGTCGAAGAGGCGCGCAGCCTCCTCCCCCTTGCGGGCGAGCGCGGCGCGGAACGCGTCCGGCTCGGCTCGGGCCGCCCTGAGGTCGATCACGCCGTGAGTCTAGGGCAGGCCCGCGGCGCTACCCGCCGGCGGCCTGGGAGACGTACGCGGCGACGTCCCGGATCTGCTGCTCGCTCAGCTGCCCCTTGAAGGAGGGCATCGCCCCCTTCCCGTTCGTGACCCGGTCGAGCGCGAGCTCGAAGCTCGGCTTCGCCTCGTCCAGG
>DATLYP010000053.1:0-15376 GCA_035574655.1 Gaiellaceae bacterium
CGGGAGGCGGGTCGCTCGCCGCCCCCGCCGTGTGTGAGCATGGGCACGTGACCAGGAGTGAGCTCCGTCGTCCCCGTCCGCTCCATCCGCCGCAGGACGGTTCAACGCCCGCGGCGATCGCCACCGGCTCGAAGCTCGTGACGCGCGAGCGCTTCCTGCACGCGGTCGACCCGGCCCGGCCCCGCTGGTGAGCGAGCCGATCGACCGCTCGACCGTCTGGCCGTACGAGGGCGGAGAGCCGGGGCCGTTCGCCTACGCCCGCCACGGCAGCCCGACGGTCGCCGCGGCCGAGCGCGCGCTCGGCGCGCTCGACGGGGGCGAGGCGGTGTTGTTCTCCTCCGGCGCCGCCGCCTCCACGGCCGTCTTCTTGGCGCTGCTCGGGCCCGGGAGCACGGTCGCGCTCGCCGTCGGCTGCTACTACGGCACCGGGCGCCTGCTCGCCGAGCTCGAGCGCTGGGGGTTGCGGCACGTCGAGTTCGACCAGCGGGGCCCGCCGCCGGCGGAGGCGGATCTCGTCTGGCTGGAGGCGCCCTCCAACCCCTTCCTGACGCTGCCGGACTTCGAGGCGGCGGCGGTCGCGGCCCGCCGCGGCGCGCTCGTCGCCTGCGACGCCACGGTGGCGACGCCCCTGCACGTGCGCCCGCTCGAGCGCGGCTGCCAGCTGGCCGTGCACTCGGCGACGAAGGTCCTCGCAGGCCACGACGACGCGCTCGTCGGCGCCGTCGTCTGCGGCGAGGCGGCGCACGCGGCGCGCCTGCGGGAGTTCCGCACCCTGACCGGCGCGGTGCCGGGCCCGGACGCCGCGTGGCTCCTCCTCCGCGGCTTGGAGACGCTCGAGCTGCGGGTCGCCCGGCAGACGGCGAGCGCGCGCCTGCTCGCCGAGCGGCTCGCGGCCCACCCCGCGGTCGGCGAGGTCCGCTACCCGGGCTTCGGCGGCCTCCTCTCCTTCGACGTCGCCGACGCGGGAGCCGCCCGCCGGGTGGAGACCTCGACCCGCCTGATCGCGAACATGACGAGCCTGGGCGGGGTGCGGTCGCGAATCGAGGCCCGCGCGCGCTGGGAGGGGGAGCGCGTGCCCGGCGGCCTCCTCCGGCTCTCGGTCGGGGTGGAGGACCCGGAGGCGCTCTGGGCCGACCTGGAGCAGGCGCTCGGGAGGGCGTGAGGTGGGCCTGCTCGACAGGCTGGGCGGGCGGGCGGCGCGGCGGCCGCGGACGCCCGCGGACGAGGACGCGCTCGCGCTGCGCGAGCTCGCCCGGCGCGGCGCCGACCTGGCGAGGCCGCGCCACGTCGTCCACTTCCTGTCCTTCCCGGACGAGGTCGCCGCCCGGGCGGCCGCGGCCGAGGCCGAGCGGGCGGGGTGGGAGACCTCGCTCTCACCGCCCGGCGAGCGCCTCGCGCAGTGGAGGCTGCAGGCCGAGGCCGTGCGCGTGGTGGACGAGCTGACGGTGAGGGGCTTCCGCGCCCAGCTCGGGCGCCTGGCGGCGGCCCACGGCGGGGCATACGACGGCTGGGAGGCGGCCCGCCGGCCGTAGCGCGCGGGAACGGGTACGGTAGGGGCATGCCGCTCGCGCGCAGGAAGCTCGAGCTGCCGACGCCCGAGGAGGCGCTGCCCGGGCGGGACACGCCGCTGCCCGTCCCGTCGGCGCACCTCGTGCTGGGGACGCCGCTCACGCCGCCCTTCCCGGAGGGGACGGAGCGGGCGCTCTTCGGGATGGGCTGCTTCTGGGGGGCCGAGCGTCTGTTCTGGCGGGCGCCCGGCGTCTACACGACGGCCGTCGGCTACGCGGGCGGGGTCACGGCGAACCCGACCTACGAGGAGGTCTGCTCCGGCCTCACCGGCCACGCGGAGGTGGTGCTCGTCGTCTTCGACGCCTCTCGGACGGGCTACGAGCAGCTGCTGCGCATCTTCTGGGAGGGGCACGACCCGACGCAGGGCATGCGGCAGGGCAACGACGTGGGCACCCAGTACCGCTCCGCGATCTACTGGACGAGCGAGGCCCAGCGCGAGGCCGCGCACGCCTCCAGGGAGCGCTACCAGCGCGAGCTCGCGCGCGCCGGCTACGGGTCGATCACGACGGAGATCGCCCCCGCCGGCCCCTTCTACTACGCGGAGGCCTACCACCAGCAGTACCTCGCTCGGAACCCGAACGGCTACTGCGGGCTCGGCGGCACCGGGGTCGCCTGCCCGGTCGGGACGGGCGTCGAGGCGGCGGTCAGGGAGCGCTAGCCGCGCCCGCTTCCACCTTCGCGGCGCCCGCGGCCACCTGCTCGACGCCGCCCCCGCCCGCAAGCCGGGAGGCGGCGTAGACGGGGAGCACCGAGAGCAGGATCACGAAGAGCGCGACCACGTTCACGATCGGCAGGTCGTCGGGCCGGAAGAGCGTCGCGTACATCCAGATCGGGAGCGTCTGCTGCGCGCCCGAGGTGAAGATGGTGACGATGATCTCGTCGAAGGAGAGGGCGAAGGCGAGCAGCGCCCCCGCGAGGAGCGCAGTGCGGAGCTGCGGGAAGAGCACGTAGCGGAACGTCTGCCAACTGTCCGCGCCCAGATCGGCCGAGGCTTCGTCGAGGGAGCCGGCCGTCCGCCGCAGCCGGGCGAGGACGTTGTTGTAGACGACGACCACGCAAAAGGTCGCGTGCCCGACGATGATCGTCCCCAGGCCGAAGCCGACGCCGACCGGGCCGAGCAGGTCCTTGATCGTCGCCTGCAGGGCGAGCCCGGTGACGATCCCGGGCAGTGCGATGGGCAGGATGACCGCGAAGGTGATCGCCTCCCGGCCGAAGAAGCGGTGGCGCGCGATCGCGAGGGAGGCGAGCGTGCCGAGCACGAGCGCGAGCCCGGTCGCCCCAAGGCCGGCGAGCAGCGAGAGCCAGAGCGCGTCGCGGACCGACTCGTCCCGCCAGGCGACCCCGAACCAGCGCAGGCTGTAGTCGCGGATCGGCCACGCCTGCGTGACCCGCTCGTTGAAGGCGTAGAGCCCGATCACGAGCAGCGGCAGGTAGATGAAGGCGAGCGTCAGACCCGCCCCGAGGCGGAGCAGGAGCCGGGTCAGCCGCGGCTCGGGCACCGCGCCCTCACAGCGACTCGAAGGCCCGCAGCCTGCGGGCGACGAGCAGGTAGCCGACGATGACCGCGATCGGGACGAGGGCGTACGCGGCCGCGGTCGGTAGCGCCGTCCCGTAGATCCGGTAGATCACGGTGCCGACGAACTGGTCGCTCGTGACGAGGCTCGGCGCGATGTAGTCGCCGAGCGTGAGGGAGAAGGTGAAGATGGAGCCGGCGACGACCGCCGGGAAGACAAGGGGGAGCGTCACGCGCGCGAACGTCGTCAGCGACCGCCCGCCCAGGTCGGCCGAGGCCTCGAGCAGCGACTGGGGGATGCGCTCGAGCCCGGCGTAGACGGGGAGCACCATGTAGGGGAGCCAGAGGTAGGTGAAGACGAGCCACAGGCCCGTCGTCGAGTAGCCGTTGAAGTGGAGGCCGAGCGGGTCGAGGGCCCAGTTGATCGCGCCCTCCTCCGAGAGGAGCGTACGCCACGCGTACGCCTTCACCAGGTAGCTGGCCCAGAGCGGCATCAGCACGGCGACGACGAGCAGGTTGCGCGTGCGGGGCGACGCGACCCGCGCCATGTAGTAGGCAAGCGGGAAGGCGAGCAGCGCGCAGGCGACGGTGACGAGGAAGGCCATCCGCACCGTCCGCCAGGCGACCTCCCGGTACACGGGCCGCTCGGCGATCTCCCGGAAGTTGTCCAGCGTGAGCTCGCGCACGACCTGCGAGGTGAAGGGGTCCGTCTTCCAGAAGGCGGAGAGCAGGAGCACGGCGAGCGACCCGAGGTAGACGATCCCGAGCCAGCCGACCGGGAGCGCGAGCAGCGCCCCCAGCCGTAGCCGCGGGTGGCGGTAGAGGAAAGAGGAGAGCCGCCGCCCCGCCCCCCGGCGGGGCGGCGGCTCGACAACCGCGACCGAGGTCATCCCGCCCCGAGCGGCGCTCCTACCCCCGGATCTCCGTCCAAGCGGCCTTCCAGTCCGCTTGGGTCATGCACGTGGTCGACTCGTCGTCGTCCGCGCAGTCGGCGGAGGGCGTCGTCCAGTAGTAGACGTCCTCCCACCAGGACTCGTCCTCCGCGTGGAACTCGGAGCAGTGGTTCCGGTTCTTGGTCAGCTCGCACGCCTTCAGGTTGACGGGCGCCTCGCCGAACCCCTCCGCCACCGCCGCCTGCGCCTCCGGGGACGCCATGTGGTTCATCCAGAGGTACATGCAGTTGGGGTTTTTCGCCTTCGCGTAGATCATCCAGGTGTCCGACCAGCCGGTCGTCCCCTCCTTCGGCTTGACCGCCTTCACCGGGACGCCGGCCTTCTTGAGCTGCAGGTACTGGTAGGGCCAGGTGGTGCCGACCACGCTGTCGCCGTTCGTGTACGACTGGATCTGCTTGGCCACGTCGCCCGGCCAGTACTCGCCGACGTAGGGCGCCTGCTTCTTGAGCAGCGCGACCGCGGCGTCGAACTGCTCCTGCGTGAGCTGGTAGGGGTTCTGGATCCCGAGCTCGGGCCGCGTCGCCTTCAGCCAGAGGGCGGCGTCGGCGATGAAGATCGAGTCGTCGTAGATCGAGATCTTCCCCTTGTACCGCTCGAGCGACTCGTCCTCCCAGATCACGCCCCAGGAGTCCGTGCTCTCGGGCACGCGGTCGGTGCGGAACATCAGGTAGTTGGGGCCGCGGCCGTGCGGGACGCCGTACGCCTGGCCGTCGCGCGAGTTGTAGTCCTTGTTCTTGATCCCCTCCTGGATGTCCGCGAAGTTCGGGATCAGCTCGGTGTTGACCGGCGCGACGTCGCCGGTGGTCATCAGGCGGACGCTCGCGTTGCCGGACGCGGAGACGCCGTCGTAGGCGCCCGTCTGGATGAGGCTGATCATGTCGTCCGAGCTCGCCCCGTCCTTCGTGTTCACCTTGCAGCCGGTGGCGGCGGTGAACTCGTCGGTCAGCACCGCGTAGCCCGGCCAGATGACGAGGTTGACCTGTCCCTCTTGGCGCGCGGCGTCCTGGATCTCGTCCAGCGTGGAGCCGAGCCCCTCGATCTGCCAGGCGCCGGCCGCTCCCTCCTCTCCCCCGCCGCAGCCCGCCGCGACCGCGGCGAGCGCGAGGACGAGCCCCGACGCGAGCGCCCAGCCGGCCAGGCGTTTCCTGCCTGTGCTCATGCGTGTCCCTCCTCCGTGTCGATGACTGACTCCTGCTCGGGCCGCCAGGCGAGCGCGACGCGGCGGCCCTTGGCCTCGAGCACCTCGCTCGAGCCCTCCTCGAGGTTCTGAGCGAGCACCTGCAGCTCCCCGCCGCGGTCGAGGAGGACGAGGTAGCGGGTGAACGGCCCCACGTACTGCACGTCGCGCACGGTCCCCGCCTCTACCGTCCAGCCGGGGGGCGGCCGCCGCCCGGCCTCGAGCATCGTGATCTTCTCCGGCCGGATGGTGGAGCGGCGGCCGTCGCGCTCGATCACGTTCGAGACGCCGACGAACCCCGCGATGAACTCGTTCTGCGGGTGCTCGTACACCTCCGCGGGCGGGCCGACCTGCTCGATCCGCCCCTCGTTGAAGACCGCCAGGCGGTCGGACATGGTCAGCGCCTCCTCCTGGTCGTGCGTCACGTAGACGAACGTGATCCCGACCTCGCGCTGGATGCGCTTCAGCTCGAGCTGCATCTCCTGGCGCAGCTTCAGGTCGAGAGCGCCGAGCGGCTCGTCCAGGAGGAGGACGCGCGGGCGGTTGACGATCGCGCGCGCGAGCGCCACCCGCTGCCGCTGCCCGCCGGAGAGCTGCGAGGGCTTGCGCCGGCCGAAGCCGGCGAGCCTGACCATCTCGAGCGCCGCCTCCGCCCGCTCGCGCCGCTCGGCCTTGCCCACGCCGGTCACCTTGAGCCCATACTCGACATTGTCCTGGACGCTCATGTGCGGGAAGAGCGCGTAGTCTTGGAAGACGGTGTTCACGGGCCGCTCGTAGGGCGGAAGCCCGGAGACGTCCCGGCCGGCGAGCTCGATCGTCCCTTCGTCCGGAGTCTCGAAGCCGGCGATCATGCGCAGGGTCGTCGTCTTGCCCGACCCGGAGGGGCCGAGCAGGGTGAAGAACTCCCCGTGCCCGATGTCGAGGTCGACGCCGTCGACCGCGACCACGTCCCCGTAGCGCTTGCGCAGCCGCCGGATCCGGATCGCGGGCTCCGCGGGCGGAGCCTCCTCGGAGGGCCGGACGGGAGCGTCGCGCGGGGCGGGGCGCAGCAGGGCGCTCCTACGCTCGGAGCCCTCGCGCCCGAGCCTCGTCCGGCCTATGCGGCAAGCGCGTCCTCCAGGATGGCGAGGCCCTCCTCCAGCTCCTCGTCGGCGATCGTCAGCGGCGGGAGCAGACGGATCACGTTCCCGTCGAGCCCGCATGCGAGGAGCAGCAGGCCGCGCTCGAGGGCCGCGGCGAGGACCGCCTGCGCCCGCTCGGGGCTCCGCTCGGCGAGCTCGAGCGCGAGCATGGGGCCGAGCCCGCGCACCTCGCCGATCTCGGGCCGGCGGGAGGCGATCCCCTCGAGCCGGGCGCGCATCGTCTCGCCGAGGCGCCGGGCGCGGGCGAGGAACGCCTCGTCGGTGACGAGGTCGAGCACGGCGAGGGCCGCCGCGCAGGAGAGGGGGTTGCCGCCGAACGTGCCGCCGAGGCCGCCGGGGTGCACCGCGTCCATGACCTCGGCGCGGCCCGTGACGCCGGCGAGGGGGAGCCCGCCGCCGATCGACTTCCCGAACGTGAGCAGGTCGGGCTCGACCCCCGGGTGGTGCTCGACCGCCCACATCCGCCCCGTCCGCCCCACGCCCGACTGCACCTCGTCGGCGACGAGGAGGATCCCGTGCGCGCGGCAGCGCTCTTGGAGGCCGAGCAGGAAGTCGCGCGGCATCGGGATGAAGCCGCCCTCCCCCTGCACCGGCTCGAGCACGGCGCAGGCGACGGACGCCGGGTCGACCTCGCTCCGGAAGAGGTGGTCGAGCCCCGCGAGTGCGTCCTCGACGGAGACGCCCCGGTACGGGTAGGGCGCGGGCGCCCGGTACACCTCGGGCGCGAAGGGGCCGAACCCCTTCCGGTAGACGAGCTTCGCGGTCATGGTCAGCGCCAGCAGCGTGCGGCCGTGGAAGGCGTTGGCGAAGACGACGACCGCCGGGCGCCCGGTGGCGGCGCGCGCGATCTTGACCGCGTTCTCGACCGCCTCCGCGCCCGTGTTCACGAGGACCGAGCGCTGCTCCCCGGCGCCGCAGGGCGAGAGCTCGGCGAGCCGCCGGCAGACGTCCACGTACGGCCCGTACGTGCCGACCATCACGCACTGGTGCAGATAGCGGTCGAGCTGCTCCCGGACCGCTTCCACCACGGCCGGATGCCGGTGCCCGGTGTTCTGGCAGCCGATGCCGCCGGCGAAGTCCAGGTACGTGCGCCCGTCGGGATCGGTGACGCGCGCCCCCTCCGCGTGCGCGACGACGAGCTGCGGGGTGGCGACGCCGCGCGCGACGTAGCGGGCGCGCTCCGCCCGGATGCGCTCGCTCTCCGTCGTCCCCGTCCGCTGCATCGCGCGATTATGCACCGGTCCGGCGGCTGGGAGGCCCGGGCGGGCGCCGCCGTCTCCTGGAGGAGCCGCATCGAGCACCAGGCGCGTCACGCCGCGCTGGAGGAGCCGCATCGAGCACCAGGCGCGTCACGCCGCCCGGGAGGAGCCGGGTCTTGTCGCCCGGACGGCGAGGCGCCCTCGGCGGCCGGGTCGGGGGCCGGACGGCGCCGCATCCCGCTCTCGACCCGGGCCTGCCCGGCCGGGCTTCGGGGGGAGCCCCGTCTACCATCCCGGTGCGCCGGAGTAGCTCAGCTGGTAGAGCACCGCTCTTGTAAAGCGGGCGCCGCGGGTTCGAGTCCCGCCTCCGGCTCTGCAGGCTCCCCATGCGCGACACGGGCCGCGCCGCCGCGGGTCTTGCACCGGCGCATGGGTTCCGGCTCGGCGGCGAGAGCCCCGTCAGGGCGAGGCCGCGCAGCCCGTCAGGCGAGCACCTCGCGCTCCTTCTGGTGCGCGAGGATCTTCCGCTTCACGCGCTGCAGGGCGTTGTCGATCGTTTTCGTGTCGCAGCCGAGCTCCTCGGCCATCCGCTCGTACGAGTTCCCCTCGAGATACAGGCGGAGCGCCTCCGACTCGAGCCGGGAGAGCCCGGTCCCCAGGCAGAAGACGAGGCTCCGCAGCTCCTCGCTCGAGATGACGCAGACCGAGGGCTCGTCCACGCTCGGCCCGGGCAGCGCGTCCCCGAGCGTGCAGTCGTCCGCGTCCTGGCCCGCGGGGGTGTGGCTGAAGGAGACGTAGGTGTTGAGCGGCGCGTGCTTGTACCGGGTCGCGGTCTTGATGGCGGTGATGATCTGCCGCGTCACGCAGAGCTCGGCGAAGCTCCGGAAGGAGGTCTCCTTGTCGGGGCGGAAGTCGCGCACCGCCTTGTAGAGGCCGATCATCCCCTCTTGGACGAGGTCGTCGGCGTCGCCGCCGGCGAGGAAGTAGGAGCTCGCCTTCAAGCGGACGAAGCCCGTGTACCGCCGGATCAGCGTCTCGAGCGCGGCGTGGCTTCCGTTCCGCGCCTTCAGGACGAGCTGCAGGTCCTCGAGCTCCCGCTTCGCCTTCTGGGCGGCCTTCGACGAGGCAGCGGTGTGGTGAGCGAGCATGGCTACCCCTCCCGGATGACGGCGTTTTTGCCCGAGCACGTTCCGCCCGGCGCAAGTCTCAGGTTGAAGTTGAAGGAGAACCTAGCACGATCCGGAGAGCGTTACAAGTCTCTTGCGAATCGCTGCATTCTGCTAGCACCAACGCGAACGCAGGCGCCGGCGGACGGGACCCGGCCGCGCCGGGGAGCGTCGGGCGGCCGCCGCTCGCCTCGGGCTCCGCGCGCGCTCCTGGTCTTGCGCCCTCCTGGTCTTGTGCTCTCCCGCCCTGGCGTCGGTGGCGAGCTGCGCCGCCTCTCTACCCGCCCCGGCGCAGGCGCTCGAGCCGGGCGCGCGTCTCCGGGTCGAGCCGCTCGCCGACGCGGCTCGCGGCCTCCTCCCGGTGCGAGACCGCTTCCAGCTCGGCGAGGAACGCAGGGGCGCGCCGCGTGCGCACCTCCTGCCCGGATGTCCCCCGTACGGCCGCGTCCGAGGAGACGACGAGGACGGCCTCGGCGGAGCGGTGCTCGGCGGCGAGGCGCTCGAGCAGGTCGTCCGCGTGCGGGGCGTAGCGCACGCTGAGCGGCCCGACCTCTCGCTCCCGGCCCTGCCCGTCGAAGACGACCACGCCCCGGGCGCCCCGCAGCGCGACGTAGCTCGCCAGCCGGTCGACGAGCTCCTCCCGGTCGCGGAAGTCGCCGGCGTGGAAGAGGTTCGACCCGTCGAAGAGGTAGAGCGTCGGCTCGGGCACGGGCCCACGGTAGCCGGGGGACGGCCGGGCCGCGGGACTCCCCGGCCGCGCCGGCGCGGAGGCGGGCCGGTCGCGCTGTCGGCGGCGGCCGGGCGTCCCGGCCGCCTGCACACCGGCCCGGCTGCCAGCGGGCCCGCGGCCGCCGCCCGCGGGCCTACCCTTCCCCCCTCGCCCGCCGCTGGCGGCGGGCCTCGAAGAGGAGGACGCCGGCGGCCACGCTGACGTTCAGCGAGGGCACGAGCCCGTGGAGCGGGATGGAGACGAGGGCGTCGCAGGTGCGGCGGACGAGCGGGCGCACGCCCCTCCCCTCGGAGCCGAGGACGAGGGCGACCCCGCCCGCGAGGTCGGCGTCCCAGTACGCAAGCTCGCCCTCCGGGTCGGCCGCGTACGCCCACAGGCTCGGCCCCTTGACCTCGGCCAGGTAGCGGGCCAGGTTCGGCACGATCGCGACCGGCAGGTGCTCGACCGCGCCCGCGGAGGCCCGGCACACGGCCGGGGTCACGCGGGCCGACCGGTGGGCCGGAAGGACGACGCCGCTCGCGCCCGCCCCCTCCGCGCTGCGCACGACCGCCCCCAGGTTGTGCGGGTCGGTGACCTGGTCGAGACAGACGAGAAGCGGGGCCCCGCCGCCGCCCGGTGCTCCCTCGCCCGCCGGAAGGCCCTCTCCGGCCGCGCCCGGCCCGGCGGCGCCGCGTCGGGTCGCGGCGAGCGCGTACGCGTCCGCGTAGCGGAAGGGCTCGCACCAGGCGACGACGCCCTGGTGGTCGCGGGTCCCCGCGGCTTCCGTCAGCGTCCGCTCCGGCTTCACCTGCACGCGGGGTCCCGCCTGCAGCCAGGGAAGCTGCGCGGCGGCCCGCTCGCTCGCCCAGAGCTCGAAGACCTCGCGGGGGCCGCGCAGGAGCTCCCGGACCGCGTTGCGGCCGTAGACGAGGTCGCGCGTCACGGGCGGCGGCCGAGCCGGACGAGGCGGAAGCCGCCCGGCTCGTCGCGCGCCTCCCAGCCCGCGGCGGCGAGCTCCGCGCGCAGC
Source organism: Gaiellaceae bacterium (assembly GCA_035574655.1). Classification (GTDB taxonomy): domain Bacteria; phylum Actinomycetota; class Thermoleophilia; order Gaiellales; family Gaiellaceae; genus GMQP-bins7. Next base: position 10,456 of record DATLYP010000053.1, read on the forward strand.
CGGTCCGCCTGCTCGAAGTCGCGCGCCTCGCGCGCCGCCTGCCGGCGGCGGGCGAGCTCGACGACCTCGGCCGGCGCCTGCTCCTCCTCGGCGAGCGACTCGAGGCCGAAGATCGAGAGCGCGCGGCGCAGGAGCTCGTGGTCGCGCCACTCGTGCATGACCGCGAGCGCCTGCGGGGTGGAGAAGTCGTCCTCGAGGGCGGCCGCGAAGCGCTCCCAGGCGCCGGGCGGAGCGGGCTCGTGCGGGTTGCGGAAGACCTCCCGGAAGCGCTCCGCGCGCGCCGCCGCCTGCTCCATCACCTCGTCCGAGAACGCGACCGGCTGGCGCCACGCGCCCGAGAGGTGGAAGAGGAGCAGCGCCTCCCGCCCCCAGGTGTCGAGCACGCTGCGCAACGTGACGACGTTGCCGAGCGACTTGGACATCTTCGCCTCGTCCAGCTCGAGCAGGCCGTTGTGCATCCAGATGCGGGCGAACGGGTGCCCGAGCGCGCGCGACTGCGCCAGCTCGTTCTCGTGGTGCGGGAAGCGGAGGTCCATCCCGCCCCCGTGGAGCTCGAACTCCGGCCCGAGGTACTTCACCGCCATCGCCGAACACTCGATGTGCCAGCCTGGGCGGCCCGGGCCCCAGGGGGAGTCCCAGGCGGCGTCCTCGTGCGGCTTGCGCGCCTTCCAGAGCGCGAAGTCGCGCTGGTCGCGCTTCAGCTCGCTCGTCTCCTGCGCCACCATCTCCTCGAGCCGGGCGCCCGAGAGGCGGCCGTACTCGGGGTAGCGGGCGACGCTGAAGTAGACGTCCCCGTCCGCGACGTAGGCGAAGCCGCGGGCGAGGAGCTCCTCGATGAACGCGATGATCTCCGGGATCGTCTCCGTCGCGCGCGGCTCCACGTCGGGGCGGCCGAGGCCGAGATCGTCCGTGTCCTCGAAGAACCAGCGCGTCGCCTGCTCGGCGAGCTCCCGGCTGCCGATCCCGAGCCGCGCCGCCTCCGCGTACACCTTGTCGTCCACGTCGGTGATGTTGTGGACGAGGGTCACCTCGTAGCCGCGCTCGCGCAGCCAGCGGCGCAGCCACATCGCGAGCACGAAGGGGCGCGAGTTGCCCACGTGGATGCGCTGGTAGACGGTCGAGCCGCACACGTACATGCGGACCGGCCCGGGCGGGGGCGGCAGCTCGACGGGGCCGCGCGTGAGCGTGTCGTACAGACGCACGGGAGCGATCGTACTCAGGCGCCCGCGGCACGGGCCGTGCGCGCGAGCGCCTCCGCCCGGGGAAGCGCGGCGAGCACGGCGGCGAGCTCCGGGCCCGTCTCCGCGCCCGTGAGCGCAAGGCGGAGCGCGCGCAGGTCGCCGCCCGCCGCCTTCAGCTCCCGGACGAGCGCGCGCGCCTGCTCCAGGCGGAGCCGCTCCGGGGCGCCCGCGCGCAGCTCCGCGAAGCGGGCGAGCGTCGGCTGCGCCTCGGGGGGAAGCTCCGCCGGCCTCCCCTCGAGCACGAGCCGCGCCCACGACCGCGCCTCGGCGAGCGTGCGCGCGCCCCGGAGCGCGGGGACGGCCTCGACGGGCGCGCCGGCCGCGGCGGCGAGCTCCTCGTCGGGCATGGCGGCGATGGCGTCGATCGCGAGACGGCGCAGCCGCCCGGGGTCGAGGCGCACGTCGTGCTCGGGCAGCCCGAGCTCGTCCAGGTAGGCGCGCACCGCCTGAGCCGGGAAGCCCTGCTCGCGCAGGTCCGCGATCGACGCATGCCCGTGCCGCTTGGAGAGCTTCTTCCCGTCGGGGCCGAGCAGGAGACCGTGGTGGATCACCTCCGGCAGCTCGCCGCCGAGCGCGCGCGCGATCCTCCGCTGCACATCCAGGTTGGGACGGTGGTCGGCGCCGCGGATCACGTGCGTGATCCCGAGCTCGAGGTCGTCGACGACGGAGGCGAGCTGGTAGGTGGCCGTCCCGTCCGGGCGCAGGAGCGTGGCGCCCCCCTCGGCGAGCCGCACCGCTCCCTCCTCGTCGCGCCGGGCGGCGCCGGCGGCGAGGGCGCGCTCGGCGGCCCGCGCGTAGCGCTCGCCCCGCTCGCTCTGCCGGATCGGCCCCTCCTCGAAGGCGATCCCGAGCCAGGCGAGGTCCTCGAGGATCGCCTGCTCCCCCCCGGGCACGGTCCGCGCCGGGTCGGTGTCGTCGATCCGGAGCACGAGCACGCCGCCGCGTTCGTCCGCGAAGCGGCGGTTGGCGGCCGCGGTGAGCGCGTTGCCGAGGTGGAGAGAGCCGGTGGGGCTCGGGGCGAAGCGGACGCGGACCGCCATGCGCGCAGGCTACGCGCCGAGCGCGACGTGCCCGCGCCGGGCGGCGACCCGGTCGAGCGCGGGCGCGGACTCCGCCGCCGCCCGCGGCTCCCGCCTGCACGGCGGGCTCCGGTAGGCTGCCGCCGCCCCCGACGCCGCGGCCCGGTCGCGCTCGCGGCAGGCGCAGGCGGTCCGGCCGCGAGGGGCGTGTCCGCGCCGCGGGAACGAGCGCCCAGCCGGCCACGTTCTCACCGAGCACATGCACGCGATCGAGACGCAGGGACTGAAGAAGCGCTACGGCGCCGTGGAGGCGTTGCGCGGGATCGACCTGCGCGTCGAGGAGGGGACGATCTTCGGCCTCCTCGGGCCGAACGGGGCGGGCAAGACGACCGCGGTGCGGATCCTGACCACCCTCCTCCGCCCCGACGAGGGCGGCGCCCGGGTGGTCGGCCTGGACGTGGTCCGGGAGGCGGGCGCGCTCCGCGCGCGGATCGGCCTCGCGGGGCAGTACGCGGCCGTCGACGAGAACCTGACCGGGCTCGAGAACCTGGAGATGGTCGGCCGCCTCTACCACCTGGGTCGGCGCAGGGCTCGGGAACGCGCGCGGGAGCTGCTCGCCGCGTTCGAGCTGGACGACGCCGGCGGCCGCCTCGTGAGGACCTACTCGGGCGGGATGCGGCGGCGCCTCGACCTGGCCGCGGCGCTCGTCGCCCAGCCGCCCGTGCTCTTCCTCGACGAGCCGACGACGGGGCTCGACCCCCGCAGCCGGCTCGGTCTCTGGGCGCTGATCGAGCGCCTCGCCGCCGAGGGCACCACCGTCCTGCTCACGACCCAGTACCTGGACGAGGCGGACCGCCTCGCCGAGCGGGTGGCGGTGATGGACCACGGGCTCGTGATCGCGGAGGGGACGCCGGCCGAGCTCAAGGCCCGGATCGGCGGGGAGCGGCTGGACATCCGGCTCTGCGACGCGTCCGACGGGCCGCGGGCGGTGGAGGCCCTCGCGGCGCTCGCGGCGGTCCCGCCCCAGGTCTTCGACGGCACCCTGCGCATCGCGCTGCGCGCGCGGCAGGGCGCGATCGCGCGGGCCGTGCGCGCCCTCGACGACGCCGGGATCGCGATCGACGACATCGCGCTCGTGACTCCCTCCCTGGACGACGTCTTCCTGGAGCTGACCGGGCACGCCGCCGAGCCCGGAAGCGGGGACGGGCGATGAGCGTCGCCTACGCGGCCTCGGACACCCTCGTGCTCGCCTGGCGCAGCCTCGTGCGCGTGCGCCGCCAGCCCGACCTGCTTGTCGGCTACACGATCCAGCCGATCATGTTCGTGCTCCTGTTCGTGTACGTCTTCGGCGGCGCGATCAGGACGCCCGGGCTGGACTACGAGGACTTCCTCATCCCCGGCATCCTCGTCCAGTCGATGGCGTTCGGTGGCTTCTCGACCGCGCTCGGGCTCTCCGACGACGTGAAGAAGGGGCTCATCGACCGCTTCCGCTCGCTTCCCATGTGGGGTCCGGCTGTCGTCGCCGGGCGCATCCTGGGCGACATCGTCCTCAACGTCGTCCAGCTCGTGATCATGCTTCTCGTCGGCTTCGCGGCGGGCTTCCGCTTCGACGCGGGGGCGGGGGAGATCGCGCTCGGGGTCGCCCTGCTGCTCTTCCTCGGCTACGCGTTCTCCTGGGTCTTCGCCTTCCTCGGGCTCGCGGCCTCCTCCCCCGAGGCGGCGAACGCGTACGGGTTCACCGTCCTCTTCCCGCTCACCTTCATCTCCTCGGCGTTCGTGCCTGTGGAGACGATGCCGCGCTGGCTGCGCTGGTTCGCGGACAACAACCCCTTCACCCACATGGTCGACGCCGCGCGCTCGTTGTTCGTCGGCACCCCGGCCGGGAGCTCGATCTGGCTCGCGTTCCTGTGGGGCCTCGTCATCACCGTCGTCTTCGCGGCGCTCTCGGTATGGCGCTACCGGCGGGCCGTGTCGCACTGAGCGGCCGGGACGCCGCGCGGCCGCCCGCCACGGGCGCCCCGACCGTGCTCGAGGCGCGGCTCCTCGCCTGGCTTCGGGAGCACGGGCGCGACCTTCCGTGGCGGCGGCGCCGCGACCCCTACGCGGTGCTCGTCTCCGAGGTGATGCTCCAGCAGACGCAGGCGGAGCGGGTCGCCCCTCGCTTCCTCGCCTGGATGGCGCGCTGGCCGAGCGTGGAGGCGCTCGCCGCCGCCTCCCGCGCCGAGGTGATCCGCGCCTGGCAGGGGCTCGGCTACAACCGCCGCGCGCTCCACCTGCACCGCGCGGCCCGGCGGATCGCCGAGCGCGGCTGGCCGGCCGACCCGACGGAGCTCCCCGGCGTCGGCCCCTACACGGCGGCGGCCCTCCGCCGCTTCGCTTTCGACGAGGACGTGTTGCCGGTGGACGTCAACGTCGCGCGCGTGCTCCGGCGCACCCGCGCCGCCTTCTCCTCGGCCGCCGCCGAGGCGCTCATGGACCTGGGCGCGACGGTCTGCCTCGCCCGCGTCCCGCGCTGCGCGCGCTGCCCGCTCGCCGAGGGCTGTCCCTCCCGGGGCACCCGGGAGGAGCCGGCGCGCAGGCAGGGCCCGTTCGAGGGCTCCTTCCGCCAGCGCCGCGCGGCCGCCTTGCGCCTCGTCGCCGCGGGGCCGGCGCCGCTCGCGG
>DATLYP010000054.1:0-5234 GCA_035574655.1 Gaiellaceae bacterium
GCCGGGGTCCATGAGGGAGCGGTCGACATGCGTCTCCGCCGCGAAGTTCACGACCGCGTCCGCATCCGCCATCACGGCCTCGACCGCCGCGGCGTCGCAGATGTCACCCTGGACGAAGCGATAGCGCGGCGTGCCGGGAGAAGAAGCGGTGCTTGGTGGCCGGTGGCCGGAGCGGGGATCGCCGTACTCGGCGGCGACGTCCAGGAGGTTGTCGAGGTTGCCGGCGTACGTGAGCTTGTCGAAGTTGATGACATTGTAGTCGTGCTCGCGAAGGAGCCAGCGGACGAAGTTGGAGCCGATGAAGCCGGCGCCGCCGGTGACGAGCAGGCGCATCGGGCGCGAAGGCTAGCGGCCGAGCTCGGCGAGGCAGGCCCGCAGGCCCTCCCGCCAGTGCGGGAGCGCGGGCGCGCCGGGGCGCTCGCTGCGCAGCACCGAGTATGCGGGGCGGGGCGCGGGCCGCCCGAGCTCGGCGGTGCCGATCCGGCGGACGCGGCAGCGGAGCCCCGCCTCGGCGAAGATCGCCTCCGCGAACTCCGCCCAGGTGCACTCGCCCGAGGCGGCGAGGTGCCAGACCCCGCGGGGGGCGTCCGCCTCCACCAGCTCGCGCACCGCCCGCGCGAGATGGCCGACGTAGGTGGGGCAGCCGCGCTGGTCGTCGACGACCGCCACCTCCCCGCGCTCGGCGCCGAGCGTGAGCATGGTGCGGAGGAAGTTGCGGCCCGTCGGCCCGAACAGCCAGGAGGTGCGCACGATCCACGCGTCCTCCCCGGCGGCCGCCTCGCCGTGCAGCTTCGTCCGCCCGTAGGCGGAGAGGGGGTTGGCCGCGTCCGACTCCACGTAGGGCGCGCGCTTGCGCCCGTCGAAGACGTAGTCGGTGGAGAAGACGACGAGCGGGGCGCCCAGGGAGGCGGCGTGGTGCGTGCCGCCGACGTTGACGGCGGCCGCGCCCTGCGGGTCGTCCTCCGCCGCGTCCACGTCCGTCCAGGCCGCCGCGTGCAGGACGAGGTCGGGCGGCGGAAGGCCGTCGGGCGGGGGCGCGGTCACGTCCCACTCCGCGCGCGTGAGCGCCAGCACCTCGTCCCCCGCGAACTCCCGGGCGAGCGCCCGGCCGAGCTGCCCGCCCGCGCCCGTGATCAGGACGCGGCGGCGTCCCGCGGGGAGAGGATGGGCGCGCTCGTGCTCCACAGGTGGGCGACGCGGGGGTCGTTCCAGGGAATCGTGTGCTCGTCCGGGTCGGCCGGGTCGTACTCGGCCGTGACGTGGTAGCAGAAGAGCACGTCCGTCAACGCCTCGAAGCCGTGCGCGTGGCGGCCGGGGATGTAGAGCGCGACGGGGTTGCCCTCGCCGATGTCCTCGCAGAAGGTCTCCCCCGTCTCGCGGTCGAGGACGACGACCCGCGCCCGCCCCTGCAGGCAGGCGAAGAGGTCGTCCTGCCCCCGCAGGTGGTAGTGGAGCCCGCGGACGACGCCCGCCCGGGAGAAGGAGACGTTCGTCTGCACCATGCGCGCGGGGAGCGCGCTGTCGCGGCGCAGCTCGCAGAACCAGCCGCGCTCGTCCTCGTGCAGGCGCAGCGGGTAGCGGCGGACGCCCTCGATCACGCGAGCGCCGCCTTGTTGACGCCCGTCTCCTCGATCAGGCGACCGATGTCGGCCAAGTGCTGCCAGTGCTTGCCCGCGTCCTCCCACCAGCCGCGCACCTCGACCACGTCCAGCCTCCCCTCCGCCGCGTAGCGCCGGTTGACGTCGGTGATCTCGAGCTCCCCGCGGGAGGAGGGGCGCAGGCCGGCGATCACGTCGAAGACGTCCGGGGGGTAGCAGTAGAGCCCGACGACGGCGTGGTGGGAGGGGGGCGCGGCGTAGCGGGTGTCGACCACCCCCGCCTTCTCCACGATGTCGGTCACCCGCCCGTCCTCGTAGACGACGACCCCGAAGTTCTCCGGGTCGGCGACCTCCTTGACGAAGATCCGCGCCCGGCTCGTGTCGGCGGTCCACTCGCGGAGCGCCTCCGTCTGCGCGTACTCGAAGATGTTGTCCCCGAGGACGACGACGAGCGGGCGCCCGGCGGCGAAGTCGCGGGCCATCCCGACCACTTGCGCGATCCCGCCCGGCTCCGTCTGCACCTTGTAGGTGAGATCGAGCTCGAAGATCGGCTCGCCGCCGCCGCGGGGAACGACGCGGCCATCCCCGAGCAGGTCGATCATCTGCCCCGCGTGCGCCTTGCCGGTGACCACGAGCACCTCGCGGATGCCGGCGAGCTGGAGGAGCTGCAGGGGGTAGTAGATCATCGGCCAGCTCCCCACGGGCAGCAGGTGCTTGTTCGCGACCCGCGTCAGCTCCCCGAGCCGGGTCGCCTCCCCGCCGGCGCAGATCAGGCCCTTCGGCTGCACCGGGCGGATGCTAGCCGCGCCCGCGCCCGGCTCAGCGCAGCCCGCCCTGGAAGGCGGCGCGCCGCTCGCGAAGCGGCGAGGGCTCCACCCGCAGCACCCGCGCGACCCCCTCCGGGAGCCACCAGTTCCACCGCCCGAGGAGGGTCATCGCGCTCGGGAGGAGGAGCGCGCGCACGACCGTCACGTCGATCAGCACCGCCGCTGCGAGCCCGAGGCCGAACTGCTGCAACGGCAGCAGAGAGCCGGCGACGAAGCCCAGGAACGCGGCCACCATGATCAGCCCCGCGGCCGTGACCAGGCGGCCGGTGCGGGTCAGCCCGAGCACGACCGCAGCCTCGTTCGAGGCGCCCGCCTCCCAGGCCTCGCGCATACGCGAGACGAGGAAGACCTCGTAGTCCATGGAGAGCCCGAAGAGCATCGCGAACAGGAAGACGGGGATCCATCCCTCCACCTGGCCGTAGGTCTCGAGCCCAGCCCAGCGGCCCACGCCCCAGGCGAAGACGACGACGAGGAGGCCGTAGGCGGCGCCCACGGAGAGGAGGTTGAGCGCGATCGCCTTGAGGGGGAGGACGAGCGAGCGGAAGGCGCGGGCGAGCAGGACGAGGCTGGCGAGCAGGACGGCGGCCACGAGCCAGGGGAACCGGCCGTAGGTGCGGTCGAGGAAGTCCTTGCCGCTCGGAGGCCCCCCGCCCGCGTACACGCGCGCGCCCGGCGGGAAGCCGGCGGCGGGGACGAGCTCCCCGCGGAGGCGGGAGACGAAGGCGAGGCTCTCCGGGCGCCCGTAGTCGGCCCGCCCCACCACCTCCAGGTTCAGGAAGCGGCCGCTCGGGTCGATGTGCTGCCGGGAGGGCCCGAAGCGGACCGCCGCCACCTGCGGGTCGCGCTCGAGGAGCGCGAGCAGGCGCGAGACGGCCGCGCGCACCGCCGGAGCCGCGGCGCCGCCCGCTGCGCCCGTGTCCACGATCACGTTCGTGGGCGCGATCGCGCCCGCCCCGACCGCCGCCGCGAGCGTCTCGTAGCCGCGGACGGACTCGAGGCCGCGCGGGACGGTCTCGTACGAGCCCGGCCCGAGCCGGAGCGCAAGGACGGGCAGGGCAAGGAGGACGAGGAGGGCGGTCGCGCCAGCGGCCACCGGCGCCGGCCTGCGCATGATCGTGCCCGCGAGGGCAGCCCAGAACCCGCGCTCGCGCCCGGCGCGGCGCTCGAGCCATCCCTCCCGCAGCAGCCGCACCCGGTCGAGCCGCTCCCCGACGAGGGAGAGGAGCGCGGGCAGCAGCGTCACGGCGGCGAGCACGGACACGCTCGGGATGATCAGGCCGCCGATCCCGAACCCGCGCATGAAGGGAAGCGGCATGAAGAGGAGCAGCGCGAGCCCGATCGCCACCGCCGTCCCGCTGACCACGACCGCGCGTCCCGCCGTCGCCATCGTCCGCACGACCGCCTCGTCCCGCGGCCGGCCGGCCGCGAGCTCCTCGCGGAAGCGGTGCACGACGAGCAGCGAGTAGTCGATCGCGATCCCGAGCCCGATCAGGGAGACGAGGTTCTGCAGGTAGGTGGAGAGCTCCATGACCCCGGCGGCGAGCCAGACGAGCGCGAGCGCGGTCGGGATGGTCGCGGCCGCGAGGACGAGCGGGAGCAGGAAGGCGAGCGTGCCGAAGGTGAAGACGAGCACGGCGAACGCGACCGGGATCGCCACCAGCTCGCCGATCGCCAGGTCGCGGCCGAAGATCGGGTCGAGGTCGTGCTCGACCGCCGCCTGGCCGGTGAGGAGGACGGTCGCGCCGGGGATCCGGCCGAGCGCGCGCCGCATGTCGTCGGTGCGGCCCTTCGCGTCCGGCGGCGGAAGCTGCGAGGCGATACGGGCGAGGACGACGTCGCCGCCGAGGGGGGCGACCGCGACGAGGCGGCCGGTGGGAAGCTCGCGAGCGGCCCGCCGGGCCGCCTCCCGCACCGCGGGGACGAGCTCGCGGGCGCGGCCGCGGGCGAGGGCGACGACCAAGAAGGAGCCGGTCGACTTCTGCCCGAAGCGGTTCTCGAGGATCGCCTCCGCCCGATGCGCGTCCGTGCCCGGCAGCGTGACCCGGTTCGTCAGGCGCTCGCCGAGCGCGAGGGCGGGCGCCGTGGAGAGGGCGGCCGCGGCCGTCCAGACCGCCGCGACCGCGGCCCGGTGGCGAAGCACGAAGCGGGTCAGCCGCTCCATGCCGGAGGCGTTAGGGGCGGCGCGCTCGCGCCTGCCAAGCGGCGCGCCGGGCCGCCTTGCGGCGGCGCACCCGCGGGACGGCGCGCACCGCCTGCAGCCACACGTAGGCTGCTGCCGCGAGCAGCGCCCCGACGAGGGTTAGAAGTCTGCGCGGCTGGAGAAGGAGAGCGAGGACCCCGCGCACCCGAGCGATCGTACCGACATACTTCCCGGCAGGTCGACGAAAGGAAAGGTGGGCGAATGCGCAGGAAGAAGGAGCCGCTGCAGGTGGTCGATGCCCTGCGCCCGTACGTGAAGCGGGCCCTCGAGGATCCCGCGCTGCGGGACGACCTGGTCGCCGCGTTCGCCGCGGCGCGCGGCCTCTACGAGCAGCTCGCGCGGAGCGAGGGCGTGAAGGGCAAGGCGGAGACCGTGTCCGAGAAGGAGTTCCAGAAGAAGCTGCAGAGCCTCGTCGCCGAGCTCTCCGACGCCAGCGGGCGGATCCGGGGGGAGAAGGAGCATCGGATGCGCAACCGCGTCCTTCTCCTCACCGGCGTGACCCTGGGCGTGCTCTTCAACCCCTGGACGGGCCCGGCCACGCGTGAGTGGATCATGAAGCGGATCACCGGCGAGGACGGGGCGGGCTTGGAGGAGCTCGGCGAGCACCCG
>DATLYP010000055.1:0-12651 GCA_035574655.1 Gaiellaceae bacterium
GTCCGCCTCGGGCAGCGGCTCGCCCCCGTGCGCGACGAGAGCGACGCGCCGGGCCGGGAGCTCCTCCCAGCCCGCGAGCGGGACGCGGAAGAGCGCCCCCGCCGAGGCGCGGGCGGCCCGGGGGCCGGTCGGGTCGGCGCAGCCCGGGGAGAGCGCGACCCCGGCGCCGAAGGCGTCTGCGGCCCGCAGGAGCGCGCCCACGTTGCCGGGGTCGGAGACGCGCCAGAGGGCGAGCGTGACGTCCCGCCGCCCCCGCGGGAGGGCGTCCCGCCGGAAGACCCCGACGACTCGGGGTGCGTGCCCGAGCGTGGCGACCTCGGCGAGCAGCTCGGGGGCCACGTTCTCCCCCGCGACGAGCAGCTCCACCGGCTCGACCCCGGCCGCGAGCGCCGCGTCCACCAGGTCCTCGCCCTCCACGGCGAAGAGCCCGCTCGCCTCGCGGTGCTTCCGGGCGGAGAGGAGCTTCCGAACGAGCCGGAGCTTCTCGTTCCGCCGGGAGACGATCAGCTGCGGCCGGCCTCCTCCAAGGCGGCCTTCGCCCGCTCCGCGACGGCCGCGAACGCCTGCGGGTCGGAGACGGCGAGGTCGGCGAGCGACTTGCGGTCGAGCTCGATCCCCGCCTTCTTGACCCCGGCCATGAAGCGGTTGTAGGAGAGCCCGTGCGCGCGGGCGGCCGCGTTGATGCGCACGATCCAAAGGGCGCGGAAGGTGCGCTTCTTGGCCTTCCGGTCGCGGTAGGCGTAGACGAGCGAGTGCTCCACCTGCTCCCGCGCGAAGCGGTAGCTCGTCTTCTTGCGCCCGTAGTAGCCCTTCGCCTGCTCCAGGAGCTTGGCGCGCTTCTTGCGCGCGTGCGCCGATCGCTTCACCCGTGGCACGGCTCAGCCTCCCCGCAGCAGCCTGCGCACGCTGCGCACGTCGCTCGCCGCCACCTCGTACAGCTTGCGGAAGCCACGCTTACGCTTCGACGACTTCTTCTCGAGGTTGTGGCTTCTCATCGCGTGCCGTCGCAGCAGCCTGCCCGCCCCGGTCACCTTGAAGCGCTTCTTCGCACCGCGCGACGTCTTGACCTTTGGCATCCGCTTTCACCCCCACGCTCTTGTTCGGCGCCAGCACCATGACCATGTTGCGGCCGTCCAGCGTCGGCGCCTGCTCGATCGAGCCGAGCTCCTTCACGTCCTCGGCCAGCCGCAGCAGCAGGTCGCGACCCCGCTCCGGGTGCAGGGTCTCGCGCCCCCGGAACATGATCGTCACCTTCACCTTGGCCCGGGCCTCGAGGAAGCGCCGGACGTGCCCCTTCTTGGTCTCGTAGTCGTGGCTTCCGATCTTGGGCCTGAGCTTGATCTCCTTGACCTGGATCTGGCTCTGGTGGCGGCGGGCCTGCTTGGCGCGCTGCTCCTGCTCGTAGCGGTACTTGGAGTAGTCCATGACCCGCACGACGGGCGGCTCCGCGTTCGGCGCGACCTCCACGAGGTCGAGGCCCTTCCTGAACGCGAACTCGAGCGCCTCCGCGGTGGGGACGATCCCGACCTGCCCGCCGTTCTCGTCCACGAGCCGGACGCGCGGGACGCGGATCTCCTCGTTGATGCGCTCCGCCCGCTTCTGGGGAACGGCGACCCGCTCGAGCACGGGCCTGCGCCGCCGCGGTCTCAACGGGCCTTCACCAAGGTCACCAAGCTCTTGGTCTCCTCCTTGTCAGACGACGAAACTCCTTCTCGGACGACAAAACCGCTGCAGGCAGCGGCTCGTCTCCTCGCGACCGGTCGGCTCGCCTGAACCCCCGCGGGCGGTCGCCCGGGAGGTGAGGAGGGTGATCCGCTCCTGCTTGCAGGTCGCGGATGGTAGCACCTAGCCTGCGCCGCTCACGGCCGCGAGCTCGCGGAAGCGCGCCAAGAGCGCATCGAGGGAGCACGTCGACTGCCCGGCGCCCCGCTCGCGCACGGCGAGTGCGCTCTCGGACTCGCGGTCGCCGAGGACGACGACGAACGGCACCTTCTCCAGCTCGGCGTCCCGGATGCGCTTCGCGAGCGTCTCCTCCCGCTCGTCGAGCTCCGGCCGGAACCCCTCCGCGCGGAAGCGCTCGGCGAGCGCCCGCGCCGCCTCCCGGTGCTCCTCGCGCACGGGCAGCACCCGCACCTGCACGGGCGCGAGCCAGAACGGGAAGGCGCCCGCGTAGTGCTCGATGAGGATGCCGATGAAGCGCTCGAAGGAGCCGAAGAGCGCGCGGTGGATGACGACAGGCATGTGCTCCGCGTTGTCGGCGCCCATGTACGTGAGGCCGAAGCGGGCGGGCATCTGCATGTCGTACTGGATGGTGCCCATCTGCCAGGAGCGGCCGAGCGCGTCCGTCATGTGCAGGTCGATCTTCGGCCCGTAGAACGTGCCCTCGCCCTCGGCGACCTCGTAGCGCAGCCCGTGCCGGACGAGCGCGGCCTCGAGCGCCGCCTCCGCCCGGTCCCACTGCTCGTCCGTGCCCAGGCGGTTCTCCGGGCGGGTCGAGAGCTCGGCGTGCGGCTCCAAGCCGAAGAGGCCGTACAGGTAGCGGGCGTAGTCGATGATCGCGTCCACCTCGGCCCCGACCTGCTCCTCGGCGCAGAAGATGTGCGCGTCGTCCTGGGTCACGTGGCGGACGCGCGTCAGCCCGTGCAGCGTCCCGGCGAGCTCGTTCCGGTGCAGTGGGGCGGCCTCCGCGTAGCGGATGGGGAGGTCGCGGTAGCTGCGCAGCCGGCTCGCGAAGAGGAGCATGTGCCCCGGGCAGTTCATCGGCTTGAGCGCGTAGGTGCGCTCCTCCCCGTCCCCGGGGACGACGAACATGTGCTCCCGGAACTTCTCCCAGTGCCCGGAGGTGACCCAGAGCTCCTTGTCGTAGATGAGCGGCGTCCTCACCTCCAGGTAGCCGCGGCGCGCGTTCTCCCGGCGCCGGATCGCCTCCAGCTCGGCGAAGACCGCCATCCCCTTCGGGTGCCAGAAGGGCGAGCCGGGCGAGTGCTCGGAGAGGTGGAAGAGGTCGAGGCGAGGGCCGAGCCGGCGGTGATCCCGCGCCCGCGCCTCCTCCAAGCGCTGCAGGTGCTGCTCCAGGTCGGCCTGGGAGTAGAAGGCCGTGCCGTAGATGCGCGTGAGCTGGCGGTTCCGCTCGTCCCCGCGCCAGTAGGCGCCCGCGAGCCCGGTCAGCTTCACCGCCTTGATCGGAGAGGCGTCCTGCAGGTGGGGGCCGCGGCAGAGGTCGGTGAAGTCGCCCTGCGTGTACAGGGAGATCGGCTCCTCCGCCTCCTCGGCGAGCTCCACCTTGTACTCCTGCCCTTCCGCTCGGAAGCGCCGCACCGCCTCCTCGCGCGGGACCTCCTGGCGCGTCCAGACGCGGCCCTCGGCGATCTCCCGCCGGATCTCCTCCTCGATCCGGGGCAGGTCCGCCTCCGAGATCGACTCCGGGAACTCGAAGTCGTAGTAGAAGCCGTCCGCGACCGGCGGGCCGATGGCGATCTTCACGCCGGGGTAGAGGCGCAGAACCGCCTCCGCGAGCAGGTGGGCGGCGGAGTGGCGGAGGACGGCGAGCGCGTCCGGGTCGTCGCGGTCGCGCGTCGTCAGGATCCGGATCCGCTCCCCGTCGCGCAGCGGGAGCCGCAGGTCGCGCACGCTCCCGTCCACGCGCACGAGCACCGCCTCCCGGGCGAGCCGCTCCCCGAGCGCGCGGGCCGCGTCCAGGCCCGTCGCCCCCTCGGGCAGCTCGAGCTCGGAGCCGTCGGGCAGGATGACCTTCACGGCGCGGGCGGGAGGACGGGCAGGGCGAGGCCGGGAGCTACCGAAGGGCTGTGTCCCGGAGCATCACGGGGGAAGCGTAGCCGCGCGCGCGGCCGGACGCCGCCGGAAGCGGGCCGTGAGAGCGGCCGCGTGCGCCGCCCCACACGGTCGCTCATCGCGGCGGCTCCCGCGGCGGCCCCCAGGGGCAGCCCGCCCGCCTCGCGCCCGCCCCGCCTCCGGCCCCCGGCAGTCCCCCTCGTAGACTGGGGCCGTGGCCGTCCCCGAGGTCGCGGAGGCACGCCGGCGTCCCGGCCGCCTCCGCCGCGCCCCGCACGACCTCGTCCGCAGCGTGGCGCACGCGCTCCCGCGGGCGGTGCAGGACCTGCTCCGCGACCGCTGCCCGCAGTACGCGGCGGCGATCGCCTACCACGCCCTCTTCTCGCTCTTCCCGCTCACGATCGTCCTCGTCTCCGTCTTCGGGCTCGTCCTGCAGGACGACGACCTGCGTCGCCAGGTGACGGGCGAGCTCGTGGCCGTGCTCCCGGTCTCGGAGCAGGCCAGGCGCGACCTGGAGCGGTCGATCGAGGAGATCGCCTCGCCGCTCTCCGCGCTCGGCCTGATCTCCCTCGTCGCGCTGCTCTGGGGGGCCTCCGGGATGATGGGCGCAATCCGGGTCGGGCTCGAGACCGCGCTCAAGGTGGAGCGCGGCAGGCCGCCGGCGCGCGCGAAGGCGGTGGACGTGCTGCTCGTGGCCGCCTCCGGGCTGCTCGTGCTCGTCGTCCTCGGCCTCTCCGCCTTCGCCGCCTTCTTCGGCCGCGTCTTGGAGCGGGCGGCGGAGGAGGTGGGCGTCTCCGCGCCCGTGGAGCTGCTCGTGCGCGACGGCGGGCAGCTTGCACTCCTGGCGGCGACCGCGCTCTTCCTCTACCGCTTCGTCCCCGCCCGCTCGATCGGCCACCGGGCCGCCGTCGCGGGGGCCGTCCTCACCGCGCTCGGGGTGTGGGCCGCGACCCGCCTGCTCGCCGCCGTCTTCGGCGACTTCTCCCGCTACAACCTGATCTACGGGTCGCTCGCGGGCGTGACCACCTTCCTCTTCTTCGTGTACGTGGTTGCCCTGATCGTGCTCTTGGGCGCGGAGTTCGCGTACGCATGGGCGCAGCCGCCGGGGCCGCCGGGGCCGCCCCTGCGGCGGCGGCTGGC
Organism: Gaiellaceae bacterium; assembly: GCA_035574655.1. Taxonomy (GTDB): domain Bacteria; phylum Actinomycetota; class Thermoleophilia; order Gaiellales; family Gaiellaceae; genus GMQP-bins7. The sequence goes on from DATLYP010000055.1 coordinate 4,933, forward strand.
GGGGTTCCTGCGCGGGCTCGTCGCGTACCCGCGGGAGGCGCCTCGCACGCCGCCGCGGCGGAGGTAGGCCCCGCAGCCCCGGCGCTCGCCCACTCCCGCTCAGCCTTGGCTGCCGGTCACCCGCCCCTGCTCGACCTCGCCTCGCCAGGCCCCCGTCTCCCGGCCCCGGGACTCGATGAGCTCCTTGAAGCGCTCGAGGTCGCGCTTGACGCGGCGCTCGTCGGCGCCGAGCGCGCTCCCCAGCGTCTCCAGCAGCCCTTCCTCGTCCCACTCCATGTCGACGGTCACCTCGGTCCGCCCGTCGAGGCCGCGGAAGGTGACGAGGCCCGCGTTCGTCTTCCCGTCCACCGAGCGCCACGCGATCCGCTCGTCGGGGCGCTGCTCGGTGATCTCGGCCTCCCAGGAGTGCTCCTTGCCGCCGATCTTGGCCACCCAGAGCAGGTGCGTATCGTCGAGCTGGCGCACCTCCTTGACGCCCTCCATGAAGAGGGGGAACTCCTCGAACTGCGTCCACTGGTTGTACGCAACGCGCACGGGGACGCCGATCTCGATGGACTCCTGCACCTTGCCCATAGGGCACCTCCTTCGCTGCGTCGTCTGCCGTCGCGGGGCGTACCCGCCGGAGCGGGGCGCAAACCCGCACCGCCTAGCGGCAGACGCGGACGCGGATGCTCGCCTCGGCCTCGCGCCCCCGCGTGTCGGAGACGGTGGCGGTGAGCACGTGCGTTCCCCGCCGCGCGCCCCGCGTGCTCCAGGTCGCCTGGAAGACGCCCGCGACGTTCCTGCGCACGCGCGCGATCTGGCGGCGCCCGTCGAAGAAGCCGACGGAGGAGACGGGGGCGCTCGAGCTCGCGGCGACGGCGAGCCGCTGCCGCGCCGCCGCGCACGCGCGGGGCTCGGGCAGGAGCCAGCTGACCACCGGCCGGTCGACGACGTCCAGGCGGATGCCGAGCACGCGGGTGTTCGGCATCGGGTTCTGCCCGCCGGTGTCGGCGACGTTCTTCCCCTCCTGGAAGTCCGCGGCGACGATGCGCATGAACTCCGACCCGGGAACGAGCCGGCGCGCCTCCCGGGGGAAGCCGAAGACCGCGATCCCGGTCTCCGGGTCGAAGCTCGTCGCGCTCACCTCCAGGTTTTGGAAGCCGCGGCCGAAGCGGAGCTGGAGGGAAAGCGGGTCGACGCCGGACTTGTCGTCCGTCACCCGCGCGACGACGCTCGGCCGGCCGGCGGAGACGCGCGGCGTGAGCAGGCGCAGGACGGGCGGCCGGACGTCGTTCACCCAGTGCCGAAGGACGAACGGCCCAGCCAGCGAGCGCCCTGTGAACGGGTCGCGGCCGGAGTCGACGGACACGTAGTAGCGGCCGGCGGGGAGCATGACCCCTCCCGACGCGCCCGTGTTGAAGAGGAAGTCGGGGAGCAGGCTGTTCACGTTGATCGGGATGCCCGCGTAGCCGAGCACGTTGTTCTCGTCGAGGGAGCCGAGGAACCAGGGGTGGATGGGCTGGTTCGAGCCGAGGAGCTCCCGGATGGAGGCGGCCACGTTCAGGCGCGGGCGCTCGACGACGACGCCCGCGTTCACCACCTGCCGCGGCAGGTCGAGCACGTACACCTTCTCCTTGCCGTCGTCGTCCACGGAGGGGTCGACGCCGAAGATGCCGAGGACGGCGAAGGGCGAGGTCGGCCAGCGGTAGGCGCGCGCCCGGTCCTCCCCGGTCCGCGTGTCGCCCTGCTGCCGCGCGCGCAGCGGGATCGGGGTCGCTCCGGTGAGCTGCGGCCGGGTGACGGAGAAGGCGTAGGGGACGCGGCGCACGTCGTCCCCGCGGCGGAGGACGAGGAAGCCGAAGTTGTCCCCGCCCTGGGCGCCGGCGGCGGCGCGCGCCACCACCTGGATCACGGCCGCGCCGCCCGCGGGGACGGTGACGGGCGCCGCCTCGACGCCCGCGCCGGCGGTCGCCACCTGCGCCTGCACCTGCACGCTCCACGTGCCGGCGCCGCCCCCGGCGTCGCTGACGGTGAGGGGGATGGCGCGGCTCGCCGCGCCGGTGCGCACGTCCAGGTAGCCGAAGGAGAGGGAGGGCGGATCGGTGAAGACGAGCGGGGCGTCCGCCGCCGCGACGCGGACGAGGCCCGCGCCTTGGACGAGGACGGAGGCTTCCTGGGTCAGCGCCGTGTCCGCGAAGGCGGGGCCGGCCGTGGACATGAGCGCCGACTTCACCTGCTGCGGCGTCCACGAGGGGTGGCGCTGCAGGAGGAGGGCGGCGGCGCCCGCGACGTGCGGGGCGGAGAAGCTCGTCCCGTCGAGGACGGCGTACTCGTCACCGGCGAACTCGGGCAGGGTGGAGGAGATGATCTGCGCGCCGGGCGCGGTCACGTCCGGCTTGAGCGCGTGCCCGAAGGGCGTGAGCCCGCCCGCCGAGAAGCTCGTCGGGACGCCCGCCCAGGTGGTGGGGATCTCGAGCGTGTCGCGGGTGAAGCGGACGGTCGCGACCCCGCCCGAGCCGGCCATCGCCGTGCGCAGCCGCACGCCGTCCAGGTCGGAGATGATGCCCCCGTTGAGCCTGGAGAAGAGCGCGAACGTGGGGTCTCCCGGCCGGTTCTCGGCGACGACGAGCCCCCGCGCGCCCGCCTGCGCGGCGAACCCCGCCTTGACGTCGTAGGGGCAGCCGCCGCGGACGACGAGCGCGATCGCGTCCCGCAGCGAGCCCTGCGGGAGGGGGGCGCAGGCGAGCCGGTTGCCGCCCGCGACGGCGCCCACGTCCACGAGCCGCTGGTCGCTCGTGATCCAGGAGGGCGGGATCGGCTCGGCGGGAACGAAGGGGATGCGGGGGAGCCCGCCGGGAGCGAGGACGGAGATCGAGGCTCCGAAGACGTGCGCGTTCGCGACCGCGCCCACGCTGATCGCGTCCGGCGCCGTCGCCGGTGAGCCGGCCGTGCCGAGCCCGAAGAAGTCGCGGTCGTTGCCGGCCGAGATGACGGGAACGACGCCTGCCCGGGCCATGTTCGCGACCGCGGGGATGAGCGCGTCCGTGCGCGGGTCGGTCTGCGGCCCGCCGCCGGAGAAGTTGACGATGTCCATCCCGTCGCGCACGGCCGCCTCGAAGGCGGCGATGATCTCCGGCGTGTTCGCGGAGCAGCAGCCGCCGAGCGGCTGCGGCACGTTGAAGACCCGGTAGTTGCCGATCCAGGCGCGGGGAGCGACGCCCTGCAGGCCCTGGACGGCCGGGTGGCAGCCGCCGGAGGCCTCGACGCAGACCCCCTCCCGCCCCGCCGGCGCGTCCGTGCGGGCGCCGGCGATGATCCCGGCCACGTGGGTGCCGTGGAAGGAGCGCTCCCGGTCGAGCGGGGCGGCGCTCACGCCGGGCGGCGCGAAGCCGCGGGAGACGATGACCTTCGGCGAGGTCGCTCCCGGCCCCTTGGGGAAGCCGGGCGGGTACGAGAATCCGTCCGGGCGCAGGAAGGGGTGCTCGTGATCGACGCCGTCGTCGACCACCGCCACCTTCACCCCCTCCCCGGTCGCGCCAGTGGCGGCTGCGAACTGGGGCGCGCCGATGACGGAGGGCCCGCGGTTCAGGTTGAGCTCGTAGCTGAGCGACGGGTAGACGCGCTCGGCGATCCCGAGCTCGAGCAGCCGCGGCAGGCGCGCGTAGGGGACGCTCACCGTGAGCCCGTTGAGCAGGATCTGGAAGCGCCGCTGGATCCGCGCCTGCGGGATGGCCGCCCGGATCGCGGCCGCGGCCCGCCGCTGCTCGGCCTCCAGCCGGGCGAGGTACGAGCGCGCGAAGGGGGAGGCCACGTTCAGCTTGCGGCGCGGGCCGAGACCGGCGAGGCGGCGGGCGAAGGCGGCCTGCGCGAGCGGCGGGTCGGCGAGGCCGACGATCACGCGCACCCGCGTCCCCCGCCGCAGGGGCAGAGCCTCCGTCTCGTCGGCGGCGCGCACGGGGCTGCGGGCCCGCTCGATGACGTCGCGCGGCGTGAGCCGGGTCGCGCCAGAGGCCTGCCCGGCGGCGACGGCGACGGCGACGGCGGCGGCGAGGAGCGCGAGGCGGCGCACGCGGATGGCCAGCGGCTAGCCGATCCTCCGCGAGATGGTGCTGCTCGCCCGGAGCCCTTCGAACACGACCGTGACGGTGCCCAAGAACGTCTTCCCCTTGGCGTTCGCCGGGATGAGCCACGTGCACGTGGCCGCTCCGGCTTGGACGCGCGCGACCTGGGCGCGGAGACGCGTCGTGCCCGCGCGGGCCCTGCAGGTCACGCGCCCGTTCTGGATGACGGCGCCCGTGTCGGAGCGGGCGGCGACGAGCCGCATCGTGAACGGCTGCCCGGCCCGCGGCGCCCTCGGCGCCGTCGTCACCCTCCGGACGAGGAGCCTGGGGGGCGAGATCTTGACCTCGAACGGGTACAGGCCGGCGCCGCCGCCGGGCGCGTCGTCGGCGCGCGCGTTCGCGCAGTCGAGGTCGCCCGTGGTCGGGTCGACGACGCAGCCGGAGGCGACGGAGACGAAGAAGCGGAAGGCCTTCGTCTGCCCGAGCTCGTTCGCGGAGATGCGGACGGTGATCCCGCCCTGGTACTGGAAGGAGAGGGTGATCGCGGAGGGGTCGCCGAAGCGGCGCGAGAAGGTGGAGCCGTCCCAGCGGTAGAGGTTGATCTCGCCGCGTACGAGCTGCATCACGTAGTCCACGCCTGCTCGCTCCGGGTCGCCGGTCGCCCGGTTGTTGTCCGTGTCCACCCAGATGTCGACGATCATGTCCTGGCCGAGCTGGGGACGGTTGGGGATGTTGATCCGGAACGAGAGCATCCCCGCGTCGTCGTTGGAGACGACGATCGTGGTGATGTCCGGCCCCTGCGGGTCCTCGCCCGTCGAGTCCTGGTAGGTGACCGAGTTGGCGGCGGCCCGCGCGGGCGCCGCCTGCGTCGCCGTCCCCGCCGGGAGCGCGCCGGCCGCGATCGTCGGCAGAGCAGCGCACGCCGCCGCGGCCGCCCCCACGAGCCCCCAGGACCTGAGCGCGAGCAAGGTGCCCTGAGGCTACCCGCCGGAGGGCGGACACGGCAAGCGGCGGCCGAGGGCCGATCGGTCGTCGCCGGCGGCGCGACGGTCCTTGCGTCAGCAGCGGACATGATCCGCTCGGCGCTGGCCGAGCACACGAGTCGGGAGCGGCCTCGGCCGGGGCCGCGGCCAGGTGACGTCGAGCCTCGCCGAGCGGGTCGACGAGCTCCTCGCCGAGGGCCGTACATGATCGCCCTCGGCTCGAGCGCGCTGGTCGCTGCGCTCGCCCACGCGGAGATCCACGATGGGCGCAAGCGCCTCTTCCCCGTGAAGTGGCTCGACGAGTGGTCAGTAGGTGATCAGCCGCTCCCTCTGCTCCGCCCAAACCCGCATGGTCGAGCGGAAAAAGGAAGTGGGCCGAACCGACCATTACGCGAACCGTTCGGACGCCGAGGTACCTGCGCCGGCGCTCAGCGTGTGAATCCGTCAGACGAGCTTCGAGAACTCGTCAGCCGACAGACCCGCCTGCCGCAGAACCGACCGCAACGTCCCGGGCGCGAGCTCACGATGTAGCGGAACGATCGCCGTCCTCCCGCCTGGTTCCGGAGCTTGACATGGCTGCCGCGCTGGCTGACGCGGACGAAGCCAGCCTTGCCCAGCGCCGCGATCGCCTCCGAGCCCGAGACGACCGGAAGCTGAGGACTCACGCAGCGATTTCGACCGAGGCGATGATCGGAGGCTCGCTCGACTCCGGCGTCGGAGCGTCCTCGAAGTAGAGTTCGAGCGCCTCCTTCAGGTTCGTGAGCGCCTCCTCCACGGTCTCGCCTTGACTTGCGACCTCGACCTCGAGACACCGGGCCACGTACCAGGGAGGCTCGTGCGCGATCGCCGCCGTCAAGCGCATAGAGGAAGCTTACTCGGCACGGACGCGAGTGACTCCGCAGCGGTTCGCTTTCGTTGATGGGCCGAACCCGACCATTACGCGAACCCGGGACACGAGTTAACTGCAGGTCGCGTCCCACTACACCACAAGCCGCGACGCTACCGTCGAGGCAGGGGACCGCCACGCCCGCACGCTGTACCGGCTCTTCTGCGGGTCGCGTCCCATCGTCCGGGTAAAGGTGTCGGACGGTAGCTCCGCGTAGTTGGCAGAATAGCAAACGCGATCTAAGCGGCGATCACCTCCTAGGCGACGTCGATGGGCAGCGGGCTCGCCGGCGGCGAGCGCGCGGCGCAGCCGCTCGATCTCGGCGACCGCCTTCGGGGTCATGGTCACGCGGCGCCAGCGGCGGCTAGCCAGCTCGAGCACGGCCCAGACGAGGGCGAGCGCGGAGGTCTCGCCGGGGAAGCGGCCGATCACCTTCGTCCGGCGGCGGACCTCGACGAAGGTGCGCTCGAGCAGGTTGGTGCTTCGGGTCCGCTTGCGGTGCTCGGAGGGGAAGCGCACGTGCACGACCAGCGCCTCGAGGTCCCTGCTCGAGCGTGCGGGCGAAGGAGGGGTAGGCGCGGCCGTGGTCGCCGGCGAGCGCCTGCAGCGCCGCCCTCGCCTGCGCCGGCGAGCGGGCCTCGTCGAGCGCGGCCCAGTAGCGCGCCTTCACCTTGCGGTGCAGCCGCTCGGGCAGCTTCGCCGAGAGGTTGCGAAGCTTGCGCACCGTGCAGCGCTGGCCGAGCGCGGCCGGCCAGGCCTCGGCGACGGCTTTCCACAGGCCGGACGCGCCGTCGGCGACGACGAGCGCGGGCGGGCGCAGCCCGCGGGCGGTGAGGTCGCGGGCGAAGTCGAGCCAGTCCTCGTAGCTCTCCCGGCTGCCGAGCTGCAGCCCGAGCAGCACCTTGCGGCCCTCGAGCGTGATCCCCCAGGCGCACAGCATCGCCTCGGCTGGCTCGTCGTCCGGGCGCAGCTTCAGGTAGAGGGCGTCCAGGAAGCAGTACACGAGATCGTGCTCGTCCACGCGCCGCTCGCACCAGGCCGGTAGCGCTCCCGCGTCTGCTCGCAGATCCGGGAGACGGTCGACTTGGAGACGACCTGCTCGCCGAAGGCCTCCTCGAGCAGCGCCTCCACGTCGCGCACCGAGAGGCCGCGCAGGAAGGAGAGCACGACGAGCGCCTCGAGCGCGTGCGTGCGGGCACCTGCTTGCCGAGCACCGCGCTCGCGAAGCCCAGCTCCGAGGGCGCGGCCGAGGAAGAGCTCCGTCTCCGCCTCCAGCGCCTGCTGCAGGAGCCCTCCACGCCGGCCAGCGCCTCCTCCAGCTCGCGCCGGAAGCGCTCGCTCGGGGTTATCCTCGTCATCGGGGCGTACCTCCTTCGCTCGAACTGGCTGTTCAAGCGGAGGCTACGCCCTCAACTTTCCCCCGGCTCGTAGGACGGCACCCTTGGCTGAGCGGAGAACTTGGATGGGCGGTACTGGGCTCGAACCAGTGACCCCCAGCTTGTCGAGCTGGTGCTCTCCCAACTGAGCTAACCGCCCTGGCCGGTCGATGATAGCGGCTTCCGGGCGGCGCTCCCGGGCGGGCGCGGCGCCCTGCGCGGGGCGCCCGCATGCGCCGTCCGCGACGTCCTTGTCGCGCGGGGCGCGGCGCGGGAAGATTGGGCCGCCCGTCGATGCCGCGACGCCCGCCGAGACGCCTCCTCCTGCCGCTCGCCCTGCTCCTCCTCGCGCCGGCGCTCGCCTCCGGCGCGCTCGCGTCGGACGGCGTCTCGCCCGGCCTGAACGCCGGCCGCGTGCGGGCCTCGGAGGC
>DATLYP010000056.1:0-6120 GCA_035574655.1 Gaiellaceae bacterium
GACGCCCAGCGTGCCCTCCCCGCCGATCGCGACCACCCCGTCGATCCCGAGCTCGCACGTCGCGGCCTCGACCTCGTCCACGGTCCGCTCGCGGAAACAGTCGTAGCTGGAGGTGCCCAGGATCGTCCCCCCGCGCGGCAGGATGCCCGCCGTCGAGCGCCGGTCGAGCGGCAGCGTCGCCCGCTCGACGAGGCCGCGCCAGCCTCGCCGCAGGCCGACCGCCTGGTGCCCGCGGGCGAGGACGCCGCGCACGATCGCGCGGATGGCCGCGTTCAAGCCGGGGCAGTCGCCGCCGCCTGTGAGGACGCCGATGCGCACGGCGTCAGCCTACTCGCGCCCGCCGCGCTCCCTCGGGGCCGGATCGCCCGCGGCCGCCTACACTGTGCCCGCCCGGGCGGCGGTGCCCAAATCGGTAAAGGGAGCGGCCTCAAAAGCCGCCGCGCGCAAGCGCTTGTGGGTTCGAGTCCCACCCGCCGCACTCGGCTCCCGGAGGCTCCCGCGCCCGGTGTGCAGACGGGCCGGCCTATTGCGCAGGGCGGCCCCAGGGCCGATACTTGCGGGCGACGCCGGCCGCCGGCCGGCGCTGAAGAACGGGTCAACGACGTGAGGAGGGCGGCTTGAGTGTGAGAAAGCGCATCGCAGTCCTCGCCTTGGGGCTGCTCGTCGCGGGGCTCGCCGTCGTCGCGGCCGGGTGCGGCGGCGGAGGCGAAGGCAAGACGCTGAAGATCGTCTCCGACCTTCCGCTGCAGGGCTCGGACCGCGTGCAGACCGAGCAGATGAACCGGGCGATCGAGTTCGTGCTCGAGCAGGCCGACTACAAGGCGGGCGACTACGAGATCGAGTTCGAGGCCTTCGACGACGCCACGGCCGCGGCGGGCAAGTGGGACGAGGCGAAGTGCGCCGAGAACGCGCGCACCTACGTCGAGGACGAGGACGTCGTGGCCGTCATCGGCACGTACAACTCCGGCTGCGCCGCGATCGAGATCCCGATCCTGAACGAGGCCTCGATCGCGATGGTCAGCCCCGCGAACACGTACCCCGGCCTGACGACCTCCGGCCCGGGCACGGAGCAGGGTGAGCCGGACAAGTACTACCCGACCGGCAAGCGCAACTACGCGCGCGTCGTCGCCCACGACCTCTTCCAGGGCAAGGTGGGCGCCGACTTCATGAAGGACGACCTCAAGGTGACGAAGGTCTTCATCCTCGACGACAAGGAGCTCTACGGGAAGGGCGTCGCCGACGCCTTCGAGGGCTCCGCGAAGGAGATCGGCCTCCAGGTCGTCGGCCACGAGGGCTGGGACAAGGACGCGCCCAACTACACCGCCCTGATGACGAAGATCAAGGCGACGGGCGCGGACGGCATCTACGTCGGCGGCGTCTCGACGAATAACGGCGGCCAGCTGATCAAGGACAAGGTCGCCGTGCTCGGGGACAACGAGCAGGTGAAGCTGCTCGTCTCCGACGGGTTCGTGCTCTCCTCTCTCTTCGACGAGGCGGGCGCGTCCAACGTCGAGGGCGCCTACGGAACGGCTCCGACCCAGCCGCCAGAGAAGCTGACGGGCGCCGGCAAGGAGTTCATCGACGCGTTCAAGGAGCGCGAGGGCGACAAGCCGATCGAGGTGTACACGATCTACGCGGCCGCGGCCGCGCAGGTCGTGCTCGACGCGATCGCCCGCTCCGACGGCACCCGGGAGGACATCGTCGAGAAGCTGTTCGAGACGAACCTCCAAGACAGCGTGCTCGGCCCGTTCTCCTTCGACGAGAACGGCGACCCGAAGCAGGGCCTGGAGTCGATCTACAAGGCGATCAACGGCGAGTGGGTCTGGCAGGAAGCCAGAGCCGTCTCGTAGCGACAGGGGAGGGGAGGCCGTCGGCGCGGCCTCCCCTCCAGCCGACCGGTGACTGAGATCACGCCTCCCGCACCGCTCGCCGCCCGCCGGCTCCCCCCGACGTCGGAGCTCCTGCGGTGGATCTTCGGGGCCTTGATCGTGCTCGGGCTCGGCTACTGGCTGATCGGCGAGGCGGTCGAGCACCCGCAGCGCTTCGCCCAGGTCAGCGTCATCGGCTTCTCCAACGGGATGATCTACGCGCTCGTCGCGCTCGGGTACACGCTCGTCTACGGGATCATCGAGCTCATCAACTTCGCGCACGGGGACAACTTCGCCCTGGGCGCGTTCCAGGGGCAGTCGATGCTGGTCGACGGCTCGTTCCAGCTCCCGCTCCTCTTCTTCACGATCTCGATCCCCCTGGGGACGGGCACGGCCGTCACCGACTCGACCCTGCAGAAGATCTTCGCCATCGGGCTCACGATCGTGCTCGCGATGGCGTTCTGCCTCACGATCAACGTCACCATCGAGCGCATCGGCTACAAGCCGCTCCGCAACTCGCCCCGCCTCGCCGCCCTGATCACGGCGATCGGCTTCTCGTTCATCCTGCAGGGGATCGCCCTCTCCTGGAAGGGCCCCGGGCGCGTACCCGTCCCCGAGATCGTGCCCGCGACCCCGCTCATCGAGGCTGGCGGCGTCGTCTACTACGACACCCGCGACCTGATGGTGCTTCTCATCACCATTCCGGTCCTGCTCGCGCTCACCTACCTCGTCAAGATGACGCGGCCGGGGAAGGCGATGCGGGCGACCGCCCAGGACCGGGACGCCTCGGCGATGATGGGCATCAACGTCGACCGGACGATCGCCTTCACCTTCGCCCTCGGGGGCGCGCTCGCGGGGGCGGGCGGCGTCATCTACGGCCTGTACATCGGCAACACCTACTTCAACATGGGCTTTCGCCTCGGGCTGCTCGCCTTCACCGCGGCCGTGCTCGGCGGCATCGGCAACCTGACCGGCGCCGTCCTGGGCGGGATCCTGCTCGGGCTGGTCGCCGCCTACAACGACGGGTTCGGCGACGCCCGCTGGACGTACACGATCATCTTCACGATCCTCATCCTCATCCTCGTCTTCCGGCCGTCCGGGCTGCTCGGGGAGCGGGTGCCCGAGGGACAGTGAGGCGGGCGTGAGCGAGACCGGGGAGCGCGTCTGGAACCGGGCCGCCGGCCGCTTCGAGTCGTGGCGCGACTGGCTGCCCTGGGCTCTGATCGCGCTCGCCGTCACCTACCCCTTCTGGTACGACATCCCCCCCTTCAGCATCTTCTTCCTGGACGTCCTCGGGCTCAAGCAGGACGTGATCATCAGCATGGGCGTGTACGTCATGCTCGCCCTGGGGCTGAACATCGTCGTCGGCTACGCGGGCCTCCTCGACCTCGGCTACGTCGCCTTCTTCGCCCTCGGCGCCTACGCCGTCGGCTGGTTCGCCTCCGACAAGTTCTCGGGGGTGACGGTGCACGTCGGCTCGACGGCGCCGGAGGGCCTGCCCGGCATCCACCTCAACCTGTGGCTGGTGCTGCTGCTCGCGGGCGTCGTGACGGCGATCGCGGGCGTGATCATCGGCTGGCCGACGCTCCGCCTGCGCGGCGACTACCTGGCGATCGTCACGCTCGGCTTCGGGGAGATCATCCCCGACGTCTTCCGCAACGCGGACAAGCTGCCCGTTCCGGGCGGCCTGCAGGCGCAGCCTCCCTTCCTGGACTTCGTGAACGTCAACCTGACGAACGGGGTGCGCGGCGTCCGCCAGCTCGACCGGCCCGGGTTCGGCGAGGACCTGGAGGCGATCACGGGCGGCGTCCTTCCCGACCGCTTCTCCCCGACCGAGCTCGAGCCCTGGTACTTCACGATCGTCGTCCTCGTCCTCGTGACCATCGTCGTGATCCAGCGGCTCGAGCGCTCGAAGATGGGCCGCGCCTGGATCGCCGTGCGCGAGGACGAGGTGGCCGCCTCCGCGATGGGCGTGCCGCTCATGCGCACGAAGCTGTGGGCGTACGGCATCGGCGCCATCTTCGGCGGCATCGTCGGCGCCTACTACGGCTCCTTCATCGGCTCCGTCTTCCCGACGAGCTTCTTCTTCAACATCTCGATCATCATCCTGTGCATGGTCATCGTTGGCGGGATGGGCAACATCTACGGCGTCGTCCTGGGGGCGCTCGTCCTCCAGTACCTGAACGTGGCCGGCCTGGACAAGATCGGCAAGGGCATCAACAACGCGATCGACGTGGTCGGGATCGACCAAACGGTGGACATCCCGAAGTACAAGTTCCTCATCTTCGGGACGCTGCTCGTGCTCATGATGGTCTTCCGCCCCGAGGGCTTCGTCGCGAGCGCGCGCCGGAAGGCCGAGCTGCACGAGGCGGAGGAAGAGGAGGAGCCCGAGGTCCACGAGCTCGAGCGCGAGGAGGTCGTCCGGTGAGCCGGCCCGAGCTCCTCCTGCAGGCGATCCGGGTGCGCAAGGAGTTCGGCGGTCTCGTGGCCGTGAACGACGTGGACTTCACGATCCCGGAGGAGTGGATCGTCAGCCTGATCGGCCCGAACGGGGCGGGCAAGACGACGTTCTTCAACATCCTCACGGGCGTCTACAAGCCCAGCTCGGGCGAGGTCGTCTTTCGCGGGAAGCGGATCACGGGCCTGCCGCCGCACAAGATCACCGCCATGGGGATGGCGCGCACCTTCCAGAACATCCGCCTCTTCAAGAACATGACAGCGGTCGAGAACGTGCTGGTCGCCATGCACAGCCGGCTCAAGGGGGGCGTCATCGCCTCGATCCTGCGTACGCCCCGGCACGCCCGAGAGGAGGAGGCGGCGGAGCGCAAGGCCCGCGAGCTCCTGCGCTACTGCGGGCTGCGCCGCCGGCAGCACGACGAGTTCGCGAAGAACCTCCCCTACGGCGACCAGCGCCGGCTCGAGGTCGCCCGCGCGCTCGCGAGCGACCCCGTCCTGCTGCTCTTGGACGAGCCGACGGCGGGCATGAACCCGCAGGAGACAGCCGACTTCATGGAGTTCGTACGCCGGCTGCGCGACGACCGCGGCCTGACCGTGCTCCTGATCGAGCACGACATGAAGGTGGTGATGGGGGTCTCCGACCGGGTGACCGTCCTCGACTACGGGGAGAAGATCAGCGAGGGCACCCCGGCCGAGGTGCAGCGCGACCCGAGGGTGATCGAGGCGTACCTGGGGAAGGCGGCGACCGCGTGAGCGAGACGGAGGCAGACGGCCGCGCGCTCCTCGAGCTCGAGGACGTGCACACCTACTACGGGACGATCCACGCCCTGAAGGGGATCTCGCTCACCGTCCGGGAGGGCGAGATCGTCACCCTGATCGGGGCGAACGGGGCCGGGAAGACGACGACGCTGCGCTCGATCAACGGCCTCAACCACCCGCGCAGCGGGCGGATCGTCTTCCGGGGCGAGGACATCACGACCCGCCCCCCGCATGAGATCGTGAAGATGGGCATCTCCCAGTCGCCCGAGGGCCGGCACGTCTTCCCGCGCATGTCCGTCCTCGAGAACCTGGAGATGGGCGCCTACCAGCGCAAGAAGGGGAGCCCCGAGTACAAGCAGGACCTGGAGCGCGTATACAGCCTCTTTCCGCGGCTGAAGGAGCGCCTGGGCCAGAAGGCGGGGACGCTCTCGGGCGGCGAGCAGCAGATGCTCGCCATCGGGCGGGCGCTGATGGCGCGCCCCAAGCTGCTCCTCCTGGACGAGCCGTCCATGGGGCTTGCGCCGATCCTCGTCGAGCGGATCTTCGAGACCATCGTCGAGATCAACAAGCAGGGGACGCCCGTCCTGCTCGTGGAGCAGAACGCGCTCATGGCGCTGGAGATCGCCGACCGCGGCTACGTCCTCGAGACGGGGACGATCGCGCTCGCCGACGACGCGAAGGCGCTGCGCGAGAACGAGCAGGTGCGCAAGGCCTACCTGGGCGAGGAGTAGGCGCCCGCTGCCGGGGCGCGCTCAGCCGACGAGCAGGGGCGGGTAGGGCGGCGCGAGGAGCACGCCCAGGCGCGCCCGCCCGCCCGCGAGGCCGTGCGCCATCTCGAGCGCGCTCCCCACCCCATGGCTCGGGACGAAGCCGAGCGTCCGCGCGGCGAGCGCGTCCCGGCAGCCGGCGACGACGACCTGGCCGAGGCGGGCGAGCGCGGGGCCACAGCCCGCCCAGTCGGCGTAGGGGAGGAGCGGGTGGCACGCTCTGCCCTCGCGGTAGGCCGCGAGCGCGCGCGGGTCGCGGGCGGCGGCGC
>DATLYP010000057.1:0-2712 GCA_035574655.1 Gaiellaceae bacterium
CAACCGCCGCGCGGAGACCGGCGCTTCCCGCGCCCGCGGCGGCGAGGGCGAGCGCCGCGGCGACGGCCGCGAGCAGGAAGGCCACGGGGCGCACGAGCGGACGGTAGCCGGGCCGCGTCAGGGTTTCGTGAAGGTCGAGCCGCTACCCTAGGCGGCGTGCCGACGCAGTCCCTCGGAGTCCTCGAGCGCGTCCTGCGCATGGGCGAGGGCCGCCGCCTCAAGCGGCTCGCGGAGCAGGCGGCCTACATCGACTCGCTCGAGCCCCGGTTCGAGGCGCTCTCGGACGACGAGCTGCGGCAGAAGACGGCCGAGTTCCGGCAGCGGATCGAGAACGGGGAGACGCTCGAGGACGTCCTCTTCGAGGCGTACGCGGCCGTCCGCGAGGCGTTCAAGCGCACGCTCGGCGTCCGCCTCTTCCCCGTGCAGCTGATGGGCGGGATCGTCCTCCACGAGGGGGACATCGCGGAGATGAAGACGGGCGAGGGCAAGACGTTCGTTGCCGTGCAGCCGCTCTACCTGAACGCGCTCGCCGGGCACAACGTGCACCTCGTCACGGTCAACGACTACCTGGCCAAGCGCGACGCCGAGTGGACGCGCCCCGTGTACGACCTGCTCGGCGTCTCGGTCGGCTACATCCAGAACCTGATGCCGTTCGCGCAGCGCAAGGCGGCGTACGAGTGCGAGGTCACCTACGGGACGAACTCCGAGTTCGGCTTCGACTACCTGCGCGACAACATGGCCGTCTCCCTGGACGGGGTCGTCCAGCGCGGCCACCACTACGCGATCGTGGACGAGGTGGACTCGATCCTGATCGACGAGGCGCGCACCCCGCTCATCATCTCCGGGGAGCCGGAGACCGCCGCCGAGACGTACTACAAGTTCGCGCGCATCGTCCGCCAGCTCGAGGGCAAGCCGGCGACGCGGAAGACGGCGAAGGGCCTCGACGAGACCGAGCTCTCCGGGGCCGACTACCTGTACGACGAGAAGTTCAAGACCGTCTCGCCCGCCCAGTCCGCGATCGAGAAGGTGGAGCGCGCGCTCGGCATCGACAACCTGTACGACCCGCGCAACGTCGTCCTCGTCAACCACCTGATCCAGGCGCTCAAGGCGCAGTCGCTGTACAAGCGCGACGTCCACTACGTCGTCCAGGACGGCGAGGTGAAGATCGTGGACGAGTTCACCGGCCGGATCATGGAGGGGCGCCGCTGGAGCGAGGGCCTGCACCAGGCGATCGAGGCCAAGGAGGGCGTCCGCATCCGCGAGGAGAACGTCACCCTGGCCACGATCACGCTCCAGAACTACTTCCGCCTGTACAGGAAGCTCGCGGGCATGACGGGCACCGCGAAGACGGAGGAGAAGGAGTTCAAGGAGATCTACGACCTGGACGTGGTGGAGATCCCGACGAACGAGCCCGTCCGCCGCATCGACCACAACGACCTCATCTTCAAGACGAAGGACGCGAAGTTCGCGGCCGTCGTCGAGGACATCGTCGAGCGCCACCGGAAGGGGCAGCCGGTGCTCGTGGGCACGATCGCGGTCGAGACCTCCGAGTACCTGTCCGAGCTCCTCACGCGCCGCGGCGTCCCGCACAACGTCCTGAACGCGAAGGAGCACGAGCGCGAGGGCGAGATCATCAAGGACGCGGGCCAGCGGGGGGCGGTCACGATCGCCACGAACATGGCCGGGCGGGGCGTGGACATCAAGCTGGGCGAGGGCGTGCGCGAGCTCGGCGGCCTGTACGTGCTCGGCACGGAGCGGCACGAGGCGCGCCGGATCGACAACCAGCTGCGCGGGCGCTCCGGCCGCCAGGGCGACCCGGGCGAGTCGCGCTTCTACCTCTCGGGCCAGGACGACCTCGTCCGCCTCTTCGCCGGCGACCGGATCTACAACATCATGAACCGCTTCAAGATCCCGGAGGATCAGCCCATGGAGGCGAAGATCCTCTCCAAGCAGATCGAGAACGCGCAGAAGAAGGTCGAGGAGCAGAACTTCGTCGCCCGCAAGAACGTCCTCAAGTACGACGACGTCCTGAACGCGCAGCGCATGGTCATCTACGAGCAGCGCCGGCGCGTGCTCGAGGGCGAGGACCTGTCCGAGGAGGTCCGGGAGTGGATCCGGGAGACGGTGGAGGCGGGGGTCGCGCAGTTCACGGACGCCGAGTTCCCCGAGGAATGGGACCTGGAGGGCCTGGTCGCGCACATGCAGTCCCTGTACGGGACCGACATCACGGTCGAGGAGCTGCGCGAGGAGGTGGACATCGCCGATCGGCAGGCGCTGCTCGAGGAGTTCGTCGAGGACGCGCTCGACACCTACGCCGAGCGCGAGCAGGAGCTCGGTCCCGACCTCGCCCGCGAGGTGGAGCGGTACGTGATCCTGCAGACGGTCGACCAGCGCTGGCGCGAGCACCTGGAGGCGATGGAGTACCTCCGCGAGGGCGTCCACCTGCGCGCCTTCGCGCAGAAGGACCCGCTCGTCGAGTACCGGGCCGAGGGGCACGCCATGTTCGAGGAGCTGGGCCGCACGATCCGCGAGGAGGTCGTGTTCACCCTCTTCCACGTCGCCGTGCAGATCGAGCAGCCGGCGCTCGAGCCCCTGCCCGTGCGCACCGGTCCGCTCCACTACGAGCACGAGACGGCGGCCGGCGCCGAGGTGATCGCCGCCGCCGGCGCGGCGACCGCGCTCGCCGCGCCCCCGGACGGGGACGGGCGCCCG
>DATLYP010000058.1:0-8209 GCA_035574655.1 Gaiellaceae bacterium
TCGTAGACGGGGGCGATGCGGTCGAACATCCGGCGCACGGCCTCCGGCGCGAGCGTCCCCGACCCGTAGCTCATCCCTCTCCCCAGCGGGCGACGAGCGCGTTGTCGATCCCGATGTGGTCGAGGATGCGGGCGACCACGAAGTCCACGAGCTCGTCGATCGAGCGCGGGCGGTGGTAGAAGCCCGGCGCCGCGAACAGGATCACCGCCCCGGCCTCGTCGAGCGTCGCGAGCCCGCGCAGGTGGATCGAGGAGAGCGGCGTCTCGCGCGGCACGAGCACGAGCCGGCGCCGCTCCTTGAGTGCGACGGAGGCGGCCCGGTGGATGAGGTTCTGCATCGCCCCCGAGGCGAGCGTCCCCACGGTCGCCATCGAGCAGGGACAGATGACGTAGGCGTCCACGCGGGCGGAGCCGCTCGCGTAGCGGCTGCGGAAGTCGCTCTCCGCGACCACGGTCACCTGCTCCGCGGCCGAGCCGACGAACCGCTCCAGCACCTCCTCGCGGGCCAGCGAGGGGTCGCCGTACAGCTCCGTGGCGAGCACCTCGACGCCCGAGCGCGACGCGCACAGGCCGATCTCGCAGCCGACCGCGGCCAGGGCGCGCAGCAGCCTCTCGGCGTACGGAGCGCCCGAGGCGCCGGTCACGCCGAGGAAGACGTGCACGCCGGGAAGGCTACAGCGGCGCCGGACGCAGGCGGCTCGCTACTCGCCGCCCTCGGAGGCGTCGAGGAAGGCGGCGAGGCGCTGCAGGTTCTCCTGCCCCAGGTACGCGTACGAGCCCATGACCGTGTTCCCGAACTGGGCCGGGTTCGCGAGGTAGCGGACGAGCGTCGCCTGGTCGTAGCGCTGCCCGACCTCCGAGAGGTCGGGCGCGCCCAGGTTGCCGGAGCCCTGCCCCAGGTAGGTGTGGCACTGCAGGCAGCCCGTCTGGGCGAAGAGCTCCGCCCCCGCAGTCGCCTGCTCGTTCCCCTCGAAGCCCTGCTCCTGCGCCCACTCGGGGACGAGGCCGACGAGCTCGGAGCCGAGCGCCTCCGTCGCGGTCGCCCCCTTGTAGGTGAGCACGCCCATGGAGAGCACGGTCAGCACGGCGGCGACCATGGCCACGGGGCGGTGCGAGGGCCTGCGCTCGCGGCGCCGGTCATAGAAGGGGAGCGCGAGCAGGAGGATGAGCGCGATGGTCGGGATGCCGACCGTGGCGATGAAGACCGACTCCGGCCACTTGAAGATCCGGAGCAGGTAGAAGAGGAAGTAGAAGTACCAGTCGGGGCGCGGGATGAAGTCGGTCGTGCCCGGCGCGGCCGGGTCCGTGTACCAGGGGCCGAGGATCCCGGCCTCCGTGCCGTCGGCGTCGAAGTACCAGATGCAGGCGAGCGCGACGATCACCGACACGACGACGAGCGACATGACCGCGTCGTGCCACAGCGCGGGCGGGAAAAAGGGCTTGCCCTCCCGCTTGACGTCCTCCTTGTAGCGGGCGAAGTCCTCGCGGTTCAGCTCGCCGCGGTCGCGCGCCATCCCTACTCACCGCCTCCCGCGGGGCTGCGGACGAGACCGGCGCGCGCCCCGGCCGGCGCCGCGGGCGTCCGCTCGCGTCCCGCCGCCTCGCGCGACCAGGGCGGCGAGACGACTCCGAGCCGGGTGACGAGGTAGATGTGGACGAAGATGAGCGCGATCACGGCGCCCGGCAGGAGCAGCATGTGCAGCGCGTACCACTTGGCGAGGGTGTCCGCCCCGATCTCCGGGCCGCCCGCGAGGAACTGGGCGAGCCACGGCCCGAGGAAGGGGGCGGTGCCGTTCAGGTTGATGCCGACGACGGTCGCCCAGTAGGCCGTCTGGTCCCAGGGCAGCAGGTAGCCGGTGAAGCCGAGGAGCATGCCGGTGACGAGCAGGAGGACGCCGGTGATCCAGGTCAGCTCGCGCGGGTACTTGTAGGCGCCGAAGAGGAACACCCGGCCCATGTGCAGGAAGAGGAGGATGATGAAGACGCTCGCCCCCCAGCGGTGCATCCCGCGCACGAGCCAGCCGAGCGTGACCTCGTTCGTGATGTGCTCGATCGACGTGTACGCGACCGGCTTGCCCGTGCTCGGGTCGATCGTCGCCGAGGGCTCGTAGTACATCGCGAGGATGGCGCCGGTCAGCGCCTGCACGATGAAGGCGGTGAGCGCGGCCGAGCCGAGCGTCTGCGCCCAGCTGACGTCGCGGGGGACGTGCCGGAACAGGAACCACCTCGTGCCGCGGACGGCCGCGCTGCGCTCGTCGATCCAGTCGAGCGGCGCCAGGACCGCCGTCTCCACGAGCCGCTGCCGCCGCGTTCCGCGCCGCGCCATCGCCCGCTAGCCCGTCACCTGCTCGGGGACGATCGGGTAGAGCCAGGCCTCGGCGCCGTCCACGTGCGTGCCCGGGGTCGACCACGGGTACTTGACGACGCGGGCGTTCGCGCCCGAGCCCACGATCTTGCCCACCGCGTACAGCTCGCCGAGCACGAGGCGGCCGTTGCGGATCGAGTACGTGTACCGGTCCATCGCGCGCACGGGCGGCCCAGCGGTGCGCCTGCCCTCGGAGTCGTACTGCCCCCCGTGGCAGGGGCAGCCGAAGGACTGGGCGAGCACGGGCCGCAGCTCGACGCCGCCCTCGAGCTCCTTGCGCGCCTCCTCGTCGATGGGGCCGTTCGGCTGGGTCGGGCAGCCGAGGTGGACGCAGCGGCTGTAGAGGATGGTGAAGCTCGGCTGCCCGTCCTCGGTGCGCCCGTTGTTGCGGACGAAGACGGTCCGCCTGCTCACCTCCCCCTGCTCCGGGTGCGCCAGGTAGGTGGCGATCACGTACTCGCCCTCGGGGAAGTTCTCGATCGGCCCCAGGTCGATCTCCTCCTCCTCGACGTCGGTGAACGAGGGGAGGACCATGAACCCGAGGACGGGCGCGGTGACGACTGCCCCGATCGCCCCGCCGATCCCGATCGTCGCCGCCTCCAGGAAGCGGGAGCGGGAGTAGGTGGCGAGGGCAGGCTCGACCTCGGCCGGGGCGCCGGCCGGGCGCGGCTCCGGCTCGACGGGCCGCGGCTCGCCGCGGACCTCGCGCGTGACGTCGCGCGCCCAGAGGAGGCCGAAGACGACCGTAAGCACGGCTCCGATCGCCGCCACCAGCCAGCTCAGGACGAGGCCGAGCAGCAGGCAGGCGATGCCGACGGCGAACCCGATCGGCCACAGGCTGGGTCCTGGGAGGTGGGGGGTGTGGTGACCGGGCTCGCTCACGCCGTCGGCCTGATTCAATCATCTCGCCCGCGAGGGTCGCGGAGGCAACCCGTACTCGGCCCAGCGCCGCGTCACGAGCTCCTTGACCTCGTCGCTCATGACGATCTCCTCCGGCCAGGGCCGGGCGTCCTCCTCGGGCAGCTTGTGGGTGGCGTCGATCCCGATCTTCCCCCCGTAGAACTGCCTGCCGGGGGCGTGGTCGAGGTGGTCGAGCGGGCCCTCGCTGATCAGCACGTCCCGCTTGGGGTCGACGTTCGCGGTCACGCGGAAGAAGACCTCCTCGTAGTCGTGCACGTCCACGTGCGCGTCCACGACCACGATCGACTTGGTCAGGGAGAGCATGCCGAGGCCCCAGAGGGCGTGCATCACCTTCTGCGCGTGGCCCGGGTAGGCCTTGCGGATGGAGACGATCGCGCAGTTGTGGAAGGCGCCCGCGACCGGGAGGTCGTAGTCCACGACCTCGGGGAGCGTCATCCGCACCGCGGGCAGGAAGATGCGCTCGGTCGCCTTCCCGAGCCAGGCGTCCTCCGCCGGCGGCTTGCCGACCACGATGGACGGGTAGATCGCGTCCCGGCGCATGGTCATCGCGGAGAGGCGGAAGATCGGGAAGGGCTCGGCGTGCGAGTAGTAGCCCGTGTGGTCGCCGAAGGGGCCCTCGATCCCGACGTCGTCCTTCGCGACCCAGCCCTCGAGCACGATCTCCGCGCGCGCGGGCACCTCGAGCGGCACCGTCCGGCAGCGGACGAGCTCGACCGGCTCGCCGCGCAGGAAGCCGGCGAGCAGCAGCTCGTCCAGGTGGTGGGGGAGGGGCGCGCTCGCCGCGTAGGCGGTGACCGGGTCGAGCCCGAGCGCGACCGCGACCGGGATGCGCCCGTCCTCGGCGGCGAGGAGGTCGGCCCGCCCATCCTTGTGCAGCTGCCAGTGCATGAACGTCGAGCGCCGGTCGATCACCTGCATCCGGTACATGCCGACGTTGCGGACGCCCGTCTTCGGGTTGCGGGTGATCACCGCCGGCAGCGTGATGAAGGGCGCCGGATCGCCGGGCCAGCAGCGCATGATGGGGAGCCGCGTCAGGTCGACGTCGTCGCCCTCGAAGACGAGCTCTTGACAAGGGCCCTTCGAGACGGTCTTCGGCCGCGAGTCGGCGACGGATTTCAGCTTGAGGAGGCCCCGCACCTTCTCGCGCAGCCCCTCGGGCGGCTGCAGGTCGAGCACGTCGGCGAGCTTCGCGCCCGCGTCGTCGAGCCTGTCGACGCCGAGCGCGAGGCACATGCGCCGCTCGGTGCCGAACTGGTTGATGAGGAGCGGATGCCGCGAGCCCTTCGGGCTCTCGAAGAGGAGCGCGGGGCCGCCGCCCGCCTTCTGCAGGCGGTCGACGATCTCCGTGACCTCGAGGTCGGGGTCGACCTCGGCGCTGATGCGGTGCAGCTCGCCCTCGCGCTCGAGCAGCGCGATCCACTCGCGGAGGTCTCGGATCGGCGGCACCGCGGGGTCAGTCTATGCGGGCGCTCGCAAGGCGACCGAGTTCCTCTTCGACCGTTCGCGCCTCATCGCTCAGCCACGTCGCCGCGCGCTGATCGCCCCGCTCCGTGGCGAGCTTCGAGAGCAGGCGAAGACTCGTGGCAAGACGCCACTTGTCACCGATCGCCCTGAGGAGCTCCGTCGCCTCATCGACGAGCTCGAAGGCTCGATCGAGGTCGCCCCGCTCTCTGGCAATCACGCCGAGGTAGAAGAGCGGCGCCGCAAGCGCCTATCGATCTCCGGTCGGCCGGAGAACCTGAACGCTCTCCTCGAGCCAAGCCTCGGCATGCTCGGCGTCCGTCGTGCCCGACGTCCCCAGCAGCGCCGTTGTGCCGCGAGCCCAGAGCGCAAACCCGAGCGCCCAACGTTCGCCCGCCTCGCGCGCGACGCTCACCGCCTCGTCGCCCGCCGCTCGTGCGACGGCATGATCTCCGGCCTCCCCGGCCGCGATCCCGAGGTACGCGAGAGTCGCAGCGAGCGGGCCGGGCGCGATCGTCGCCCGCCAGAGCTCGACCGCGCTCTCCAACGAGTCCTGAGCCGAAAGGGCCGCGTGCGCCTGGACGACCGTGTCGGAGACGACGTCGCCGCGGTAGTACGCGAGCTGGCCGCGACCCTGATGGAGGCGTGCACGCAATTCCGAGGGCCATGCATCTGCCTCTGCGAGCGCCCTCGTAAGCCAACGCTCGCCCTCACCGAGGTGGATCCACCACACGCCGTCCGGGTAGGCGTCGGATGCGAGGCCGGCCGCCTGCAGCGCCAACCGCGTCTTCCCCGTTCCCCCAGGCCCCGTCAACGTCAGGAGACGCGCGTCGCTGCCGGAGAGCAGCTCGACGACCTCCTGCAGCTCCCGCTCCCTCCCCAGAAACGGCGTCGCCGGCACCGGCAAGTTCGTCCGGTACAGCGACTTGAGCGCCGGGAACTCGCCCTCCCCCAGCTGGAAGACCCGCTCCGGAGCGGACAGGTCCTTCAACCGGTGCTCACCCAGATCCCGAAGCTCGAACTCGACCAGCTGCGCCGTCGACGAGGAGACGAGCACCTGCCCGCCGTGGCCGCAGGCGGCAATGCGGGCGGCACGATGCACGTCGCCCCCACGTAGTCCTCCTCGGTGACAAGCGGCGTTCCCGTGTGCAGGCCGACCCGCACCCAGATCGGGCCCGAGGCCAGGCGCTCGTTGAAGGTCGCTGCCGCGGCGAGGGCCCCCGGTGCCGTCGGGAAGGCGAAGAAGAATGCGTCTCCCTGGGTGTCGACCTCGACTCCGCCCTCGCGAAGGCAGGCCTCCCGAATCACGCGCCGGTGCTCAGCTAACGCCTCGGCATAGCCCACCGCGCCCAACTCGTGCAGAAGGCGTGTGGACCCCTCCACATCCGTGAACAGAAACGTCACCGTGCCGGATGGGAGGTCCGACCGCACCGAGAGATGATCCGCCCGCCGGCGGTTGACTTCAAGCCGACCGGGCGGGCGCTAGGAGCGGCGCTTGCGCCCGCGCCAGTCGTTCAGCTCGCCGAGGGCGACGACGGCGAGGAAGACGAGACCGACGACGAGCATCGAGAGGACGATGTCCCGGCCTTCCTCGGCGGCGCTCTTCTCGGCGGCGAGCAGGAGGGCGGCGACCGTCATCGCGCCCGACTCTACCCGACGAGGCGCGCGTGCGCGGCGAGGGCCCGCTCGACGGCCGCGTCCCCGGCGGCGGCCCTGGCCGCGCGCTCGAGGGGCGCGGGGTCGGCCCGTAGCCGGAGCGCCGCTCGCGCGTCCTCGAGGCCGCCCGTGCCGAGCAGGGCGGCCGTGGCCGCCCAGGCGGGGCCGTCGCCGTCCCGCCCGTCGGCCCGCGCTTGCGCGCAGAGCGAGATCAGCTCGGCGAGATCGGCGACCGCGGCCACGTCCCCGCTCTCCGCGATCCGGACGAGCCCCTGGGCGTAGAGGTGGTCGCCGAGCAGGAGCGCCGTCTCCCGGCCGCCGGGCGCGAAGAGCCGCGGCCGCCCGTAGTGGGCCAGGTAGCCCTCGTAGATCGTCTCCAGTCCGAGCGCGTGGCGCGCCGGCGCGAGGGGCGAGAAGACCGCCTCCGCCGCGCGCTCGGCGGGGGCGCGCAGCGCCTCCTCCCAGAGCGGGCTCTCGGCCGCGGCGGCGGCGGCGATCTCCTCCCACACGGGGCGACCCTAGCGCGAGCCCCTCGCCGCGCGCGGCGGCTCGGCGGGGGTCGGCTCCAGCTCCACCTCGACGGGGACCTCCGGCGGCCCCTCGTCCCAGCGCTGGAGGCGCACGCGCTGCCGGAAGAACTCCCAGACGGCGCGCAGCCCCGCCATCGTCGGCAGCGCGACGAGCGCGCCGGCGATCCCGTACAGCTCGAAGCCGGCGAGCAGCCCGAAGATGACGAGCAGCGGGTGGAGCCGCAGCGCCGCCGCCATCACGTTCGGAACGACCACGTGCCCCTCCACCTGGTAGATGAAGAGGAAGAGCGCCACGACCCACAGGACGCCCCAGGGCGGGTCGGCGAAGAGCGCGTAGAGGGCGGGCGGGACGGCGGAGAGCACAGGTCCGATGTAGGGGATGACCTCGATGAACGCCGTCCAGAGGCCGAAGAGGATGGCGTACTCGGCCGCTCCCTCGACGAGCCCGCCCCTGCCGAGGAGCCACATGCCCAGGCCCGCGCTCCCGCCGATCACGGTGGAGAGGATCGCCTGCCCCTTCACGTAGCCCCAGAGAGCGCTCTCGATGTGCTGGGTCAGGGGAGGGCCGCCGTGCGGGGGGAAGCGCGCGTCGATCGAGCGCTCGAGGCGCTCCATGTCCAGGAGCATGTAGATGGAGATGACGACGACGAGGATCAGGGAGAGCGCGAAGAGGGCGGCCGAGAACGCGGCGCCCCTGGCGAGCTCGAGCGCGTCGCGGGCGTAGCCCGAGATCTCGCCTGCGCCGAGGGAGTCGATCCAGGCGCTCGCCTGCTCGCGGATCTGGATCCGCTCCAGCCCGTGGTCGTCGAGCCAGCGCTGCAGGCGGTCGACGTCCTCCTCGGCCGCGGTCTGCCCGCTCGCGCGCTCGACCGTGACGTAGGCGTCGATGCGCTCCGCCGCCTTCTGCGTCTGGTCGTAGGCGACCGCCCCGATCCCCACGAGCACGGCGCCCACGGTGGCGGCGAAGACGACGTAGACGACGGCGAGCGCGAGCCCGCGGGGCAGGCGCAGGCGCGTCAGGTCGCGGACGAGCGGGTTGAGCGTGAAGGCGATGACGGAGGCGGTCAGGAAGAGGAAGAGGACGTGCCCGAGCGTCCGCGCGAGCAGGAACGCGAGCACGAGCAGCACCGGCAGCCCGACGAGCTGAATCCAGCGCGGGACCTGGATCGTCGGGCCGTGGCCGGCCATCGGCCGGATGGTACAGCCGCCCCGGGGACGCCCCGACCTGCCCCGCCTGAGGGCCCTGCTACGGTCCCGCCCGTGACGACGCCGCGCTC
>DATLYP010000059.1:0-3793 GCA_035574655.1 Gaiellaceae bacterium
GCCGGCTCGACGCGGGCGAGCAGGCGGTGATCTGGGACGGCCGCCGCGCAGGCGGCGGGCTCGCCGTCGCCGGCCGCTATCTCGTGCGCGTCTCGGCGGCGAGCGAGGTCGGGCCGGCCGAGCTCGCCGCTCCGCTCCGCGTCCGCCGGGTCGCCCGGCCCCGGCGGTAGCTCGCGCGGCCAGTAGAGTCCCCGCGGTGCCTCTCGCCTCCGTCCTCGGGGAGATCACCGACCTCGTCACCTCGGCCGTCGGCGACTACGGCCTGTACGCCGTCTTTTTGCTCATGCTCGTCGACGCCGTGCTGCCCGCGGCGAGCGAGGTGGTGATGGTGTACGGGGGCGCCGTCGCCGCGGGCGCCTTCGCGAACCAGCAGGTCGTCCTCTTCGGGCGCGAGATCGAGGAGGGCGCGCCCGCGTACGCGGCGATCGCCGCGGCGGGAACGATCGGGTACACGGTCGGGTCCCTGCTCGGGTGGGCGCTCGGGCTGTACGGAGGCCGCCCCTTCCTGGAGCGCCACGGACGCTGGCTGCACCTGGACGAGGAGCGCTTGGAGCGGGCCGAGCGCTGGTTCGAGCGCTGGGAGGGCTGGGCGGTCTTCCTGGGCCGGCTCACGCCCGTCGTCCGCTCCTTCGTCTCCGTCCCCGCCGGGGTGCTCGAGACGCCGCTCCTCCGCTACACCGTCCTCACCCTGGCCGGGTCCGCGATCTGGTGCTTCGCGTTCGCAGGCGCCGGCTGGGCGGCGGGCGCGCGCTGGGAGGAGGTGCACCACACCTTCCGCTACCTCGACTACCTGGTGGTGGCGGGGATCGTGGGCGCCGCCGCCTGGCTCGTCGTCCGCCGGGCGCGCCGCCGGCGGCTCGCGGCCGGCGCCGCCGGGCGCTGAGCGGCCCGGGACGGCGGCGGCACCCCCGGTAGACTCGCCCAACCGTGGCCTCGATCCCGCTCATCGACGTCAAGGCCCAGTACGCGCCCCTCCTCCCCGAGCTCCGACGGCGCATCGACGAGGTGCTCTCGTCGGGCCGCTTCATCCTCGGCCCGGAGGTGGAGGCGTTCGAGCGGGAGGCGGCGGCGTTCCTGGGCGTGCCGCACGCGGTCGGGGTCGCGAACGGGACGGACGCGCTCATCCTCGCCCTGGAGGCGCTCGGCGTCGGCCCCGGCGACGAGGTCGTCTGCCCCGCCTTCACCTTCTTCGCGACGGCGGAGGCGATCGCCCGTGCGGGCGCCGCCCCCGTCTTCGCGGACATCGATCCCGCCACGATGAACCTCGACCCGGAGGATGCGGCGGCGAGGATCGGGCCGCGCACGAAGGCGATCGTCCCCGTCCACCTCTTCGGCCGGCCCGCGCCGCTCGCGGAGCTCGCTGAGCTCGGCCTCCCGCTCGTCGAGGACGCGGCGCAGGCGTTCGGAGCGGCGGGAGTCGCGCGCACGGGCGTCTGCGCCACGTTCAGCTTCTTCCCCACGAAGAACCTGTTCGCGCTCGGGGACGGCGGCCTGGTGACCGCGCGCGAGGATCGGGTGGCGGAGCGGGTGCGCATGCTGCGCTACCACGGCTCCCGGGACAAGCGGACGTTCGAGCTGATCGGCGTCAACTCGCGGCTGGACGCGCTGCAGGCGGCGCTGCTCCGGGTCTTCCTGCCGCGCCTCGCGGGCTGGAACGAGGCCCGCCGGGAGGCGGCCGCCCGCTACGCGGAGCTCGGCCTGGGCGAGCTCGTAGAGTTGCCCCCGGACGAGCCGGGGCACGTCTACCACCTGTACGTCGTCCGCTCGCCGCGCCGGGACGAGATCCGGTCCGCCCTCGCCGAGGCGGGCATCGCCTCCGCCGCCTACTACACGACGCCGCTGCACCTCCAGCCCGCGTTCCGCTCCCTCGGCTGGAAGCCCGGCTCCCTCCCCGAGAGCGAGCGCGCCGCCGCCGAGAACCTCGCCCTCCCGCTCTGGCCCGGGATCGCGCCCGAGCAGCAGGAGCGGGTGGTGGAGACGGTGCGGGCCGCGCTCGGCGTCCCCGCCCTCTAGCCGTGCACTCGCCGCTCAACCGCCACCGGCTGTGGCAGCTCGCGGTCGACGCGGGGCTCGTCGCCGCCGCCTGGCTCGGCGCCTGGTACCTGCGCTTCGAAGGCGCGCAGCGGCCCCGCTACTACGACCGGTACCTGGAGTGGGACGTGTTCGTGCTCGTGCTCGGGGTGATGCTCCCGGTCTTCGTCCTCTCCGGCTTCTACAACCGCTGGTGGCGGTACGTCTCCACGCGGGACATGTGGGGGGCGGTGCGCGGGGTCGTGATCGCGGTCGTCGCCACCTACGTCGTCTTCTCCATCCTCGACTTCCACCCCGCGCGCGTGCCGCGCGGGATCTGGATCCTGGACGCGCTCCTCCTGCTCGCCTTCGTGACCGGCTCCCGCCTGCTCGCGCGCACCCTGATCGAGCGGCCCGCCCGGGGCACGCTCGTCGCGCGCGGCAAGGAGGTGATCATCGTGGGGGCGGGGGACGCCGCGCAGCTGATCGTGCGGGAGATGCTGCGCACCCCCTCGCTCGGGTACACGCCGATCGGGCTCGTGGACGACGACCCGCGCAAGAAGAACCTGCGCCTGCACGGCGTCCGCGTGCTGGGGACGACGGCCGAGCTGCCGCAGCTCCTGCGCGAGCGGCGGCCGGACGAGGTGCTGATCGCGATCCCCTCCGCCTCCGGGGAGACGCGCGAGCGGATCGTGGAGATCGCGCGTGCTCAGGGCGTGCCGGTCAAGACCCTGCCCGGCCTGCACGAGCTGATCGCGGGCGACTACGACCTGGCCGGGCAGATCAGGCCGGTGCAGGTCGAGGACCTGCTCGGCCGCGAGCCGGTGGAGGTGGACCTCGACTCCATCGCCGGCTACCTCACCGGCGAGGTCGTGCTCGTGACCGGGGCGGGCGGCTCGATCGGGGCGGAGCTCTCGCGCCAGGTGGCGCGCATCGGGCCGACGCGGCTCGTGCTCGTGGACAACGGGGAGCCGGGGCTGTTCGAGATCGAGCGCGAGCTGGTGGACGAGCGCGGCTTCCGCGCGACGGCCGCAGTCCTCGCCGACGTCGGCAACGCGACGAAGATGCGCCAGGTGTTCGAGAAGTACCGACCGGGGGTCGTCTTCCACGCCGCCGCGTACAAGCACGTCCCGCTGATGGAGGCGAACCCGCTGGAGGCGGTGCGCAACAACACGCTCGCCACCCGCGTGCTCGCGGACATCGCCGTCGAGTACGGCGCCAAGCGCTTCGTGCTCGTCTCTACGGACAAAGCCGTCAACCCGAGGACGGTGATGGGCCAGTCGAAGGCCCTCTGCGAGTGGATCGTGGAGGCGTGGGGGCACCGCGGCGACGTGCAGACCCGCTTCTGCGCCGTCCGCTTCGGGAACGTGCTCGGCTCCTCGGGGAGCGTCATCCCCATCTTCCGCAAGCAGATCGAGCGCGGCGGCCCCGTCACGGTGACGCACCCGGAGATGACCCGCTACTTCATGACCATCCCGGAGGCGGTGCAGCTCGTCATCCAGGCGGGCGCGATGGGCGGCCGCGGGCAGGTGTACGTCCTCGACATGGGCGAGCCCGTGCGCATCCTCGAGCTCGCGGAGACGATGATCCGGCTCTCCGGCAAGGAGCCGGGCACGGAGATCCCGATCGAGTTCATCGGCGCCCGCCCCGGCGAGAAGCTGCACGAGGAGCTCTGGTCGGAGGACGAGCAGGTCACCCCCTCCGCCCACCAGGCGATCCTGCTCGTCACCCGCCCCCCGATCGACGCCGCCTGGCTCGCCGCCGAGCTCGACGAGCTCGCCCG
>DATLYP010000060.1:0-9282 GCA_035574655.1 Gaiellaceae bacterium
GGGCACGGCAGGCGGCGCAGAGCGGCGCGCCCGCGTCGGCGCAGACGGCGCAGCGCTCGGGGAGGAGCGCGTCCAGCATGTCGCCATTCTGGGCAACTACCCGTGACGGCTCTGTGAAAAGACGCGGTCTGCTTCCCGCAACGTCTCCGGCGAGCCGATGTCGTACCAGATCCCAGGCAGGCGCCAGGCGTAGACGTCCGTGCGCGGGTACAGCCACTGGATCAGGCGCCCCGGCTGGTCGGGGTTGTTCCCCTCCTCCAGGTAGCGGCGGATGAGAGGCAGGGCGTGCCGTGGGTAGTAGTAGAGCGCGATCCCGGCGAGCGTCGTGCGCGGATGCTGCGGCTTCTCCTCGAAGAAGACGACCCGGTCCTCGGCGTCGAGCTCGATCTGGTTGTACTCGCGCATGCGGGAGAGGTCGCCCACGTCGTGGACGGCGATGACCGGCGCGTCCTTCTCCCGCCCGTAGGCGGCGAAGCCGGAGATGTCCTCGGAGAAGAGGTTGTCCCCGGCGGCGACCACGAGCTCCTCGTCCAGCCCGAGCGTGTCGAGGACGAAGCCGATGTCGCCGATGGCGCCCAGGCGGTCCTCGTTCGAGGTCGTCCCGTCGTTGACGACCGTAAGCCCCTCGCGGCCCGCGGCCCACTCCTCGAAGTGCGGAGCGAACTTGGCGTTCGTGACCACGATCGTGCCGTCGATCCCCATCGGCTGCAGCCGGTCGAGGAGGTGGTCGAGGAGCGGCCGGCCGGCCACCTCGAGCAGCGCCTTCGGCCGATCGAGGGTGAGGGGGTAGAGACGGGTCGCGTACCCCGCGGCGAGGACGAGCGCCTTCACGCGGGAACCGTCCGGGGCAGCGAGGCTGCGAAGGGGGGCTCGTGCACGCCCAGCTCCGTGACGATCGCGGTCACGAGCCCTGCCGGGGTGACGTCGAAGGCGGGGTTCCGCGCCGGGAACCGGGTCGAGACCTCGGCCGGGTCGCGCTCCTCGATGGGGATCTCGGCCCCCGTCGGGGTGTCCGGGTCGAGCGTGGAGGTGGGCGCGACCACGTAGAAGGGGACGCCGTGCGCGCGGGCGGCGAGGGCGAGCGGGTAGGTGCCGATCTTGTTCGCCACGTCGCCGTTGGCGGCGATGCGGTCGGCGCCGACGAGCACGGCGTCCACCTCGCCGGCCGCGATCAGGGAGGCCGCGGCGCCGTCGGCGATCAGCGCGAAGGGAACGCCGAGCCGCTCCAGCTCCCAGGCGGTGAGCCGCGCCCCTTGCAGGCGCGGGCGGGTCTCGTCCACCCAGACGTGGGCGAGCCGGCCCTGCTCGTGGGCGGCGCGGACGACGCCCAAGGCCGAGCCGTAACCGCCGGTGGCGAGGGCGCCGGTGTTGCAGTGGGTGAGGATGCGGGCGGCGGGCGGGAGGAGGGCGCAGCCGTAGGCGGCCATGGCCCGGCAGCGCTCCACCTCCGCCTCGTGCAGCGCGCGCGCGCGCTCCGGCGCGGGGTCGGCGCGCATCTCCGCGAGCGCCCAGCGCACGTTGACCGCGGTTGGCCGGGCGGCGAGGAGGGTCGCGTACGCCCGCTCCAGGTCCTCCCCCCGCCGGGCCGCCAGCGCGTACCCGTAGGCGGCGGCGATCCCGATCGCGGGCGCGCCCCGGATCGCCATGCCCCGGATCGCCTCGGCGACCTCGGCCGCCGAGCGGCAGCGGAGCTCCGCCTCCTGGTCGGGCAGCAGGCGCTGGTCGAGGAGGACGACCGCGTCCTCCTCCAGTCGGACGACCCGCTGCAACAGGGGGTCAGGTCCCTTCTGTTGCGCCTGCAACAGGGGGTCAGGTCCCTTCTGTTGCGCCTGGGGGTCGGGTCTCTTCTCGCGCGCGTCGGGCGCAACAGAAGAGACCTGACCCCGGTGTTGCGCTAGGTGCCCTCGTCCCACGACGCCAGGTAGCGCGCCTGCTCGTCGGTGAGCTGGTCGATCTCGAGGCCCATCGTCGCCAGCTTGAGACGGGCGATCTCGTCGTCGATCTCCCGCGGCACGTCGTACACGCGCCGCTCCAGGCTCGCCGCGTTCGCCACCACCCACTCGGCGGCGAGCGCCTGGTTGGCGAAGGACATGTCCATGACGATCGCCGGGTGCCCCTCCGCCGCCGCCAGGTTGACCAGCCGCCCCTCCCCGATCAGGTACAGCCGCCGCCCGTCCGCGAGCGTGAACTCGTCCACGAAGCGCCGCGCCTCGCGGGTCTCCACGGCCAGGCCGCGGAGCGCCGGGAGATCGATCTCCACGTTGAAGTGGCCGGTGTTCGCCAGGATCGCGCCGTCCTTCATGCGCTCGAGGTGCTCGCGGGCGATGACGTTCTTGTCCCCCGTCGCCGTGCAGAAGATGTCGCCCACCTCGGCCGCCCTCGCCATCGGCATGACCTCGTACCCGTCCATCGCCGCCTCCAGCGCCCGGACGGGATCGACCTCGGTCACGATCACGTGCGCGCCCATCCCCCGCGCCCGCTGCGCCACGCCCCGCCCCACCCAGCCGTAGCCGGCGACGACGAAGCGGGTGCCGGCGAGGAGGACGTTCGTCGCCCGGATGATCCCGTCGATCGTCGACTGGCCCGTCCCGTAGCGGTTGTCGAAGAGGTGCTTCGTGCGCGCCTCGTTGACGGCGATCACCGGGAAGCCGAGCTTTCCCTCCCGCTCCAGCGCCTTGAGGCGGATGACGCCCGTCGTCGTCTCCTCGGTGCCAGCGATGACGTCGCCGAGCTGCTCGCGCCGGTGCGCGTGGAGGACGCCGATCACGTCGGCGCCGTCGTCCATCGTCAGGTGCGGCCGGTGGTCGACGGCCGCCTCGATGTGCCGGTAGTAGGTGTCGTTGTCCTCCCCCTTGACGGCGAAGACGGAGACGCCGTACTCCTCGACCAGGGCGGCCGCCACGTCGTCCTGGGTGGAGAGCGGGTTGGAGGCGCAGAGGACCACGTCCGCCCCGCCCGCCTTCAGGGTGCGGACGAGGTTCGCGGTCTCGGTGGTGACGTGCAGGCAGCAGGAGATCCGGTACCCGGCGAGCGGCTGCTCGCGCTCGAACCGCTCCCGGATCGCGGCGAGCACCGGCATCTGCCGATCGGCCCACTCGATGCGGCGCACGCCCTCCGCGGCGAGCGCGAGGTCCTTCACGTCGAAGCGCTTGGTCGCTGCCATGTCGGCTCGCTTTCGGTCGCTGGTCGCGCCGAGTCTATCGGCGCGCCCTCGGCGCTACGGCTGGCTCGTGCCCTCCCGCCCGTACCGGTCCTCGACGCGGACGACGTCGTCCAGGTGCGGCGTCGAGACCTCGAGCAGGAGGGTGTCCTCGAGCGCGGTCACCCGGTGCAGGGTGCCGGGCCGGTAGCGGAACGCGTCGCCGGGACGGATCTCGATCGCCTCCAGCTCGCCGCCCACCGGGCCGAGCTCGAGCAGCGCGCGCCCCTCGCGGACGAGCCAGGACTCGTCCTTGCGCTCGTGGTACTGGAGGCTGAGCGCCTCGCCCGCGCGCACGAAGAGCAGCTTCCCCACGTACTGCTCGGCCTCCGCCCACACGAGCTCCCAGCCCCAGGGCTTCTCGATCCGGCGGGGGACGAAGCCGTACCGCTCGCGGGCGCCGCTCATGCGAAGCGGAGCGCCCGGTCGGGGATCCGATGGCCGGCGCCGACGCGGAGGCCGTGGTCGAGCTGGTTCCCGTCCCCGACGGACGCCTCCGGGCCGACGACGGCCAGGTTGCGAACCTCGCAGTCCGCGCCCACGGCCGCGCCGTCGCCGACGATGGAGCCGACGACCAGGGAGCGGGGCCCGATCGTCGCCCCCACGCCGATGACGGCGTTCTCGACGATCGCGCCCTCGGCAAGGCGCGCTCCCGCGCCGACGACGGCCAGGCTGCCCGCGCGCGCGTGCGCCTCGACGACGGCCCCCGGGCCCACGTACACGGGCGGCACCAGGCGCGCCTCCGGGTGCACGCGGGCGCTCTCGTGGACGAAGGTGAAGTCGGGGCCGAGCGCCTCGCCCGCGGCGCTCGGGAACGTGCGCTCGAGCACATCGCGGTGCGCCTGCAGGTACGACTCGGGCGTCCCCACGTCGAGCCAGTAGCCGGAGAGGGCGATCCCGTACACGCTCCCCTCCTCGGCGAGCTGGGGGAAGACCTCCCGCTCGATGGACACGGCGCGCCCCTCCGGGATCAGCTCCAGGACGTCGGGCTCGAGCACGTACAGGCCGGCGTTGATCAGGTCGGTGTCGATCTCCTCCGGGCGCGGCTTCTCCAGGAAGCTCTGCACGCGCCCGTCGGGAGCGAGCCGGACGAGCCCGTACCGGCTCGGGTCGGCGACGGGGGTGAGCAGGATCGTCGCCTTCGCGCCCGTCGAGCGGTGGAAGCGGACGAGCTCGGAGAGGTCGGCCTCGCGCAGCGAGTCGCCGTTGAGGGCGAAGAACGTGCCCCCGAGGCCGCGCGCCGCGAAGCCGATCGCGCCGCCCGTCCCGAGCGGCGCCGGCTCGACCGCGTACTCGAGCGCGAGCCCGTCGTAGCGGTCGCCGAAGACGGAGCCGATCTGCTCGGGCATGTGCCCGCAGGAGACGATCGCCCTCTCGACGCCGTACCGGGCGAGGTGCTCGAACGTGTAGGCGAGGAGCGGGCGGTCGACCAGGTGCAGCATGTCCTTGCGCGTCCGGTCGGTGAGCGGGCGCAGGCGCGTGCCCTGGCCGCCCACGAGGATGACGGCCGGGAGGCTCATGCGCCCGAGCCGCGCCCGATCCCCTCGTACTCGAAGCCGAGCGCCCGCATCTCGGCCGGCTCGAGCAGGTTGCGGCCGTCCACGAGCACCTTGCGCCGCATGCGCGCGCCCGCCGCGGCCCAGTCGAGCTCCGTCAGCTCCGGCCACTCGGTGACGATGACGGCGGCGTCCGCCCCTTGGAGCGCCTCGAGCGGCGAGGGGGCGATCTCGACTGCGCCGTCCAGGTGCGCGCGCCCGTCCGCCACGGGGTCCCAGGCGCTGACGTGGGCGCCCTCCGCGAGCAGCCGCCCGGCGAGCACGAGGCTCGGCGCCTCCCGCATGTCGTCCGTCCCCGGCTTGAAGGCGAGGCCGAGGAGCGCGACCTTCTTCCCGCGGAGCGAGCCCAGGCGCCGCTGCAGCTTCCCGATCACGCGCCGCTTCTGCAGCTCGTTCACCTCGATGACGGCGTTCAGGAGCTGGAAGTTGTAGCCCGAGTTGGCGGCGAGCTGCTTGAGCGCGAGGGAGTCCTTCGGGAAGCAGGAGCCGCCGAACCCGATCCCCGCGCGCAGGAAGGCGGGGCCGATGCGCCGGTCGAGGCCGATCCCGCGCGCGACCGTGGTCACGTCGGCCCCGGTCGCCTCGCAGACGTTGGCGATCTCGTTGATGAAGGAGATGCGGGTGACGAGGGCGGCGTTGGCGGCGAGCTTGATCATCTCCGCGGAGGCGACGTCGCAGCGGACGACGGGCGCCTCGATGCCCGCGTGCAGGCGCTCGACCACGTCCCCGTCCGCCTCCTCGAAGGCGCCGATCACGATCCGGTCCGGGTGCATGAAGTCGCGCACGGCCGTCCCCTCCGCGGTGAACTCGGGGTTGGAGACGTAGCCGACGTTGCCGAGGCCCCGCTGCTCGAGCCGGTGGCGCACCGTCGCCCCCGTCCCCACGGGGACCGTGCTCTTCATCGCGAGGACGATCCGGCGGTCGACGCGGGGCAGCTCGTCGACGACCGTCCAGACCGCGGAGAGGTCGGCGTCGCCCGAGTAGGTGGGGGGCGTCCCCACCGCGACGTACACGACCTCGGCGCGCTCGACCGCCTCCCCGGCATCGGTCGTGAAGCGGAGCCGCTCGCGGTTGCGGGCGATCACGTCCTCCAGGCCGGGCTCGTGGATCGGCAGCTCGCCGCGGCGGAGCGCGTCGATCTTCTCCGCCACGATGTCGCGGACGACCACCTCGTGCCCGAGGTCGGCGAAGCAGGCGCCCGTGACGAGCCCCACGTACCCGGCGCCGAAGACCGCGACCCGCACCGCCTACCGCCGCGTCTTCCTGGCGCCCGGTCGCGCCGGCGGCCTCGTCCGCTCGAGCGGGCGCAGGCCCTTGGCGATGGCGAGCATCGTCTCGTTGGAGAGCCGGTCGAGCAGCGTGTTCACGACCCAGTAGCGGGCCTGCGGCGTCCTCAGCACGACCATGTGCAGCTTGGCCCCGTTGTAGTAGAGGTCGTAGGTGCGCCCGCCGATCCGCCGCGTCAGGTTCCTGTCGGCGAGCACGGGCGCGTCCTCCCAGTCGCTCATCTGCACGCCCCAGTACTCGTTCGAGCCCGTGCGGAAGACGAGGCGCACCGCCTTGTGCCGCTCCTCGGGGTCGATCCAGTACATGCGGACCGGCGTCGTCCGGTCGGTCCACGAGCTGCGCTCGATCACCGTCGGCACCATCAACGGGAAGGGGACGCGCGGCTGCCGCTCGCGCAGCAGGTCGCGGGCTGCAGCCGGCGCGCGCACGACGTCCGGCCGCTCCCGGCGCGGGGTCTGGTCGACCGGGGCGGGGGCGAGGCGCCCGTGGAACGTCTGCCCAACGACCACGGTCACCATCGCCCCGTTCGAGAGAGGGGCGATCTCCGCGGGCAGCCGCGCCACCTCCGCGGAGGCGAACAGGTTCGCGACCTTGCGCGCGGCCCGCTCGGCGCCGCGCAGGCGCGGCGCGAAGTACACCTGCGTGCGGAAGTAGTCGAAGCGGGGCGCGTTGGCGGGAAGCCCGTTGGGCGGGGTGAGGATCTGGTAGCCGCGCTGCCGGAGCAGGAAGCCGGCGGTCGAGGCCGACCCCGTCACCCCGTTGCCGTTGAGGACGGTGACCGTCGTCTCCCGCGGCGGCGGCGCCGCCTGCTTCAGCCTCTCCCCGAGGGCGACCGCGGTCGCCTTCTCCGGGGACTCCACGTCCGGGTGCGTGAACTCGTCCACCGCGCGCTGGATGTTCTCGGAGGCGGTCGTCAGCTCCGCGAACCCCTCCAGGCCCTCGATCCGGGCCTGGAAGATGCGCCCCCTGGGCAGGCCGTAGGCGAAGAGGGCGTAGGAGAGGACGGTCTCCCCGTCCACGTCGCCCCCGCCTCCCTGCGCGACCTCCACGTTGCTCGTGATCGCGTTCACCACCTTCGGCAGCGCCGTCGGCGCGAAGCTCTCCCGCACCTGGCTGCGGAAGGCGCGGACGAACTGCTGCTGGCGGGCGACCCGGTACAGGTCGGAGTCGGCGTGCCGGTAGCGGACGTAGTCGAGGGCCTGCCGCCCGGTCAGCTTCTGGTACCCGGGGAAGAGGTTGATCGTCGCGTACCCGTACGGCCCGCCCCGGTCGTTGAAGTAGCGGCGGTCGACGTCCAGCCAGACCCCGCCCAAGCGGTCGACGATCTGGCGGAAGCCGCGGAAGTTGACCGTGATCAGGTAGTTGATGGGGAGCCCGGTCAGCGCCTTGACCGTGCTCAGCGAGCCCTGCGGGCCGCACGCCTGGTAGGCGTGCGCGATCTTGTCGAAGTAGGGGGCCCGCCCCGGGCAGTGGACGGCGACGCGCAGGTCGCGCGGGAAGGAGAGGAGCGAGATCGAGTCCGTGCCCGGGTCGGCGCGGACGAGCATCAGCGTGTCCGAGCGCGAGGGCGCCCCCTTGCCGTCGCTCTTGCGGCGGTCGTAGCCGATGACGAGCGCGGTCGCCGGCTGGCCGGGGAGGGCGACGTCGAGCCGCCTTGCCGCCTGCCGCACCTCCGGCGTGCGCGCGGCGACGGCGGCGACGGACTCGTGGAAGTAGAGGTAGGCGCCGGCGGCCGAGCCCACGGCGAGGATCAGCGCTCCCGCGGCGAGCCAGAGCGCGACGCGCGCGGCCCAGCCGAGCGGTGTCCGCGCGGGCGGCGGGGGCTGGCGGTAGAGCGCGACCGGGGACGGCACGCCCGGGGGAAGCACCGGCCTTCCGTTCCCGCTGGGCGGCGTCCCGCGCCCGAGACCTCTCTTCAGGGTCGTTCGCATACGGCAAGCAGTGAGCGCCCGACGCGCGCGCCCGGCGACGGAGGATAGCCGGAGCGGCGGGCGGCTCCCGGCGCTGCATGCGCTCGGGTCGCCCGGCGCTCGCCGACGGCGCTAGGAGCGCAGCGCGGGCGCGAGGCGGGCGAGCGCCTCGCCCAGGAACGCCGTCTCCTCCGGCGTCCCGGCCGTGATGCGGACCGCGTCCGGCGCGCCGAACGAGGCGAGGGGGCGCACGATCACGCCCTCGCGCAGGAGGGCGCCGCTGAACGCGGCCGCATCGCCCACGCGCGCGAGGACGAAGTTCGCCACCGCCGGCCCGGCCGGCTCGAGCCCGTGGTCGCGCAGGAGATCGACGAGGAGGCGCATGGCCTCCCGGTTGGCGGCGCGCCGGCGCTCGAGCTCGCCGCCGTCGTCCAGGCTGGCGAGCGCGGCCTCCTGCCCGGCCGAGGCGACGTCGAACGCGCGCCGCACCTTGCCGATCGCCGCGACCACCTCCTCGGGGCCCACCCCGTACCCGACGCGCAGGCCGGCGAGGCCGTAGATCTTCGAGAAGGTGCGCAGGACGAGCACGCGACGGCCCGCCTTCGCGTACTCCTCGATCCCGTCCGGGTAGCCCGGGTCCTCGACGTACTCGAGGTAGGCCTGGTCGAGGACGGTGAGCACGTGCTCCGGGACGCGCGCGAAGTAGGCGTCGAGCTCGTCGCGGAGGTTCGTGGTGCCGGTCGGGTTGTTAGGGACGGCGAGGAACACGAGCTTGGTGCGCGGGCCGATCGCCTCCAGGATCGCCTCCAGGTCGAGCCGGTCGTCGCGGAGCGGCACGCGCACGGGCGTCGCGCCCGCCTTCAGCGTGTCGAGCACGTAGCTGGGGAAGGACGGCCACCCGGTGACC
The DNA here is from genome assembly GCA_035574655.1 of Gaiellaceae bacterium. Lineage (GTDB taxonomy): Bacteria > Actinomycetota > Thermoleophilia > Gaiellales > Gaiellaceae > GMQP-bins7. Next base: position 8,860 of record DATLYP010000060.1, read on the forward strand.
GCCTCGTCGCCCGGGTCGAGCGTCGCCTGGCAGAGGTAGCCGACGACGGCGTCCGCGCCGGCGCAGACGGCGACCTCCTCGAAGCGGACGCCGTGCCGCTCGGCGAGCGCCTGCCGCAGCCGGTAGGCGCCGCCGTCGGGGTAGCGGTTCAGCTCCCGTGCGACCCGCTCGATCGCCTCCAGCGCGGCCGGGAAGGGCCCGTACGGGCCCTCGTTGGAGGCGAGCTTGACGACCCGCTCGAGCCCGAGCTCGCGCTGCACCTCCTCCACGGGCTTCCCCGGCTCGTAGGGGACGAGGCCGGCGAGCGCGGGCCGCACGAGGTGGGGCGGGGCCGGCGCCAGGCGCCCGCTCACGAGGCCGGGACGGGCTCCCGCGCGCTCGGGGCGGCGGGCTCGGCGACGCCGGCCGCCGGCTCCTCCCGGA
>DATLYP010000061.1:0-13726 GCA_035574655.1 Gaiellaceae bacterium
CGCCGCCGTCGCCGCCGTGGCCGCCAGGGCCGAGGAGGCGCGGGCCGTCCGCGACCGGCTGGCCGCGAGCCGGGACACCCTCGCCGCCGCGCGGCGGCTCAAGGAGAGCGCCCTCGCGTCGGTGCGCGAGGCGCGGGCGGAGCACCTGCACGAGCTCGAGGAGCTGCAGGCGGAGAGCGCCCGGCTCGCCGCCGCGATCCGCAGCGCCCAGACCGAGGCGGCCGCGACGGGGACGGGCGCCGGCTCCTCGACCTCCTCGGCCGGGTTCGTCTGGCCGGTGAACGGCCCCGTCGTCAGCGGCTTCGGGATGCGCGCGGGCCGCATGCACGAAGGGATCGACATCGCCGCGAGCACCGGCACGCCCATCCGCGCGGCGGCGGCGGGCACCGTCATCCACGCCGGCTGGCTGGGCGGCTATGGCAACCTCGTCGTCCTCGACCACGGCAACGGCCTCGCCACCGCCTATGCGCACGCGTCCGCGATCCTCGTCTCCGTCGGGCAGCGGGTGGCGCAGGGGGAGACGATCGCGCTCGTCGGCTCCACGGGGAACTCGAGCGGCCCGCACCTGCACTTCGAGGTGCGCGTGAACGGCGCGGCGGTCGATCCGCTCGCCTACCTGTAGCTCTCCGCGCGCGCGGAAGCGGCGGCCCGCAGCCTACGCCGCTTCGCCGGCGGCGGCCTCCCGCCCGGCGGGGAGGACGACGTGCAGGTCGGGGAGCGACCGCCACCGCTCGTCCAGCCCGAGCCCGTAGCCGGCGAAGAGCTCGTCCGGAGCCGTGAACCCGACGTAGCGCAGCGGCAGCTCGTCCACGAGCCGGCGGTAGGGGCGGTCGAGGAGCGCGGCGGCGGCCAGGCTCGCCGGGCCCCGGGGGGCGAGGGTGCGGGAGAGGAAGTGGAGCGTCAGCCCCGTGTCCACGACCGCCTCCACGAGCAGCACGTGGCGCCCGGCGAGCGGCAGGCCGAGGTCGGCGAGGAGCCGCACCCCGCCGTCCAGCCCGCCCGTGTACGGGGCGAGCTCCACGACGTCCAGCTCGTGCGGGACGGGGAGCGCCCGGCTGAGGTCGGCGAGGAAGACCGCGCTCGACTTGAGCGGCGCGACCAGCACCGGGTCGAGGCCGGCGTAGTCGCGGGCGATCTGCGCGCCGAGCTCCCGCACCCGGGCGCCGATCTCCTCCCGGGTGAGGTACACGGGCCCGACGGACCCGCGCTCGGAGCCGGCCCGCGGCCGCGGCGCGGCGGCCACTACGAGGCGAGGCGCAGGCGGTAGCGCTGCGCGAGGCGCTCGATGTCGCGCCGGTAGAAGAGCTTCACCTTCACCTCCGGGTACAGGCGCTGCAGCTCCCGCAGCTTCCGGTTCTTGCGCGTCACGAGCGACTGCTTCATCACCGTCACCTCGATGTACAGATCCTGCTCCGGGAGGTAGAAGTCGGGGGTGAACGCGCTCGTCACCCGGCCCTCGGCGTCCCGCCCGAGGACGAAGGTGCGCGGCTCGTACTCCCAGGGGACGCCGTAGTAGTCGAGGATCTTCGCGCACTCGAGCTCGATCCGGTGCGCGAAACGGGGAGGGTCGGTCCCACGATATGCCTGGAAAACAGGGGTTTCGACCCGCACCGGCACCACGCTAGCAGCGCCCCCGGACGGGCAAGCCTCGCCGTAGACTGTGGCCATGCCCGGCGCGAGCGGGGTCGTGCGCATCGCCCACATCTCCGACCTGCACTGCGGCGGCCCCTACTTCGAGCCGAGCCTGCTCGAGCGCGCGATCGCCGAGATCAACGAGCTGCAGCCGGACGCGGTCGTCTGCAGCGGCGACCTCACCACCTTCGGCTTCCGGCACGAGTACCTGGCCGCCCGCGAGTACCTCAACCGGATCGAGTGCGAGTCGCTGCTCGTCGTCCCGGGGAACCACGACTCGCGCAACGTCGGCTACGTGCACTTCGAGGAGATGTTCGGCGACCGCAACCCGGTGCTCCGCCTGCCCGGGGTCACCATCGTCGCCGTCGACTCGAGCGAGCCCGACCTCGACCACGGCCAGATCGGCCGCGGCCGCTACCGCTGGATCGAGGAGCAGTTCGCAGGCGCGAACGACGACCTGCGCGTCTTCGTCCTCCACCACCACCTGCTGCCCGTGCCCGGGACGGGCCGCGAGCGGAACATCGTCTACGACGCGGGCGACGCGATCGAGTGCCTGCAGCGGGCGGGCGTCCGCCTCGTTCTCTCCGGGCACAAGCACGTCCCCTACGTGTGGCGCCTGGAGGACCTGTTCGTCGTGAACGCGGGCACGGTCTCCTCGCTGCGCCTGCGCGGGAACACGCGCCCCTGTTACAACGTCGTCGAGATCGCGGATCGGCGCGTGGACGTCTGGCGCCGCCACCCCTTCCACGGCCAGCTCAAGCTCGTCTCCTTCTCGCTCGACACGCTCGAGTACGAGAAGTTCACCGGCGCCATCGAGGACGAGGTCACCGCCCGCACTTGACGCCCCGGGCGGTCGCGATCGTCGACGGGGAGCACTACCCCCCCGTCGTCCGGCACGCGCTCGGCGAGCTCCCGTACACGTTCGTCGCCGCCGTGCTCGTGGGGGGGAAGGAGAAGCTCCGGGGCGAGCCCGAGTACGGGGTGCCGCTCTGCGCGGACCTCGAGGAGGCGATCGAGCGCTACCGGCCGCAGGTCGTCGTCGACCTCTCGGACGAGCCGGTGCTCGGCCCGGCCGAGCGGCTCGCCCTGGCGAGCCGCGTGCTGCGCCGCGGCCTCCCCTACCTAGGCGCCGACTTCCGCTTCGAGCCCCCGCCGCGCGCGCCCTTCCCGCTCCCCTCGGTCGCCGTCGTCGGCACGGGCAAGCGGGTGGGGAAGACCGCGGTCACCGCCCACCTCGCCCGCCTGCTGGCCGCCCGTCACCGAGTCGTCGTGGTCGCCATGGGCCGTGGCGGGCCGCCCGAGCCGGAGCGGATCGCGACCCCGCCGACGCTGGAGGAGCTCGTCGCGCGCTCCCGCGCGGGCGCGCACGCGGCCTCCGACCACCTGGAGGTGGCCGCGCTCGCCGGGGTGGAGACGATCGGCTGCCGGCGCTGCGGGGGCGGCCTCGCGGGCGCCGTCCTCGACTCGAACCTCTCCGCCGGCGCCGCCCTCGCCCTGGAGCTCGCCCCGGACGTCGTCATCTTCGACGGGAGCGGGGCCGCGCTCCCGCCCGTCGCCGCCGAGCGGACGCTCGTCGTCGTCTCCGGGCAGCAGCAGCCGGAGGTCGCCGCCGGCTACCTGAACCTCTACCGGCTCCTGCTCGCCGACCTCGTCCTCGTCACCATGGCGGAGCCGGGCACCGGGTGGGAGCGCGTGGCCGCCGCGGTCGCGCGCGCCGCCCCCGGGGTGGAGGTCGTTCCCGCCGTCCTCCGACCCCGCCCCGCGGGGGACATCCGGGGCCGCGCCGTCGCCTTCTTCTGCACCGCTCCGCCCGACGCGCACGCCGCCCTCGCCAGACACCTGGAGGAGGCGCACGGGGCGCGCGTCACCCACGTCTCCGGCAGCCTCGCCGACCGAGCCCGCTTGGCGGGCGAGCTCGAGCGGGTCGACGCGGACGTCTTCCTGGTCGAGCTGAAGGCGGCGGCGATCGACCTCGTGGCCGAGGCGGGGCTCGAGCGCGGGGTGGAGGTCGTGCTCGCCGCCAGCGACGTCGTCGCGGCGCCGGGGGCGGGGGACCTTGACGAGAAGCTGCTGCACTTGGCACGAATACCGCGGTGAGCGAGCGCCGGCACCTGATCCCGCTCCCGCTCGGCGAGGGCGTGCCCTTCTCGAAGGGGCTGCTGGCGCGCGCGCTCGTCGTGACCGGGCTCGACCCGGAGCGCGCGTACCTGATCGCGAGGCTCGCCGACCGCGACCTCGCCGACCGGGGCGCGGCCTTCCTCGACCTCGACCGGCTCGGCGAGCTCGCCGCCGAGATCGTCGGCGAGGAAGGCGCCGAGCGGACCGTTCGCCGCCTGCGCCGGCTCGACGCGCTGCAGCGCCTCGAGGAGCCGCTCGTCCTTCTCGTCGGGGGCGCCACCGGCACCGGCAAGTCGACGATCGCGACCGAGGCGGCGTACCGCCTCGGGATCACGCGGGTGACCTCCACCGACTTCATCCGGCAGACGATGCGGGCCTTCTTCTCGCCCGAGTTCATGCCCTCCGTGCACTACTCCAGCTTCGAGGCCGAGCTCGCGTTGACGCGCGCCGAGGAGGAGGAGTCCGGGGACGCGGCCATCCTCGGCTTTCTCGACCAGACGCGGAACGTCCTCGTGGGCGTGCACGCCGCGCTCGAGCGGGCGGCGACGGAGCGCTGGTCGATGGTGCTGGAAGGGGTCCACCTCGTCCCCGGGATGGTCGACGTCCGCCTGCCCGCCACCCACGTCGTCCAGTGTGTGATCGCGATCGACGACGAGAACGTGCACCGCAGCCACTTCTGGGTGCGCGACTACTCGACCGAAGGCCTGCGGCCGCTCGCGAGGTACCTGGACGCCCTCCCCCGGATCCGGCAGATCCAGGAGTACCTGATCGAGCGGGCGCGCCGGCACGACGTCCCCGTGATCGTGAACGACAACCTGGAGCGGGCGGTCGGCGAGGTGCTCGACCTCGTGCTGCGCCGCGCCGACCGGCTCGCCGCCGCCCCCTGAGCGCGCCCGCGCCGGCGCGCCGGCGCGCCCCTCTAGACTGTCGCGGGTGGTCACCCGCGAGGACGTGATCGAAGCGCTGCGCCAGGTGGAGGACCCCGAGCTCGGCATGGACATCGTCGAGCTCGGGCTGATGTACGACGTGGAGGTGGACGGCCCGAAGGTGAAGGTGCTGTACAGCCTCACCTCGATGGGCTGCCCTGCGGGGCCGCTGATCGCGGACGGGATCGTCGAGGCCGCGCGCTCCCTGCCGGGCGTGGAGGAGGTCGAGGCCGAGCTCACCTTCGACCCGCCCTGGACTCCCGACCGCATGTCGGACGACGCCAAGTTCATCCTCGGCTTCGGGTAGGGGGCGGCGCGCCCGGCGGGGGCCGCGCGGCGGCTACCCGGGGATGCGGAGCACGACCTTGCCGAAGTGCTCGCCCGATTCCAGCCGCTCGTGCGCCTTCGCCGCCTCCGCGAGCGGAAAGACGCTGTCCACGTGCACGCGCGCCCGTCCGGCGCGGATCAGCTCGTAGGCGCCCTCGAAGTCGGAGGGCAGCCCCATGCTCGAGCCGTAGATCACGAGTTGCTTCCACCACACCCGGTAGAGCAGCGCGGGCGGGCTGTGACCGGTCGTCGCCCCGCAGACGACGATCCGGCCGCCGACGGAGGCGGCGGCGAGCGAGCGCTCCCAGGTCGCCGCCCCGACCGTCTCCACGACGACGTCCGCGCCCCGCCCTCCGGTCGCCTCGCGCACGGCCTCGACGACGTCGTCCTCGGCGTGGCTGACGGCCACCTCGGCCCCGAGCGCCCGGGCGCGGTCCAGCTTCTCCCGGCGGGAGGAGGTGACGATGGTGCGCGCCCCGAGCGCGCGGCAGAGCTCGAACGCGGCGAGCGCGACGCCGCCGCCGATCCCCCAGATCAGCACCCACTCGCCCTCTTGGACCGCCGCCTTCGTCACCAGCATGCGGTACGCGGTCTCGAAGACGAGGGGGAAGGCGGCCCCTTCCTCGAAGGAGAGACGGTCGTCGAGCGCGTACAGCTGCCCCTCCGGGATCGCCTTCAGCTCGCAGTACGTCCCGTCCGTGTGCTCCCCGACGACGAGGATGCGCCCGTCCTGCGGGATGCCCGGGTTCAGGACGACGCGGTCTCCCGGGGCGAAGCGCCCGGCGCCCTCTCCGAGCGCCGACACGACGCCCGCCCCGTCCGCGCCCAGGATCCGCGGCTTGGGAACCGAAGGGAGCCCCTTGCGCAGCCAGACGTCCAAGTGGTTGACGGAGGCGGCCTTGAGCTCCACGAGCACCTCCCCCGGCCCGGGCTCGGGGTCGGGTACGTCCTCGTAGCGCAGCACCTCCGGCCCTCCATCCTCGTGAATCCGTACGGCGCGCACGAGGCAGAATCCTCGCATGACGGCCGCCGAGCTGAGCCGGCTTGCCGCGGAGCTGGGCCTCGACGCGGTCGGCGCCGCCCCCGCCGCGCCCTACGAGCAGACCGAGCGCCACATCCGGGAGCGCCGGGCCTGGGGCCTGTTCGCGGACATGCGCTTCACGATGGCGCGGCCCGAGGTGTCCTGCCACCCCGAGCGGCTCCTCGAGGGCGCGCGCACGGTCGTCTCGGCGGCCCTCTGCTACTACGTGCCCGCCCCGCCGCCGGGGAGGGACGAGGGACGGCTGCCCCGCTACGCCTGGCGGGACGCGTACGCCGAGCTGCGGGGCAAGCTCGACGCTCTGGGCAGGCGGCTCGGCGGCCGCTACCGGGTGCTCGTGGACGAGAACGAGCACGTCGACCGGGAGGCGGCAGTCCGCGCCGGCGTCGCCTTCTACGGGAAGAACACGATGGCGATCACCCGGCGCTTCGGCTCCTGGATCGTGCTCGGGACACTGGTCACCGACGTCGAGGTCGAGGCGTCGCCTCCACTCGAGCTCGACTGCGGCTCCTGCCGGCTGTGCGTGGACGCCTGCCCGACCGGGGCGCTGGACGAGCCGGGCGTCCTCGACGCGACCCGCTGCCTCTCCTACTGGACGCAGGCGCCGCGCCCGATCCCCGAGCGGTACCGGCCCGAGCTCGGGGAGATGGTGTACGGCTGCGACGTCTGCCAGGAGGTGTGCCCCTGGAACCGGGGCGTCGAGAAGCGGCGCCGAGGCGATCCCCTGCCCGAGGACGCGACCCCCACCGTCTCCCTGCGCGAGTGGCTGGAGCGGGACGGGAAGGAGCTCGTCGCGGAGCTCGACCGGCTGTACGTGCCGCGCAAGCACCCGCGGTGGCTGCGGCGCAACGCGCTCGTAGCGGCCGGGAACGTGGGAGGAGAGGAGCTCGTCCCCGCCGTCGAGCGGTACGCGCGGGGGGACGACCCGATCCTGCGGGAGACGGCGGAGTGGGCGCTGGGCCGGCTCGCCGAGCGCGCGGCGTGACGCGGGGCGGGCCGGAAGACCTGGCCGCGCTCGTCCACGAGCTCAGGAGCCCCGTTGCGGCGCTCGACGCGATCGCCGCCGCCTACCGCGAGATCGACCGCGCCGGCCGCCGCGAGCTGGTCTCGCTCGTGCTCGCCGCCTGCGCGGCGGTCGCGCGGGTCGTGCGGGAGGCATCGGCGACCTCGCTCCGCCGCGAGCCCGTCGACCCGGCGGCTCTCGCCCGCCAAGCGGCGGCGGCGGCGAGGCTCGGCGGCGCCCTGGTGTCGGTCGAGGCGGAGGACGGCCTGCCGCTCTTGCACGCCGACCCGGTCCGCCTCCGGCAGGCGCTCGACAACCTGCTTCGAAACGCGTCCCTCCACGGCGGTGAGGGGCCGATCCGCGTGGAGGCGCGCCGGGGCGAGGGCGGGACGGTGGAGCTCTCCGTCTCGGACACGGGCCCCGGGCTGCCCGCGGAGGAGATCGAGCGCATCTTCGAGCCCGGCGTCCGCCTCGTCCCTGGCGGCGAGGGGGAGGGACTTGGGCTCGCCATCGTGCGGGAGATCGTGCAGGCGCACGGCGGCACCGTGACCGCCATCTCCCCGCCGGGCGGGGGCGCCCGTTTCACGATCTCGCTTCCCTCCTCGGCCCCGGCCGCACCGCAGTAGGCGCTCATAGGCCTATCCGGCCGGGACGGCTTCCAGACGGTACTCGCGGAGAAGCCTGCCGCCCGCGTCGTGCTCCGAGACGGCGAAGGCCGCGCCGAGCGGGTCCTCCCGCACGCCCTCCGCCGTGTACACGCGGACGGGCAGGCCCGCCGCGGGCTCGTACGCCTCGACGACGTCGCCCCGCCGCACCGCGACGTAGGCGGTCCCGGCGCCCGGCTGCAGCCAGGCGAAGGCGACGCGCTCGCCCCCCTCATCGCGGCAGAGAACGTCCAGGCGGGGGTCGCGGAGCACGCCCCCGACGAGGCGCCCGGCAGCTCCGCCGCACCAGCGCCGGCCCTCCACGCGCGGCCCCGCCGTGTCGTCGCAGGCGAAGAGCCATCTCCCGGAGCGATCGCGGAGGGTGACGCTCTCCCAACCCACGCCGACGCGCTCGACCGCCGCCACCGGGTCGGTTCCGTGCTCCGCAGCGCAGGCCTCGAGCCGCGGCGAGCCGTCGGCCGGACGGAGAGCCCGCGCCTTCGTCAGCACGACCGGTCCTGTCACGCCCTCGAGCCGGACGGGCGGCGGCAGCGGGGGAGAGCCGTCGAGCAGCCGCTCCGGCGGCTCCGCCTCGCCCCCGCAGCCCGCGAGCGCGAGCGGGGCAAGGGCAAGGGAAGCCGCGGCGAGCACGCGGACGACGAGGGCGCGGCTCCCCGCAGCCAGGCCGCCGCCCGTGCGGGTGCGGCCTCGCCGGCGGCGGTTAGGGCTGCGTCCACCCGAGCCGGCGGACGCCGCCGTACGCGGTGTTGCCACGGTACGTCCTCGTCCAGATACCGGTCCCGTACGCCTCGCCCTTCGCCTCGATGATCTGGTCGGTGCCGTCGGCATTGGGCGCGTAGATCATCCCGATGTGCCCCGTGCTCGCCAAGGCGTCCATCTTGACCAGGTTCGCCTTCGCCAGGGCGTAGTTGGGCGCGCCGTGCCCGAGCCGAAAGCGGTCGGCCGTGTACGGGCCGTGGACGTTGCGCAGCATGTTCCACTGGTAGAAGCCGGCGTCGCTCTCGTCCAGCGACTCCCGCCACACCTTGAAGGTGAAGCCCGAGCAGTCCCCGCCCTCGCCGCCGGTGGCCGGATCCTGGGTCGGATCTCCCGGCGAGTCGTCCAGATCGTTGTCGTTCCAGCAGCCCCCGCCCCACTGGTACCCCTCGTAGCGGGCCCGCAGCGCCACGGTGATCGACCCGTCCCGTGTGATGTACGAGGTGGGCTGGGGCGGGTTCGTGTGGCAGTTCTCGGCCACGAACCTCGTGTGGTACGCGTGCGCGGCCGCTGCGGCGAGGGTGAATGCCGCGAGAAGGGACACAGAAAGGCCGAGCGTGCGAGCGGCGGGCATCACCGCGCCTCCAAGTCGAAGCGGTCGACGACGACGCCGTCGGGGGTGGAGCCGAGCCGGTAGAGGGCGCCCGCGGCGAGCCGGAAGCGGGCGAGCGGCGCGGTCTCCGCCCACTCGGAGGCCGCTACCGAGAAGCCCTTCGCGAGGCCGCGGTCGCCCAGGAGGAGCACCGCGAACTCTGCCTGCTCCTCCGTGTAGACGCGGACGACGACCAGGAGCCTGTCGCCGAGGGGCTCCGCGAGCTGCACCTCGCCGAGCGGGGTGTCGCTGGTCACGCGCCAAGAGCTCCAGAGGTCGCCGACCGGGCCGACAACGGCCAGCCGGAGCTCGTTCGCCTGCCGGAGGACGACGACCTCGCCGGCCCTCCCGTGCGGACGTCCGCTCGAGCCGGCGCGTCGCTGCTCGCCGGGCGGGAGCAGCCGGCCGCCGCGCCCGGCCGCCAGCCACTGCCCCGAGGGGTGCTGGAGGACGACGGGCCCCTCCGGCCCGCGCAGGAGGGCCGCGGGCCGCTCGGCGAGCGCGACCGCGCCGCGGGGCGCGCCGTCCGGCGCGAAGGAGCGAAGCACGGGAGGCCTACCGTGGGCGGCGGTCGTCTCGAGGACGTGGAGGCTCCCGTCCGGCGCCACGGCCAGGTCGGCGATCGTCCCGTTGACGTCGAGCGGGACCTCGTCCGGAGAGGCTGCGCCCGGCCGCCAGCGGAGGACCCGGCGGTTGGCCTCGTCGAGCAGGTACACGGTCCCGCTCGCGTCGACGTCGAAGGAAGAGCCGCCGATCGGCGTGGGAACGCGGCCCTGCTCGAGACCGACCTGCCCGGGCCCCCGCCCCCACGACGCGCGGGCCGGGGTCGCATCCGGCCGGCGCACGCGCCCGAAGACGTGCCGTCCGAGCGCGACCGTCGCCGGGTCGGCGAGCAGGAGGCTCCGGTGCGGCGCCGCCGCGCCACCCCCGGGCAGGGTGAGCGAGCGGCCGCTCGCCTCGCTGCGGAGCACGGCGTAGTACTCGAAGCCGCGCGGAGACCGCGCGAGCTCGTCGGAAATGCGCGCGGCGAGACGGCCGGGAAAGGCCGACTGCTCGCGGACGAGCGGGAGCTCGCGGAACGGCCCGGCGGCGCCGGGGCGCACGAACACCGAGCCCGCGGCCGGGCAGCCGGCGTCCACCTGCGCCTCGTCCGCCGGGCCGCAGTAGACGTCGAAGCGAAGCTCGGCCGTCTCCCCGGCGGTACGCAGCAAGGGTGGGAGGTGCGACGCCTCGATCCACGGCTCGGGGGAGGGCGGGGAGGAGGGCAGGGAGGGGCGCTCCGCGCCCGCCGGCGCGACGAGCCCGGCCGCGGAGGCTCCGAGCAGGGCGGCGGCGAGCACGGCGGCCCCCGCAAGCAGCGGTCTGTTGTCCATAGCGACAACGATAGGAGAGACGGCCGACGGAGGGAAGGGCCTGTGACGGTTTCGCCTCGAAGGCGGCGACGAAATGTGACGCTTGTACGGGCGCGACGGCCGCCGCCGGCTCCCGGAGGCCGCCGCCGGACGGGCTCAGCGGCGAGCCGCCACCCTGCCGTACTCGCGCTCGAGCTCGCGCGCCCGCCGGGCCACGAGGTCGCGCAGATGCGCTGGCTCGAGGACGACCGTCTCCCCGCGGTCGGCGAGCACCTCGCAGAGCAGCCACTCCTCGCTCTTGTAGGGCACGTCCGCGAGCGCCGAGCCGTCGATGAGCGGGCGAGCCCCGCGCTCGAGCTTCCAGCGGGCGATCTCCGGCGAGTGCAAGAGGCGCGCGACGCGCGGGTCGCGCAGGTAGGAGGGGTCGAAGCCCTCACGCGGCCGGAAGCGCTCCCCCGTGAGGCGGGCGGAGCGCATCCGGTCGAGACGGAAGGTGCGGGCGCCGTCCACCGTGCGATCCCAGGTGTGCACCCGCCAGACCGGCAGCTCGCGCTCGATCGTGTACGGCTCGACCCGGCGCACGGCGGGGGCGTCCTCCCCCTCCTTCAGGTACTCGATCTCGACCACCCGCTGCTGCTCGGCGCCCTCGCTCAAGACCCGCACGAGCTCCTCCTCCGCGGAGGCGACCCGCGGCTCCGGCGTCGCCGCCAGGTCGAAGCGCCCGAATGTCTCCTCGAGCTTGCGCCGCACCCGCTCCAGGGGCGACCGCGCGTCGGCCGCGATCGTCGGGCCCACGTACTCGATGGCCAGCCGGATGGCGCGCGCCTCGAGCGGCGTCAGGCGGGGCGGGCGGCGGAAGACGTCGCCGTAGAGCTCCTTCTCCACCCGCACGACATCCCCCTCGTGCTCGGCGTAGACGGCGTAGCAGCCGGCGCCGAAGTTGACGAGGTTGAGGACGGACAGGTGGTCCTGCAGCTCCTCGAGCGGGATGGAGAAGCGCTCCGCGAGCTCCCGCGCGTCGAGCTCGGCGAACCGCTGCTCACCGCAGGCGGCGAGCAGGTGGGCGAGGAGGGCCTGCAGCAGGCCGAAGCGCTCCGGGGCGACCGGGCCGGAGGGGCGCTCCGGAAGCGGCCGCCGCGGGTCGACCCGCTTCGGAGAGGCCGGGACGGGCGGGGGGCCTTCGTGCGCCTCGCGCAGGCGCGCGAGCCCGTCCGCCACGGCCTCGCGCAGCTCCTCCGGCTCGAGCGCGACCGCGCGCCCGTTCTGCCGCAGGACCCAGCCGGCGAGGAGCTCCGGGTTCGCGTACTCGGTCTCGAAGACGCCGTCCTCGACCGTGCCCGCGTCGGCGAGCGTGCGCGCGACCCACCACGCCGTGTCCTCGGAGACCGCGATGCGCGCCGTCCCGACGAGCTCGCCGATCTGCCACGGCTTCGGCACGCGGTGCCGCTCGACGTCGAAGTCGGCGGGCACCCGGAAGTCCCGCTCGCGGCGGGTCGCGAAGCGGATGTCGCCGCGGATGCGGGAGACCTTGAACGTGCGCACCGTGTCCCGCTCCAAGTCGTGGCCGATCACGTACCAGTTGCCGTCGTCCAGACGGAGGGCGTACGGGTTCACGAGCCGCTCCGCGACCCGCATCCGGCGCGGGCTCCAGTAGCCGAAGCGGACGGTGCGCTGCTTGGAGATCGCGGACTCGAGCTTCGCGAGCCGGCCTGCGAGCTCCGGGGAGTAGTCGGGGGCGCTCACGCGCACCCGCTCCGCGGTTCCCGTCGCCGGCTGCCGGAAGCCGGGACGGCCGAGCGCGAGGTTCTGCAGGGCCAGGCGCAGCGGCTCCGCGTAGGCGAACTTGCCTTCCAGGTAGTAGAGGGCGGTCTGCAACGCGGCGAGCTCGTCGTCGTCGAGCTCGAGCTCGTCGAGGAAGTAGTTCTCCGAGCGGAGCGTGTACAGCTCCTCGCCCGTGAACTCGTCCCGCTGCGACTGCAGGGGGACGCCGAGCGCGAGCAGCTCCGCCCGGTCGGAGTAGAAGCGGCGGGCGAACGCCTCGTCCGACATGTCGCTGTAGCCCTCGACGTTCGCCTTCACGTCCCGCGCGGTGAGCGGCCGCCGCTCCGCCATCAGATACGCGACCAGGGAGAGCTGGCGGATGAGCTTGTCCGCGTCGTGGGACATGCGCACCCGAGCTTAGCTCCTCGCGGCGCCCGGTCCCGGACGGGCGCGCGGGACCGCTACGCGGCGACGGTGCTGCGCTCGAGGTGCTGGTGGGAGGGGCAGTAGTCCCGGCCCGGCAGCGGCGTGCGCTGGCAGGCCTTGCCCTTGCGCGTCGTCGCGTGGCAGCGGGCGATGCCCCCGTCCAAGAGTCCCGCGTCGATCTGCTGCTGGACGAACGCGCTCGCGGCGGCGACGCCCTCGCGCACGGCCCACGCGACCTGGGCCTGGGCGGTGATCGGGAAGTAGCGGCGGATGTCCGCGAAGAGCGCCCGCTCCGGGCACGCGAAGTAGTGCGGATCCTCGACCAGGCGCTCCATCGTCCGCTCGCACTCGGCGAGGACGGCGCGGCGGTACTCGAGCTGCGTCTCCTGGTCGACGTAGGGGTCGATGAGGTCCTTGATCGAGCGGTAAATCGCTCGCGAGTATTGATACATGCAGGACCGAAGCTGTGCGGCGCGCTCTTCCATCGATGCTCCCACGGTGTTCGTGAAATCGCTTGACGGGGCCAAGATCCGGGCGACGACGCGACGTCGCAACGCAGTCTACCTGGTTTCCGCTCCTGTTACAAAGTCTGCGCAATCGTTGTCAGATCAGACACCAGATCAGGGGACGATGCGGCGGACCGTGGCGGTGCGCGCAGTCTCGCGAGCCGCGTCCAGAGCGCTCGTGGCCTCCGCTTCCGAGCCGTAGACGCCCGCGAACACGACCCAATACCCCGGGTGCAGGCTGGCGAAGCGAGAGGAGTCGAGGATGCCGACAGGCGCGAGGCCTGCCCGGCGGGCGGCGCGCGCGACCCGGAGCGCGGGCGTCCGCCCCCGTGTCTGCGGGACGGAGGCGAGGACGACCGTCCACCCTTCCTCGCCCAGCGGCCAGGCGGCGACCCCGCGCGAGGCGCCGGGGGAGGCGAGGGTCGTGGCGGCGGGCGGCGCGGCGAAGCCGCCGGTGGCGGTCAGCAGCCGCTCGCCGCCGCTCCCTCCGCCGGAGGCGGCGACGGCTGCAGCCCCTCCCGCGGCGGCGACGACGAGGGCGGCGAGCGAGCGGCGCACCCAGCCGGCGCCCCCGGCGGCCGGGGCGGCGCCCCCCAGGCGCAGCCCGCACTCCAGGCAGTACT
>DATLYP010000062.1:0-7012 GCA_035574655.1 Gaiellaceae bacterium
GCGGGCGCGCGAGGAGCTCGCGCGCGTGAGCGGGCGGCGGCCCTCGGCGAGCGCGCTGACCGAGAGCGAGGAGCGGGTCGCGCGGCTCGCCGCCCAGGGGCTGTCGAACAAGGAGATCGCGGCCGCGCTCTTCGTGACCGTGCACACGGTCGAGGCGCACTTGGTCCGCGTCTACCGCAAGCTCGGCATTCGTTCCCGCGGGGAGCTCGGAGCGCGACTTGGCGAGGTCGCGGGCGCGAAACAGTAAGGGTTTCCAGGATTTCCTCCCCGCGGCCCGCTCTCGTAGCCTCGAGCGCGTGGTCTACGTCGTCGAGCGGTACCTGCCGGGCATGCGGCGCGCCGCGCTCGAGCGGAAGCTCGAACGCCTTGGCCGGTTGACCCGCGGGACGCCGGTGCGCTACCTCGGGTCGACGATCGTGCTCGAGGACGAGGCCTGCTTCTGCCACTTCGAGGCGCCGTCCGAGGAGGCGGTCGCCGAGGCGAACCGGCGCGCGGGACTGCCGTTCAGCCGGATCGTGGCGGCGGTCGCCTTCCCCGGCGTCCCGGCGAGAGAGGGGAGGAAGTGATGAGAGTGACGGTGGTCGCCGCGATCACGGCGGCGGGCGCGCTGCTGGCGGCGGGGCCCGCGGCCGCCCACCAAGGCGGGCACAAGGGCGGGTGCGAGGAGTTCGGCCACGTCAACCGCGTGATCGGCCAGGACCCGGGCGCGTTCGGCTTCCCGGATGCCCGGAACCTCGGCGACATCGTGAGTGCCTTCGCGAAGGCGCCCGCCGGTCAGCCGGGCGTCGGCGACATCGTCGAGCAGATCGACCATGCAGCCTGCGGGTAGCGCAATGTCCGGCGTGACGATCGACCAGTCCGCGATCGAGGAGCTCGCCGCCGGCTTCCGCGGCGAGCTCCTCCGCCCGGGCGACGCCGGCTACGACGCCGCGCGCCGGGTATGGAACGCGATGATCGACCGGCGCCCGGCGCTGATCGCGCGCTGCACGGGCGTCGCCGACGTCGTCCGCGCCGTCGGGTTCGCGCGCGCGGGCGGGCTCCCGCTCGCGGTCCGCGGCGGCGGCCACAGCGTCGCCGGGAACGGCGTCTGCGACGACGGCGTGGTCATCGACCTCTCCGGGCTGCAGGGCGTCCGCGTCGACCCCGCGGCGCGCACGGCGCGCGCGCAGCCGGGGACGACGTGGGGCCTCTTCGACCGCGAGACGAACGTGTTCGGCCTGGCGGTGACGGGCGGCCTCGTCTCGACGACCGGGATCGCGGGTCTCACCCTCGGCGGGGGCCTCGGCTGGCTCGCCCGCACGCACGGCGTGACGGCCGACAACCTCGTCTCCGCGGACGTCGTCACCGCGGACGGAGAGGTGCTCACCGCCAGCGAGCGCGAGAACGGGGAGCTTCTCTGGGGGCTTCGCGGCGGCGGCGGCAACTTCGGCGTCGCCACCTCGTTCGAGTACCGCCTGCATCCCGTCGACCGGGTGCTCGGCGGCGCCGTCTTCCACTCGGGCGACGACCTCGAGGCGGTGCTGCGCTTCTTCCGCGACTTCGTCGCCGACGCCCCCGACGAGCTGACGGTGATCGCCGTCGTCCTGACCGCTCCGCCCTTCCCGTTCCTGCCCGACGAGGCGCACGGCAAGCTCGCCGTCGCCTTGGCGGTCTGCTACGCGGGCGACCTCGGCGAGGGCGAGGCGGCGCTCGGGCCGCTGCGCGCCTTCGGCCGGTCGCTCGCCGACGTCGTCGGCCCGCTGCCCTACCCGGCGCTGCAGTCGATGTTCGACGGCGGGTATCCCTCGGGGCTGCACAACTACTGGAAGTCGAGCTACCTGGACGTGCTCACGGACGAGGCGATCGCCGTCTTCGCCGAGCAGTCGCGGCGGATGCCGGCGCCGACGACGAGCTTCTACCTCGAGCACCTGGGCGGCGCCATCGCCCGGGGCGGCGCGGGGTCGGCGTTCGGCCACCGCGACGCGCTGTTCGACTTCTCGATCCTCACGAGCTGGGCCGACCCGGCGCAGACGGACGAGCACGTCGCCTGGACGCGCGAGTTCTTCGAGGCGATGCAGCCGCACGCGGCGGCGGGCGTGTACGTGAACAACCTCGGCCTCGAGGGCGAGGACCGCGTCCGCGCCGCCTACGCGCCGGAGATCTACGAGCGGCTCGTCCGCCTCAAGGACGCCTACGACCCGGACAACGTCTTCCGCCTCAACCAGAACATCCGCCCGAGCCGCGAGCCCGCCGAGCCCGGTTAGCGGACCGCATCCGCAGGCTGATGGTCGCGCTCTTCCGCCACCTCGCCCGCGAACGCCCGGCCACCGCGCGCTACCGCCGGAGGCTCGCGGCGGCGCTCTCCTGACTCCGCCGGCTGCCGCTCCCCCGCCCTGACCCTACGGGTGTCTCGGTGACCCAGCGGCCGAGCGGCTGCGGGAAAGCCGAAGCCGGGCTCGGTGCCGCCTCGGATGCGCTCGAGACCTGAGGCAGCGAGAGTGGACGCGACGCGAAGAAGGAGGGCTGTGCGATGACGCAGACGCAGAACATCGTCGTGCTGGGCGGCGGCTTCGCCGGCCTCGAGGCGGCATTCCTCGCCCGCGAGCGGCTCGGCGAGCGCGCCCGGATCACGCTCGTCTCCGACCGGGACGAGTTCCTCTTCAAGCCGAACACGATCTACATCCCCTTCGGCGCCGACCCGGCGTCGCTTCTGATCCCGCTCGCGAAGCCGGCGGCGAAGCAGGGGATCGGCTTCGTCAAGGGCGTGGTCGAGGGCGTCGACCCGGCCCGCGGGACCGCGCACGTGAGCGGCGGCGTCCTGCCCTGGGACTACCTGGTGATCGCCACCGGCGCCGGCATGGCGCCCGAGGAGGTGCCGGGGCTGTCCGAGCACGCCGAGACGATCTGGACGCCGGCCGAGATGGCCTCGCTCGGGGAGCGGCTGCGCGCCCTCGTCGAAGACGCGAAGCGGGGCGCGCGGCGACGGATCCTGTTCCTGGTTCCGCCGAACAACAAATGCGCCGGCCCGCTCTACGAGATGGTGTTCATGACCGAGACCTGGCTCCGCCGCCAGGGCGTGCGCGACCGGTTCGAGCTCGTCTACACGACGTACGAGCCGACCTTCATCGCCGCCTTCGGGCCCAAGCTCCACGAGGTGGTCGTGTCCGAGTTCGCCGCCCGCGGAATCGAAGGGCACACGGACTGGCGGGTCTCGGCCGTCGAGGCCGAGGCGGTCGCCTACGAGAACGGGGAGCGGGTCGCCTACGACCTCCTCGTCGCCTTCCCGCCCTACGTCGCCGCCCTCCGCTACGACGGGCTCCCCGCCGACGAGCGCGGCTTCCTCGAGACGGAGCTCGGCTCGCGCCGCGTTCGCGGCCACGAGCGGATCTTCGCCCCGGGCGATGCGGGCGACTTCCCGGTCAAGCAGGCGTTCCTCGCCTTCCTGCAAGCCGATGCCGTGGTCGGGCACATCGCCGCCGACGTGCAAGGGCGCGATCCCGAGCTCGTGTTCACCCCGGTCTCGATGTGCGTGATGGAGCAGTTCGACAAGGCCACCTTCGCCCAGGTGCCGCTCGCGCTCACGGGCGACCCGCTGCAACCGGTCGCGGTGCGGGCCGACGCCGACGGCGCCTACCGAGTCGGCGTCTCGCCGCTCTGGCGGCTCGGCAAGAAGGTGCTCGGCCTGTACCTGAACTTCCGCTTCAGGGCCGGCCGTCCCTTCCACGCCGGCGCGCCGTGGAAGGCAATGGAGGTCGGGCTCAAGGGCATGTCCACGATCCTCGCGCGCCGCTGACGGCCTTGGCGGCTGCCCTCGCCTCCCTGTCCGGTGCGACCACGGTGCCCGCGGCGTCGGGGCACGACCTGGAAGAGCCGCTCGGCGGCCCCGTCTCGCAGTGCGCGATCATGGAGTACATCTCGAGCTGCGGCATTCCGCCGGAAGAGCGCGGCCTCGTCTTTGAGCGTTACCGCTGGCGCTGACGGATCGAGGGCTGGCGCCGGATGACGGCGCTGGCGGCGAGCTCGCTGCGACAGGCCGACTGGGAGGGCCCGGATGGCGACGAGGCGAACCTCGCGTGGGCGCGCGGCCTGTACGGCGAGCTCGACGCGCTGACCCGCGGAGGTACCTACCTCAACTTCGGCGGCTTCGGCGAGGAGGGCCAGGACCTGGTGCGCCGCGCGAACGGCGACAACTACGCGCGGCTACAGGCGGTGAAGGCGACGTACGACCCCGAGAACGTCTTCCGAAGCAACTTCAACGTCGTCGCCGCGTAGCCTCGACGCCGCGCTGCCGCCCGGCGGCGGGCGAGCGAGCTCGTGAGCAGGCGCTCGAGGGCCTCGCGGCGGGTCGGTCGAGGGCTGGCCGCAGGCCGAGGCGCGCGGGCCGTTGCCATGCCGAGCACGCCTCCTGGCGCGCTCGAGAGGAGCGCGTCAGCGCGCAACGAGCGTCCGGCGCAGGGTCTGCTGGATGCGGCGCGTGAACTCGCCGGCGCTCCAGCCCCGCTCGAGCGTGAGCCAGTCGTACATCTGCAGCGAGGCGAGCGCCCAGATCAGGTCGGCTGCGCTTCGGATCGTCCAGCCCGGGGCGAGAACGCCGTCGCGCTTCAGCCACTCGGCCAGCCGACGGCAGCCCTGCCAGCGATCGTCGCTCTGATCGCGCCAGACCTCGGCCGCGTCCGGATCGCTCCGGCGTGCGCCGTCCAGGGCCCTGACGAAGTCGAGGACCTGCGGCGCGAACGCCGGGAAGAGAGCCACCCAGGCCTCGAGGGCGGCCACGGCGTCGGGGGCGGACCAGACCGTGCGCTCGGCGAGCGCGTCGATCCCGCTCCGCTCGTGCTCGTAGCGGGCGAGCTCGACCAAGAGCCCCGCCTTCGAGCCGAAGTGGAGGTAGATGGTCTGCCGCGAGACGCCCGCACGCTTCGCCACCCGCTCGAGGCCGACGCCGTGGTAGCCCTCCGCCCCGAAGAGGTCACGGGCCGCTTCGAGGGCCGCGGTGCGGGTCGCTCGCTCATCTCTTGACATGCTGTAAAGTCTAGAGTACTTTACATCCTGTCAACTAGGCGGGCAAGGAGGCCGGGATGGAGATCCTCTGCGTCACCTGGGACGGGGCGGGCAACCTGCCTCCCCTGTTGGGAACCGCCCGGCGGCTCGCGGCAGCCGGCCACTCGGTGTGCGTCCTCGGGCATCGGCGGCTGCAAGAGTGGGTGGAGGACACCGGGAGCGCGTTCTGCGCCTACGCGGCCAGCCGCGATTTCGACAGCCTCGCCGGTCTTCCGCCCGAGGAGGAGCTGCGCGTCTGCTGGGAGGAGATCTGGTTCGCCGCCTCCATCGCCGAGGACGTGTCCGACCGGCTCGAACGCGAGCCGCCGGACGTGGTGGTGGCCGACAACATGCTCGCCGGCGCCTTCTGCGCCGCGGAGCACGCCGGGGTGCCCGTCGTGGCCCTCTTCCATCAACCCTGGTCGCTCTTCCACGCCGGCCCGCTCGCGGAGATGTGGAGCGGGGCCGCCCCGCTCGTGGCCTCGATGCGCGCAGCTCTCGGACTTCCTGCGGTCGACGGGCCGCAGGCGCTGTGGGAGGGAGTGCCGTCCGTCGTCGCCGGCACGCCCGAGCTCGGCCTGCCGCTCCCCATCCCGGCGAACGTCCGTCACGTCGGGTGGGTCGCCGAGCACCCGCCGCACCCGCCTCCCCCGCCGCCCTGGCTCCCCCCGGGAAGCGGGCCGCTCGTCGTCGTTACGCACAGCACGAGCCAGATGGGCCAGGCGAGCGTGTTCGAGACCGTCCTCGAGGGGCTCGCCGAGCTGCCGGTCCGTGTCCTCGTCACGACCGGGCCCGCAATCGACCCGGCGTCGCTTGAGCTCCCGGCGAACGCCGCCGCCGTCGGGTACGTCGCCCACGAGCTCCTCCTCGGCGAGGCTCGGCTCGTCGTGGCCCACGCCGGTCACGGCAGCACGCTGACCGCGCTCGCGCACGGCGTGCCCCTGGTCTGCCTGCCGAGGGGGCGCGATCAGTTCTTCCTCGCGCAGCGGGTCGAGGAGCTCGGCGTCGGCCTCCAGCTTCCGCCGGGGAGCTCGCCGGCCGACGTGTCGGCCGCCGTCCGCCGCGTGCTCGACGACCCTGCCTTCGCGACCGCCGCCCGCGGCTTCCGCGAGAGGATCGCCGCGCACGGGGGAGCGGAGGCGGCCGCCAGGATCGTGGCCTCGGCGGGGGGCGTGGCTCGCCCGGGTGCCCGCTCGGGCCGGACGGGCGGACGGCTCGCGGAGGGCGGTCCTGAACGGGGAGCACGTGGTGGACGCCTCGACTGACACGGGCTCCGCAGGCAGGCACGCCCCTGGCGCGCTCCGCCTCGGAGCGCTGGGCGGCATCGCCTTCGCCGCCGTACTGCTCGCCGGCGTGTTCGCGGCCCCGATGCCACCCCAGCCGGGAGATGCGCCGAGCGCGATCCGCTCCTACTACGTGGAGCATGCGGACGCCGTTCGCGTGGCCGCGTCCGCGCAGGCGCTGGCAGCGGTCTTCTTCCTGCTCTTCGTGTGCGCGCTCGCCCGCTCCCTCGAACGCGGCGGCGCCGCGTCGATCGCTCCCGCGGCGACGCTCGGTACGGGCGTGCTTGCGCTCGCGGCGACGCTCGCCGGGACCGCGGCGTTCGGAACGCTGGGATTCGGGGTGGCCGAGGACGCCGACCCCGACCTCGTCCGCGCGCTCTTCGACCTCGGCAACATGGCGCTCAACGTCGGCGATCCCGTTCTCGCGGCGTTCGTCGGGGTGCCCTCCTTCGTGGCGCTCCGGGAACGCGTCCTTCCCCGCTGGATCGCCCTGTTCGGGCTCGCCGTCGCGGTCGGCTGGGCGGTGGCCGGCGTCTCGATTCTCGTCCGGGAGGGTCCCTTCGCAGGCCCCAACGGGGCATACGGGATGACGGTCGTCGTCGTGTTCCTCGTCTGGGTGGTCGCGACGAGCGCGGCGCTCTACCGGCGCGAGGGGTAGGCGGGGGCGCGCGGGGACGCCCGAAGGCGCCGGGACGCCCTGGGCCGCTACCCGC
>DATLYP010000063.1:0-4317 GCA_035574655.1 Gaiellaceae bacterium
TGCGCCGCGTCGCCTCGGTCGGGTGGGCGGTGAGGACGAGCTCGAGCGAGATCCGTCGGGCGACGGCCTCGAGCTCGTCCTGCCCGACGCCCGCCTCGCGGAGGCGCGCAACCGCCTCGGCGAGCGACTCGCGGGGCATGCGCCGCTCCTGCTCGTACTGGCGGCGCCGGCGCAGCCGGTGGTGCTGCTCGGCCAGGTTGACGAGCTGGAAGTAGGCGCCGAAGGCCCGCAGCACGAGCGCCTGCCGCTCGAGGCCGTCGCCCGACGGATCTCGCTCGAGCTCGTCCTCACCGCCCACCCGACCGAGGCGACGCGGCGCAGCATCCTGGCCGCCCACCTGCGGCTCGCCCGCCTCCTCGCCGGCCTCGACGACCCGGCCCTCACCCCCGCCCGCCGGCGCCGGTTGGAGGAGGCGCTGGCGGAGGAGGCGACCCTTCTCTGGCAGACGGACGAGGTGCGCTCGCAGCGGCCCCGGGTCGTGGACGAGATCCGGCACGGGCTCTGGTTCTTCGAGCAGAGCCTGCTCCGGGTGGCTGAGCTCCTGCTCGCCGACTACCGGCGCCTGCTCCCGGGCGCGCCGGCGCCGTTTCGCTTCGGCACCTGGATCGGCGGCGACTTGGACGGCAACCCGGCCGCGGGGCCGGAGACCGCCGCGGAGGCGCTCGAGCGCGCCCGCGCGCTCGCCCTCGCCACCTACGCCGCGGAGGTGCGGGAGCTCGCTCGGGCGGCGGGGATCTCGAGCCGGCTCGCGCCCGTGCCGGACGAGCTCCTCGCCTCCATCGCCCGGGACGAGCGGGAGCTGCCGGCGTTCGCCGCCGAGCTCGGCGACCGCAACGCGGACGAGCCCTACCGGCGGAAGCTGAGCTTCGTCTGGCGGCGGCTGCGGAACACGCTCGAGGGCGGGGAGGGAGGCTACGCGTGCGCCCGCGAGCTCGCCGCCGACCTGGAGCTGCTCGACCGCTCGCTGCGCGCGAGCCGGGCGGCCCGCGTGGCCGAGGGGCGGCTGGCCGCGCTGCGGCGGCGCGTCGAGCTCTTCGGCTTCCACTTGGCCAAGCTCGACCTGCGCTTTCACGCGGACGACCTGCGCGAGCCGGACGCGCGGGTGCGGGAGACGCTGCGCACGGCCGCCCGCCTGCGCGCCCGGCACGGCCCGCAGGCGCTCGACACGGTCGTCGTCTCCGGCACGAGCAGCGCCGCGGACGTGCTCCGCGTCCTCGACCTGTGCGAGGAGCCGCTCTCCGTCGTCCCCCTCTTCGAGACGATCGCCGACCTGCGCGCCGCCCCGGCCGTCGTCGAGGAGCTGCTGGAGGACCCGCGCGTCGCCCGCGACGGGCGGCTGGAGGTGATGGTCGGCTACTCGGACTCGGGCAAGGACGGCGGCTACCTGACGGCCCAGTGGGAGATCTACCGGGCGCAGCGGGCGCTCGCCGCGCTCGCCGCCCGGCGCGGGGTGGAGCTCACGATCTTCCACGGGCGCGGCGGCAGCGCCGGCCGCGGCGGCGGCCCCACCCACGCCGCCATCCTCGCCCAGCCGCCCGGCCACCCGCCCGGCCGCCTCAAGCTGACCGAGCAGGGCGAGACCGTCTCCTTCAAGTACGGGCTGCCCGGCCTCGCCTACCGCAACCTGGAGGCGGCCGTGGCCGCGACGCTCCTCTCCGCGTTCCCGGCGGCGGCCGGCGCCGAGCCTCCCCCAGGGGCGGAGGACCTGCTCGCCCGGCTCTCGGAGGAGGCGCACGCCGCCTACCGCGCGCTCGTCTGGGAGGACGAGCGCTTCCTCCCCTTTTTCCGCCGGTTCACGCCGATCGAGGAGCTCGCCCTGCTCGAGATCGGCTCCCGCCCCGCCCGCCGGCCCGGCGGCGAGGAGGGGCTCGCCTCCCTGCGCGCCATCCCCTGGGTCTTCGCCTGGACGCAGAACCGCTGCCTGCTGCCCGCCTGGTACGGCTGCGGCGCCGCGTTCGCCGCCGCCCGCACGCGCGAGCTGCGCCGCCTGTACCGGGAGTGGGCGTTCTTCCGCTCGCTCGTCGAGAACCTGGAGATGACGCTCGCCAAGTCGAGCCTGGAGATCGCCGAGTGGTACTTGGAGCTCGTCGACGACCCGGCCCTGTTCGGGCCGATCGCCGAGGAGCACGCGCGGACGGTCGAGGGGGTGCTGCGGATCGTGGGCGCGCGGGAGCTCCTCGACCGCCACCCGGTGGTGCAGCGCTCGATCCGGCTGCGCAACCCCTACGTCGACCCGATGAACGCGATCCAGGTGGAGCTCCTGCGCCGCTACCGCGACCCCGCCCTCCCCGAGGAGGAGCGGGAGGCGGTGCGCCGCCCGCTCCTGCGCTCGATCGCGGGGATCGCGGCCGCGCTCCGCAACACCGGCTGAGCGCGGCCGCCCCGACTTGCGCGCCGTCCGCCCCGTCGGCTAGGGTGCCTGCTTCACGCCGCCGCGGAGGGCGGCGTCGAGCAGGCAGCGACGCCTCGGGGCAGCGCCCCTGGGGCGTTTTTTGTTGGACCGAAGGGAGGTCGATGAGAAAGCGAGGTGGCCGGTGATCAAGGTGGAGGCGGTCGTGCTCCGCGAGCGCGTGGAGACCGTCATCGACGCGGTCGAGGAGCAGACGGGCCACGTCGGGGTGACCGTGCTCGAGGCGATCGGCCACGGGCGCCAGCGCGGCATCACGCACGAGTACCGGGGGCGGATCTTCGAGTCGCGCTTCCTGCCCAAGGCGCTGCTCGTCTTCGTCGTCCGGGACGGCCTCGCCGAGGAGGTGGTGGCGGCGATCGTGGACGCCGCCCGCAGCGGCAACCCCTCCGGCGACGGGCTCGTCTGGACGTTCCCCGTCGAGAACGTCACGCACAACCGAACCGGAAGGAGGCTGGAGGAGGTGGAGGTCGGATGACGGCCAAGGAGCTCGCGATCGCGACCAGCACCGTCTGGGTCGTCCTGGCCGCGGTCCTCGTCATGTTCATGCAGGCCGGCTTCGCGTTCCTGGAGGCGGGCCTGACGCGGATGAAGAACGTCGGTCACATCGCCGCGAAGAACGTGCTCATCTTCGCGCTCGCCTCGCTCGTCTACTACCTGGTCGGGTTCGGGCTCGCCTTCGGGGACGGCGGGAACGGCCTCGTCGGCGGCTCCGGCTTCGCGCCTTCGCTCGAGGAGCTGACGGCGGTGGCGGAGGCGCCCTTCTCCTGGTTCGGGTCCATCCCGGGCGCGGCCGGCTACCTGTTCGAGGTCGTCTTCTGCGGCGTCTCGCTCGCGATCGTCTGGGGGGCGATGGCCGAGCGGACGAAGCTGTGGGTGTACTTCGCCTTCGGGGCGGTCTTCACCGTCCTCTACTCCGTCGTCTCGCACTGGATCTGGAGCCCGGACGGGTGGCTCTTCTCACTCGGCATGCAGGACTTCGCGGGCTCCACGGTCGTCCACTACCAGGGGGCGCTCGCCGGCCTCGCCGGAGCGCTCCTGCTCGGCCCCCGCATCGGGAAGTTCGACGCCGACGGCAAGCCGAACGCGATCCCCGGCCACAACATGGCGTTCACCACGCTCGGGGTGCTCATCCTCTGGTTCGGCTGGTTCGGCTTCAACCCGGGCTCGACGCTCTCCGTCGACCTCGGCGGGCTCGGCTTCTTCGCCTACGTGGCCCTGAACACGAACCTGGCCGCGGCGGCGGGCGTCGTGGGCGCGGTCGCCACCTCCTGGCTCGTGATCGGCAAGCCCGACCTCTCGATGATGCTGAACGGCGCCGTCGCCGCGCTCGTCGCGATCACGGCCGCCTGCGCCTTCGTCGCCCCCTGGGCGGCGATCGTGATCGGCCTCGTCGCGGGCGCGATCGTCGTCCTCGGCGTCCTCCTCGTCGAGCGCGCGCGGATCGACGACCCGATCGGCGCGATCGCGGCGCACGGGATGGCGGGCGTGTGGGGGACGCTCTCGCTCGGGCTCCTCGCCCTGCCCTCGCAGGCGGAGAGCCTCGCCACCGGGCGCCCCGGCCTCCTCTACGGGGGCGGCCTCGGCCAGCTCGGCGTGCAGCTCCTGGGGCTGGCCGCCGTGGGCGCGTTCACCTTCAGCGTCTCCTTCGCCAGCCTGTGGCTCATGAAGCGGGCCTTCGGCATCCGCACGGACGCGGAGGCGGAGACGGCAGGCCTGGACGTCTCCGAGCACGGGATGTGGGGCTACCCCGAGCTCTACATCCCGGTCCCCGGCGGCTACGGGACGGAGGCGCACAGCCACCTGGGGCTCGCGCACGCCGCGCACGCCGCCCGGCCCGGGGCGGCCGCCGCGCTCCAGCGCCCGGTCGTCGCGCCGGAGCCCTCCCCGTAGCCGTCCGCGCGGGTCCG
>DATLYP010000064.1:0-15019 GCA_035574655.1 Gaiellaceae bacterium
GCGCGCGCGAGCTCGCCGCCGCCGTCCGCGAGTTCCTGGAAGGCGAGGTCCTCCCCGCGCTCGCCGACCACCGGCTCCGCTTCCGCACGCTCGTCGCCATGAACGCGCTCTCCATCGTCGAGCGCGAGGCGCCCGAGCCCCGGCCGCCCGACCCCGAGGAGGCGGCGCTCGCGCGGCGGATCCGGGCGGGAGACGTCCGCGACGGCGACCTGGACGCCCTGCGACAGCGCGTGCGCGAGCGGCTGCTCGTCGCCAGCCCGGGCTACCTGGAGCGGTACCGATGAGGCGGCGCCTGTACCTGATGCGCCACGGCGCCGTCTCCTACGTCGACGAGGAGGGCCGCCCCCTCGACCCCGACCGGGTGGGGCTGAACGCGGCCGGCCGGGCGCAGGCGGAGGCGGCGCGCGAGCTGCTGCGCGCGGTGCGCTTCGACCGCGTCCTCGCGAGCGACCTGCCCCGAGCGCTGGAGACGGCGCGCCTGGTCGCGCCCGGCGCCGAGGTGGAGGCCTGGCCGGAGCTGCGGGAGCTGCGCGGCGACCGCCTCTCCGGGATCCCGCCCGAGCGGCTGGAGCACGAGTTCGTGCACGCCTTCCGCGGCGTCGTCCCCCTGGAGAAGCGGTTCCTGGGCGGGGAGACGATCGGCGAGCTCTTCGACCGCGTCCTGCCCGCGCTCGAGCGACTGCTCGCGGACGCGAGCTGGGACAGCGCCCTCGCCGTCCTGCACGGCGGCGTCAACCGCGCCATCCTCTCCTACGCGCTCACCGGGGAGCGCCTCTTCCTCGGGCATTTCGAGCAGGCGCCCGGGTGCGTGAACGTCCTCGACGTGGGCGAGGACTGGATCGTGCGCGCCGTCAACGTCGCCCCCCTCGACCTCCTCCACCTCTCCACGCGCCTGACCACGATGGAGGGCTACTGGGAGGAGCTGCGCCTCTACCGGGAGCGCCGCCGGAGGCGGTAGGGGCCGGTCGCCCGGCCCCTACCCGAGAGCGCGCCCTCCCCGTCAGCGCGGACGGCCCTCCACGATCCGGCCCACCGGGCTCCAGACCCCGTTCTGGAACCGCTGCAGCTGCATCTGGCTGATGATGAACCAGTCGCGCTTGCTCGTCTTCTGGACGACGCCGTCGAGCAGGAAGCGGTTGCGCTCGCCGTTGAAGCTGAGCAGCGCGTTCATCAGCCCGGCCCGGGTCGGGTTCCTGCCTGCCTTGTACATGGCCTGCACGAACGTCTCCGCCTTCGCCACCCCGTACAGGTAGAGCTGGTTCGCCGGGTTCGTGCCCGGGGCGTACCGCTCCATGATCCGCCGGTACTCGCGGATGGCCGGGTCGTTCGCCTGCGCGGGGTTGGACGGGTCCTTCAGGTAGGTGACGGAGAGGGAGCCGTCCACGTAGTCCGCACCCGCGCGCTGGACGGCCACGTTCAGGAAGGCCGCGGTCGCCGCGACCGAGTTCACGTAGATCTGGTCGGGCCGGAAGCCGAGCGCCTTCCCGAACGCGTAGGACTGGATCGCGAACGCGGGCGTGGCCAGGATCACGAACACCTCCGCGCCCGAGGCCCGGATGCGGGCCATCTGGGAGCGGACGTCGGGGGCGGTCACCTCGTACGCCTCTTGGGCGACGATGTACTGGTCGGCGTAGGCCTTCCCGAGCGCGGCCCGCAGCCCGTACAGGTAGTCCTTGCCGTAGTCGTCGTTCTGGTAGAGGACCGCGATCTTCTTGCCGCGCTGGTTCTGCTTGATGTGCAGCCCGTACAGGCGGCCCTCCGCGATGTAGTCGGGCTGCCAGCCGATCGTCCACGGATACTCCCGGTACTGGGTGCCCCAGTAGGAGGCGCCCGTGGAGACGAGCACCTGCGGCACCTTGCGCTGGTTCAGGTACGGGCGCACGGCCAGGTTGTGCTCCGTCCCCAGCTGCCCGACGGTGGCGAACACCTTGTCCTGCTCGACGAGCCGGCGCGTGAGCTGGATCGTGTTCGCCGGGTTGTAGCCGTCGTCGTAGTACTTCCACACGATCTGGCGGCCGTAGATGCCGCGCTTCCCGTCCGGCCCGCGGCGGGCGTTGATGTAGCTGAAGTACGCCCGCATCCCCACGGGGATGGGCGCGTAGGCGGCCGCCGGCCCCGTCAGCGGGAACGTGCCCCCGATGACGATCGTCCGGGCCGTGATGCCCGTCTCGGTCGCGCTGCCGAGCGCGCCGGGCACAGTGAGCGCGAGCGCCGCGATGAGGGCGACCGCGCACGCGATCAGCTTTCGCACCTTCCCTCCTTTTGCCTGGAACCCTCTCTTCGCCCGCGAGCAACCTCCGAGCGCGACGTCGCGCGTCCCGCGCTCCACCGGCAGGAGACGCGCGAGGCGCGCTTTTGGTTAGCTCCGCGATCATGACACGATGACGGGCGTGTTTCAAAAGGCGCGAGTCCAGGCGGCCGCCGTGCGGCCGCGCGGCCGCCCCCCGGCCGCGACCCCGGAGGATGTGCTCGAGGCTGCGCTCCACCGCTTCCTCCACGGCCGGCGCGTGGACGTTCGGGCGATCGCGGCCGAGCTCGGCCTCGGCCGGACGACCGTCTACCGCTGGTTCGGGTCGCGCGAGCGGCTACTCGGCGCCGTCCTCGTCCGCGCCGCCGACCCGCTCTTCGACGAGGCCCGGGCGGAGGCGCGCGGGCGGGGGGCCGTGGCGCTGCTCGACACCTTCACACGCCTCAACCGCAGGCTCGCCGCCGCCCCCGCCCTGCGCGCGTTCCTCGAGCAGGAGCGGGACGCGCTCCGCATCCTCACCTCGAGCGGGGGGGTCGTGCAGCCCCACGTCGTCCGGCGCGTCACGGCGCTGATCGAGGAGGAGCAGGCGGCGGGCGCGTACGAGCCGCCGGTGGAGCCGGCGACGCTCGCGTACGCGATCGTGCGGTTGGCGGAGGCGTTCCTCTACAACGACGCGGTCGCCGGCATTCGCGGCGACGTCGAGCGGCTGCGCGAAGTGCAGGCCGTGCTGCTCGGGGTACGGCGCTAGGAGAGGCCGAGCTCGCGGGCGAGGGCCTCCGCCTCGTCCAGCTCGGCGGCCAAGGCGTCGATGCCGCTCTCCCAGATGCGCGGGTCGGTGAGGTCGAGGCCGACGATCGCCGCCAGCTCCTCGGGCGGGCGGGAGCCGCCCGAGCGCAGCACCTCCAGGTACGGCTCCACCATCGCCTCCCCCTCCAGCTCGTACTTGCGGAAGACGGCGAGCGCGAACAGGTAGCCGTACGCGTACGCGTACACGTACCCGGGCGCGGTCGGGAAGTGGGGGATGTAGCTCCACCACGCGCCGTACCCGTCCACGTCCACCGTGTCCCCGAACATCGCCCTCTGCGCCTGCAGCCAGAGCTCCTGGAAGCGCTCCGTGGAGAGCTCGCCCCGCTCGCGCCGCTCGCTGTGCACGGCGTCCTCGAAGCGGTTCATGGCGATCTGCCGGAAGACGGTGGCGATCGCGTCCTCGAGCCGGCCGGCGAGCAGGTTGAGCCGCCGGCGGGGATCCTCCTCGAGGGCGAGCAGCCGCTTGAAAGTGAGCGCCTCCCCGAAGACGGAGGCGGTCTCGGCGGTGGTGAGCGGCGTCTGGGCGTTGAAGAGGCCGAGCGGCTGCGAGAGCGAGCCGTGCAGGCCGTGCCCGAGCTCGTGGGCGAGGGTGAGGACGGAGCGGCGGTCGCCCGTGTAGTTGAGGAGCACGTAGGGGTGCGCGCCCGGGATGGTGGTCGCGCAGAAGGCGCCCGTCCGCTTGTTCTCGCGCACGGGGGCGTCGATCCAGCGCTCGCGGAAGAAGCGCTCCACGATCTCCCCCACCTCGGGGGAGAAGTCGGCGTAGGCGGAGACCACGATCTCCCGCGCCTCCTCCCAGGGGATCCGCTCCGTGTCCTCGGCGACCGGGGCCATCCGGTCGTAGTGGGCGAGCCGGTCGAGGCCGAGCAGGCGCGCCTTCAGCCGGTAGTAGCGCTGGGGGACGTCGTAGCGGCCGACGACCGCGTCCACGAGCGCGGCCACCGCCTCGTCCGTCGTGTCGTTCGCGAGGTTGCGGGCCGTGATCCAGGTCGGGTAGCCGCGCAGCCGGTCGTCGATCGCCTTGTCGAGGACGATCGTGTTGTAGACGTAGGCGCGCGTCCGCAGCCCGGGCTCGAGCGCCTTCGTCACCGCCTCCGCCGCCCGCCGGCGCTCCTCGCGCTCGAACGAGTAGAGCTTGGACATCGCCTCCTCGAAGCCCACCTCGCGCCCGTCCAGCTCCACCTTGAGAGCGCCGACGAGCTCCTCGAAGAGGCGGCCCCAGGCGCTCACCCCGGAGACCGCCTTCTCGGTCAGCACCTTCTCCTCCGGCTCGCTCAGCAGGTACGGGCGGAACTTGCGCACGGTCCCGATCCAGTGCCGCCAACGGGCGAGCGCCTCGTCCGCGAGCAGCTCCTCCATCTGCCGGTCCGGTACGTGGGCGAGCTCCAGTCCGAAGAAGAGGAGCTGGGTGTCGAGCTGCGCCCCCTTCTCCGTGAGGCGGGCGACGAGCGCCCCCCGCGGCGGGTCGGCCATGTCCGTCGCGAACCAGAGGTGGGCGAAGTAGGCGGCGCGGGTCATGATCGACTCGATCCGCTCGCGCTCCTCGATCGCGGCCGCCAGCTCGCCCGCGCTCAGGTCCGCGACCTTGCCCCGGTAGCGGGCGCGGAAGGCGGCGGCCGCCTCCTCCGCCTCCTCGACGTCGGCCTGCAGGCGCGGGTCGTCGGCGCTCTCGTAGAGGTCGGAGAGGTCCCATGCGACCTCCTCCGCCCCCGTCCTCTCCGCGGTCGCCATGGCCGCCAAGCCTACGCGAGGAGCGGCAGCAGCCGTTCCCCGAGCAGCGCGAGGTGCTCGTCGTCGTCGTGGTTCAGGTGTTGGAGGAAGAGGCGGGTCACGCCGAGGGCCCGCAGCTCCTCGACGCGGGCGGCGAGCTCCTCCACGCCGCCGGCGAGCCAGCGGTCGCGGCGCTCGGCGAGGAGCGCGCGCGGGTCGCCGCCGCCCCGGACGGCGAGGAAGCGGCCGATCCGCTCCACCGCCTCCTCCTCGCGCTCGCCCGCGAAGCAGGCGGTCATGACCGAGAAGCCGAGCGTGCCCGGGTCGCGCCCCGTCTCCTCGCAGGCCCGGAGGAGGCGCTCCCGCCGCGCGCGCAGCTCCCCGCCGGGCGCGCCCAGGGTGTTGACCTCGGTCGCGTAGCGGGCGGCGAGGGCGGCGAAGCGCGGGCGGACGCTCGAGCTGCCGAGGATGAGCGGGGGGTGCGGCCGCTGCACCGGCCGGGGCAGGGCGAGCTGGCCGCGCAGCGTGTACGCGGGGCCCTCGTGGTCGAAGCGCTCGCCGCTCCAGGAGCGGACGACGATCTCCACCTGCTCGGCGAGGAGCGCGAACCGCTCCCGGCCGCTCGGGAAGGGGAAGCCGTTCGCGCGGTGCTCGCGCTCGTACCAGCCGGAGCCGAGGCCGACCTCGACGCGGCCCCCGGAGGCGTGGTCGACGGTGACCGCCATCCGCGCGAGGACGCTCGGGTGGCGGAAGGTGGCCGGGGAGACGAGGGTGCCGAGGCGGATCCGCTCCGTGAGCGGGGCGAGCGCGGCGAGGGTCGCCCAGGCGTCATGGGCCTCCGCGTCCTCGTGGATGATCGCGGTGTAGTGGTCGGAGCGGAAGAGGCCCTCGAAGCCGTGCCGCTCGGCGAGCCCGGCGAGGCGCACCCAGTCCTCCCAGGTCACGCCGTCCTGGCCCTCGATCATCAGGCAGACGCGCACGCAGCCCCTCAGGCGACCGCCTCGAGCTCGGCGGGGTCGGTGACCGGCGCCCGGCAGGCGAACCGCTCGCACACGTAGACGGCGGGCCTCCCCTCGACGGGCCCCTTGCCCCGGAGCAGGGGCACCTCCTCCGCGGGCCCGACCGCGACCACGGCGTTCGGCTGGAAACGGGCGAGCGCGGCTCGCGCGACGGGGCTCGTCACCGGGCCGATCACCGCGATCTCGCGCGGCGGCGCGAGCCAGAGGTCGAGGCCGCAGAGGGCCCAGGCGAACGCGCCCGGGGCGCGGCGGGCGGCGGGCTCGACGAGCCGGAAGACGGAGACCGCGCGCCGCTCGAGCTCGTCCTCCCCCCAGATCCGGGCGAGGCGGAGAAGGACGAGGGCGAGCATCGAGCTCCCGGAGGGGGTGGGGGTGTCCTGCAGATCCTTCGTCCGCGGGAGCCGCGCGTCCCCGTCCGCCGGCGAGAGGTAGAAGCCTCCCCGTTCCTCGTCCGCGAAGAGCTCCACGGCCCGGAGCGCGAGGCGCCGCGCCTCGAGCAGCCAGCGCAGCTCGCCGGTGGCGGCGTGCAGCTCGAGCAGGCCGAAGGCGGCGTTCGCGTAGTCGTCCAGGAAGCCGGGGCCGCTCGGGCGCCCGTCGCGGACGGCGCGGTAGAGGTCACCCGCCGGGTCGGAGAGGGGGCCGAGGAGGAAGCCGGCGAGCTCGCGCGCGGCGGCGAGCCAGTCCTCCCGCTCGAGCCGGTAGCCCGCCTCCGCGAGCGCGGCGAGGGCGAGGCCGTTCCAGGAGGCGAGCGCCTTCTCGTCCCGGAAGGGCTGGGGGCGGCGGGAGCGGATCGCGAGCAGCCGCGCGCGCAGCTCCGGGTCGAGCTCGCCGCGCACGACGTGGCGGCCGTGCTCGAAGGGGTGCAGGAGCTCGCGGGGGAGGCCGGCCGCGTCCGCCTCCTCGAGCGTCCACGTGTACGTCAGCCCCTCCACGCCCTCCGTGTCGGCGTCCTGCGCGGAGGCGAGCCCGCCGCCCGGCAGGCGCAGCTCGCGGAGCACGTACTCGAGCGTCTCCTCGACCACCCGCCGGTAGCGCTCGCGGCCGGTGACCGCGAAGCCGTGCAGGTAGGCGGAGGCGAGGAGCGCGTTGTCGTAGAGCATCTTCTCGAAGTGGGGGACGAGCCAGCGCTCGTCCACCGCGTAGCGGTGGAAGCCG
Source organism: Gaiellaceae bacterium (assembly GCA_035574655.1). GTDB lineage: Bacteria > Actinomycetota > Thermoleophilia > Gaiellales > Gaiellaceae > GMQP-bins7. Next base: position 6,940 of record DATLYP010000064.1, read on the forward strand.
CCCCCGACGACGTCGTACATGCCTCCGGCGGCCATCGCGTCCAGCGTGCGCGTGGCCATCTCCAGAGCCCTCTCGCCGCCGCGGCGGAGGAGGAGCTCGATCGTGGAGGCGGCGGGGAACTTGGGCGCGCGCCCGAAGCCGCCGTGCACCGGGTCGAAGGTGGCGGCGATGCCGCGCACCGCGTCCGCGAGCAGCGCCGAGGTGAGCGGCTCGCGCGAGGAGGGGATCTCCGCCCCTCGCCGGATCGCCTCCTCGACCGCGGCCGCCTGCCGCTCCACGTCCCGCCGCCGCTCGCGCCAGGCCGTCGCCACCGCCCGCAGCACGTCGCGGAAGGCGGGCAGGCCGTGCCGCGCCTCGGGCGGGAAGTAGGTGCCGGCGTAGAAGGGCTTCCCCTCGGGGGTCAGGAAGACCGTGGTCGGCCAGCCGCCGGAGCCGGTGAGCCCGATCGTCGCCTCCATCGTGACCGCGTCCACGTCCGGCCGCTCCTCCCGGTCGACCTTGACGTTGACGAAGAGCTCGTTCATGAGCGCGGCCGTGGCCGGGTCCTCGAAGGACTCGTGCTCCATGACGTGGCACCAGTGGCAGGAGCTGTACCCGACCGAGACGAGGAGCGGTTTGTCCTCGGCCCGCGCGCGCGCGAACGCCTCCTCCCCCCACGGATACCAGTCCACCGGGTTGTCGGCGTGCTGCAGAAGGTAGGGGCTCGTCGCGTCCGCGAGACGGTTCACGCGGACACCGTACGCGACGGGACCTGCCGCGCGGCGTCAGTAGGTCAGGACGCGGTCCGCCTCGAGCGCGAGCTGCACCAAGCGGCCGGGCATGGCCAGCTCGACCGGCTTGCCCTCCAGGTCCGCCTCGCCCAGCCCGCGCGCCTTGCTCGACATGCCGGAGGCGAAGATCCTCGTCTCCGAGGCCGCGACCGCGTCGTAGGAGTCGCGCAGCCGCCCGGTCCCCAGGCCAACGAGCGAGTCGAGCACGTCGTCGCGCAGGAGCTGCACGGCGTCGCCGGCGAGGAACATGGTCACCGCGTGGCCTTCCTCGAGCGCGGCCCGCGCGACGAGGAAGCCGAGGGCGGCCCGCGTCGGATGCTCGGGGCCGCTCGTCAGGTGCACGAGGAGGCGGGCCACGGCGCGTGTGAGTCTTCCAAGCGCGCGCTCAGCCCGCAACCCGGCGGCGCTGCCGCAGGTGGCGGATCGCCTCCACGAGCGAGGCCGCGGTGAGCGCGACGGCCAGCGCGATCAGCAGGCCCCACACGGGGTTCTCCTCGAAGGTCTTGCCCCCGAAGTAGCCGAGGAGCGACGCGTACGTCCCCCAGACGGCGCCGGCGAGCACGTCGTAGGCGATGAACTTGCGCCAGGGGAGCCCCACGTACCCCGCGGAGAAGGTGACGGCCGTCCGCCCGCCCGGGATGAAGCGGGCGACGACGATGATGTACGCGCCGCGTTCCTCGAGCGTCTTCTCCGCCCACTCGAGGCGCCGGTGCCACTTCTCGGTGCGGAACCAGCGCTTGACCGTCCGCTCGCCGACGAGCGAGCCGATGCCGTAGGAGACGTTGTCGCCGAGGATCGCCCCCGCCGCCCCCGCGAGGAGGACGAGCGGGAGGCTGAGGTCGCCCGAGCTCGCGAGGTTGCCGCCGACGACGACGAGCGTCTCGCTCGGCACGAGCGGGAAGAACGCGTCCACGGCGGCGACGGCGAAGATGAGCGGGTAGCTCCACCACGCCCCCGAGACGTAGTCCGCCATGCGATCGAAGTCGAGCCACTCCGGCACCGACGCATCGTCGCACGCACGCCCGCCGGCCGGGGCCCGGTCCCGGTAGAAGGGGCGGCGATGCGAGCGGGGACGCGGGAGGAGGGGGCGGGAGCGTGAGCGCCGGGCTCGCGGCGTGGCTCGCCCTCTCCGTGGCCGTCGCCGCGCTCTTCGCGCTCGATCTCGTGCTCTTCCGGCGCACCGGCGAAATCCCGTTCGCGCGCGCGGCCGCTTGGAGCGCGCTCTACACGGTGCTCGGGCTCGCGTTCGGCGCGCTCCTCTGGGCCTGGCAGGGCCCGGGCCCCGCCGAGGAGTACCTGGCCGGCTTCCTGATCGAGAAGTCGCTGTCCGTGGACAACGTCTTCGTCTTCGCGCTGATCTTCGCCTACTTCGCCGTGCCGGCCGCGTCTCAGGGGCGCGTCCTCTTCTGGGGCATCGCGGGCGCCCTCCTCCTGCGCGCCGTCTTCATCGCCGCCGGCGCGGCGCTCCTCGACGCCGTCCACGCCACGGTGTACGTCTTCGGCGCCCTCCTCCTCGCCACCGCGGTGCGGATCGCCCGTCACACCGAGGTCGAGGTGCACCCGGAGCGGAACCCGGCGCTGCGGCTGCTGCGCCGGCTCCTGCCGGTGACCGGCTACCGGGACGACCGCTTCCTCGTCCGCGAGGGCGGGCGGCTCGCAGCCACCCCGCTCGCCGCCGCGCTCGTCCTCGTCGCGAGCTTCGACGTCGTCTTCGCCGTCGACTCGATCCCGGCCATCTTCGCCGTCACGCGCGACCCGTTCATCGTCTTCGCCGCGAACGCCTTCTCGCTGCTCGGCCTCGCCCCCCTCTACTTCCTGCTCGCGGGGATGATGCACCGCTTCCACTACCTGAACCTGGGGCTCGGGGTGATCCTCGCCTTCGTGGGCGCGAAGATGCTCCTCTCCGACCTCGTGAAGATCCCCGTCTACGTCTCCTTGGCGGTGATCGTCGCCGTCCTCGGGCTCGCGGTCGGCGCCTCCCTCCTCCGGCCGCGGACGCCCGCGGAGCGCGCCGGCCGGGCCGAGGCCCCGGCCCCCGCGCGCTCGGGCGGCGGAGACCCGTAGCCCCTACGCGGGGGTGGCGGCCGCGCCCGTCTCCTCGAGCGCGGCCCGCAGCTCGGCGCCCTCGAGCGTCTCCCGCTCGAGCAGCAGCCGGGCGAGGCGGTCGAGGGCCTCCCGGCGCTCGGCGAGGAGCGCCTCCGCTCGGGCCTCCGCCTCCTCGAGCAGGCGGCGCACCTCGCGGTCGGCGGCGGCGGCGAGCTCGGGCGAGAGCGCCTCCGGCCGCCCCCCGTCGACGGGCAGGAAGAGGCCGGGCCGGGCAAGGGCGAGCGGGCCCACCTCCTCGCTCATCCCGAACTCCTCCACCATCCGCCGGGCGAGCGCGGTCGCCTGCTGGAGGTCGTTCTGCGCGCCCGTGGAGAGGTCGCCGTAGACGAGCCGCTCGGCCGCGCGCCCGCCCATCATCACCGCCAGCCGGTCGCGCAGCTCCGGCTCCGTGATCAGGTACCGGTCGTCCGCGGGCAGCTGCTGGGTCACCCCGAGCGCGCCGACCCCGCGGGGGATGATGGAGACCCGGTGCACGGGATCCGCGTGCGGGCAGGCCAGTGCGACGAAGGCGTGGCCCAGCTCGTGGTAGGCGACCCGCTCCCGCTCGCGGGGGGAGAGCACCCGCGAGCGGCGCTCGAGCCCGATCGAGACGCGGTCGATCGCCTCCTCGAGCTCCTCCATCCCCACCGCCTGCTTCCCGCGCCGCGCCGCGAGCAGGGCCGCCTCGTTGACCACGTTCGCGAGCTCCGCGCCCGCGAAGCCGGGGGTGCGGGCGGCGATCACGGAGAGGTCGACGTCGGGCGCGAGCTTGACGCCGCGCGCGTGCACGCGCAGGATCGCCTCCCGGCCCCGCCGGTCGGGACGGTCGACGACCACGCGCCGGTCGAAGCGCCCCGGTCGGAGGAGCGCCGGGTCGAGCACCTCGGGCCGGTTGGTCGCGGCCATGATGATCACCCCCGCCGAGGGGTCGAAGCCGTCCATCTCGGTCAGGAGCTGGTTCAGCGTCTGCTCCCGCTCGTCGTGCGCCCCGATCGAGCCGGAGACGGCGCCGCCGCGCGCCTTCCCGATCGTGTCGATCTCGTCGATGAAGACGATGCAGGGCGCCTTCTGCTTCGCCTCCTGGAAGAGGTCGCGGACGCGGGCGGCGCCGAGCCCGACGAAGAGCTCCACGAACTCCGAGCCGGAGAGGAAGAAGAAGGGCACGCCCGCTTCTCCGGCCACCGCCCGGGCGAGCAGGGTCTTGCCGGTCCCCGGCGGCCCCACGAGGAGGACGCCCTTCGGGATCTTGCCGCCCAGGGCGCTGTAGCGCTTCGGGTTCTTGAGGAAGTCCACGACCTCGCGCAGCTCCTCCACCGCCTCGTCCACGCCCGCCACGTCCGCGAAGGTGGTGCGCAGGTCCTTGCGGTCGTACACCTTGTGCCGGGAGCGGCCGAGCGTCATCGCCCCCGCCTCCGGCCGGTAGCGGCGCATGAGCCAGACCCAGACGCCGACGATGAGCGCGAGCGGGACGACCCACTGCAGGATCTGGCCGAGGAGCTCCGCGAGCGGGCTCGGCTGCAGGCCGCTGAACTCGACGTCCTGCGCGCGCAGCGCCCGCAAGAGCGCCTGGTCGTCCACGCCCGGCGGGCGCAGGGTCACGAACTCGACCTCGCGCCCCCCGCGGCGGTAGACGCCGGACACCTGCTCCTCGCCGATCGCGGCGCGCTCGACGCTCCCCTGCTCGACGAGGTCGAGGAAGCGCGAGTAGGGAAGCGCCTCCGGCCGGCCGGCCAGGGCGAGCGGGAAGAGGAAGAGCTGCGCGACGAGGAAGGCGAGGAGGAGCGCGAGCAGGATCGCGCTCGCGCGCGCCCGCTGCTGCCGGCTCTCGTCCTGCACGGAGGGAACGCTACCCCTCGCCGCGCCGCGGGCGGCGCGGGCGGGGGCGGAACGCCCCCGCCCTCGCCGCCGCTACGACGAGCGGACCGCGATCTTCTTCCGGCGGGCCCGCTCCGCCTTGGGAACGGTGACGGTGAGGACGCCGTCGGCGAGCGCCGCGTCGACCTTGTCCGGGTCGACCTGCTCGGGCAGCGTGACCCGGTACTCGAAGCGGCCCGTGCGGCGGGCGCGGCGGCGGAGGACGCCCTTCCGCTCCCGCTCCTTCAGCTCGCCGCTGATGTGCAGCTCATTGCCGACGAGCTCGACGTCGACGTCCTCGCGCCTCACCCCCGGAAGCTCCGCCTCGAGCACGTACGCGTCCTCCGTCTCCTCGAGGTCGACCGCGGGCGACCACAGGCGCTCGGCCGCGAGCAGCGGCCAGCCGCCGAAGGTCTCGTCCAGCATGCGCCGCATGCGCTCCGTCACCTGCTCGAGCTCGCGCAGCGGCTCCCAGCGCTCGGGTGCGACGGCCGAGCGACGTTCGGGAAGAAGCGGCATCGTTCCTCCTTTCCTCGTGGTGTGCTTCCTGGCGGGCGGCCGCCCGTCGCGACGGCCGCGCATCACGCCGGCGCCCGCTCGCCGACCGTGCGCCGCTCGACCTCCAGCGTGCGAAGGTCGACGAGGGCGTAGCGGCCGTCCGCCAGCCGGCCGGGGCAGACGACGAGGCTGCGCCCGAGGCGCTCCTCCCGCGGCTCCGGCCCGGCGACGACGACGGCGCGCGGGTTGTGCGTCTTCACGAGCTCGGCGAGCGCCTCGCTCCCCGGGGCGCGCAGCCCCTTGTGCGCGGGGGGCGTGGCGAAGAGCAGCACCCGCTCGTGCTCCGGCAGCTCCCGGAGCACCTTCAGCCGGTACTCCGCCTCCCACGCCGGGTAGCGGACCACGTACTCCTCCACCCGCACCGTCGACGGGTCGTCCCGGATCTCGCCGCCCATGCCGGCGAAGATGGTCGGGCCGGGGCCGAACGCGAACGCGCCGTGCACACCGTGCAGGAACGGGTACACGACCTCCAGGTTGTAGGACTCGCGGAGGTAGTCCCCGAGGGGCGCGTCGAGCGGGCCCGGCACCCAGAAGGCGGGGCGGCCGGCGACCCCGAGCAGCTTGAAGATGGTGCGGTAGGTCAGAGGCCTGCTCTCCCATTCGGCGCCGAGGTCGCCGACGACGGCGACCGCGTCCACGCCCGTGCCCTCGAGCTCGCCGAGCACGCGCTCGAGCGCGTCGACTGCGCCCCGCACCTCGGAGACGGCGAGGAGGGTGCGCACCGCGGCCCGGCCCCCGCTCACGAGCCCGCCTCCGCGACCCGCGGCGAGGAGGAGGTCCCCGCCTGCGCGTCGCCCCTCCTGCGCACGACCGTGTACCCCGGGCCCCGCCGGGCCTCCTCCGGCCGCCCCGCCGCGCTCCGCGGGCGCCGCCCGTCCGACCGTCCGCGTCCGACGTTCACTGCGCCACCTCCCTTCCGTCCTCGACAGCCCCGCCGGGAGCGGGTCGTAGTAAGGAATAGGGCTCCCGGAGATTAGGGCAAGCGCCTCGAGACGGAGGCGAGACGACCGCGCTCGTGGCGGCTGCGTCCGTCGAGGGCGAGCGCCCGCCGGAGGATGTCGCGCAGCGCCCGCCGGTCGCGGCGGCGAGCGCGCTCGCCGAGGGCGGCCGCTCCGAGAGGCGGGGCGAGCAGCCGTCCCTCGCCTGCGCCTCCTTTCGGGGTCGAGCGGCCCCGGCCTCGACTCGACGAGCTGTTGCGCGCGCCGCGGTCGGCCGCAGCCAGGCCGAGGCGCTGCCGCGCGTCGAGCCGAAGGCGTGCGGCCCTCGGCGGGGAGACGCCCGGCCGGGAGGATGGCGCCGCGCCCGCGGAGGTCGTGGCCGACCTGGCCGCCAGCCCAGCAGGAGCTCGAGGACCTCGTGGCGGCGATCGCCGGCCGGCAGGTCGCCGCCCAGTGGCGCGCCTTCTCGATCGCGAGCGGGAGATGCTGCGCGCCCGCTTCGGGCTCGACGGAGCCCGCCGGCAGCGGCTCGAGGAGATCGGGCGCCGCCTCGGGATCAGCGGCGAGCGGGTGCGCCGGATCGAGAGGCGCGCTGGCCGTTCTCGCCCGGGCCTCCTGAGCCGGTCGCCGGCCCGCCCGACAACGAGAGCCGCGATCATGCGCGCCATGCCCTTCCACCCCCTCGCCGGGACGCGGGTCGTGGACGTGACCACCTCGATCGCCGGCCCCTTCTGCGCGGAGATCCTCGCCGCGCTCGGGGCCGAGGTGGTGAAGGTGGAGCGCCCCGACACGGGCGACGACGGTCGCGCCTGGGGCCCGCCCTTCTGGGGCGGCGAGGGCGCGATGTTCCTGTCCGTGAACGCCGGCAAGCGCTCGCTCGCCGTCTCGCTCGCCGACCCGCGCGGGCGGGAGATCGTGCTGCGGCTCGCAGAGCGCGCCGACGTCTTCGTGCAGAGCCTGCGCCCGGGCACGGCCGAGCGCCTCGGCCTCGGCCCGGACGCGCTCCGCGCCCGGAACCGGCGGCTCGTCTACTGCACGATCGGCGCCTACGGGCGCACCGGTCCGCTCGCCGGCGAGCCAGGCTACGACGCGCTCATGCAGGCGGCCGGCGGCCTGATCAGCGTCACGGGCGAGCCGGGCCGGCCGGGGGTGCGCGTCGGCTCCTCCCTGATCGACATGGGCACCGGCATGTGGGCGGCGCTCGGGATCGTGGCGGCGCTGCTCGAGCGGGAGCGCACCGAGGAGGGGGCGGTGGTGGACACGTCGCTGTACGAGACCGCGCTCGCCTACGTCGGCTACCACCTCGTCGGCTACCTCGCGGACGGGACGGTGCCGGGGCGCGAGGGCACCGTCTTCCCCATGGTCGCCCCCTACCAGGTGCTCCCCACCCGGGACGGGGAGCTCATGGTGGCGGCCGGCAACGACCGCCTGTTCGCCGCCCTCTGCCGCGCGCTCGAGCTTCCCGAGCTCGCCGCCGACCCCCGCTTCCGCACGAACCCGGACCGCGTCCGCCACCGGGAGGAGCTCGTCGCGCTCCTCTCCGCGAGGCTGCGCGAGCGCGACACCGCCGAGTGGCACCGGCTGCTCACCGAGGCCGGCGTCCCCGCCGCCCCGGTCGCCGACATCGCCGACGTCGCCCGCGCCGAGCAGACGCGCGCGCTCGGCATCCTGCAGCCGCTCCCGCACCCGCGCATCCCCGACCTAGAGCTCGTCGCGCTCCCCCTCTCCGTCGCGGGGGAGCGCGTCCTGCACCCGAGCCCGCCGCCGCTCCTCGGCGAGCACACGGCCGAGGTGCTGGCGGAGCTCGGCTACGGCGAGGAGGAGGCCGCCGCCTTGGCGGCGGAGGGCGTGGTGCGGCTCGGCGGAGCCGCCCCG
>DATLYP010000065.1:0-3473 GCA_035574655.1 Gaiellaceae bacterium
GGCGCCGCGCGTCACCCCTGCGAGGCTGGAGGCGCGGCCCGCCCGTGCCGATGACCCTGGCATGCGCCGTCTCCTGCTCGCGTGCGCGCTCACCGCGCTCGCCCTCGCCACCGGCACCGCCGAGGCCGGGACGGGCGCCTCCCGCCCCTGGGCGGCCGCGCAGATCGAGCAGGTGGTCGCGGCCGGGCTGATGGCCCCGAGCCTGGACGAGTTCCGTCCCGACGACCCGCTCACCGCCGGTGAGCTGGCGGAGGCGCTGGGCGCGCTCGGCGCCGACGTCCCCACCGCCGACCCGGAGCGCCCCGTGACGGTGCGGGAGCTCGACGCCAGGCTCGTCACCGCCGCCGGCCTGCGTCCGGCCGCCCGCCGGCTCCGGCTCGCCGCGCTCGCCGCCGGCCTCCGTCCTACGCCGTGGCTCGGGACGGAGACGGTCGCTCGTCTGCTCGGGCTGCGCGTAAACCACGACCGCAGCCGAGAGGAGCTCGAGCTCCAGCTCTCAGAGCCGGCGACGCGAGCGGAGGCGGCCTACTCCCTCGCCCGCCTACTCACCCTGACGCCCGCGCAGGTGGAGGCGGTGCGCGTCGCCGTTCAGGGGTTCGTCCTGCCGCCGCTCACCCTCTGGCAGCGGGAGGTGCTCGCCCGGGCGCTCCGCTTCGTCGGCGCCCCCTACGTGTTCGCCGGCACCTCCGAGCGGCCGCAGCTGCTCTTCGGCCGGCGGCTCCCGGGCGGGTTCGACTGCTCGGGCTTCGTCTGGCGGGTCTTCAAGCTCGAGCCGTTCCCGGGCGCCACGGAGCTCACCGCCGTCCTCCGCGGCAGGACGACCTACGAGATGAGCGGCGAGGTGCCGGCGCCGCTGCGCGTGCAGCGGGACGCGCTGCAGCCCGGCGACCTCGTCTTCTTCGGGCGGCGAGGGCCGCGCTCCCGCCCCGCGGAGGTGACCCACATGGGCATCTACGTGGGCAACGGCTGGATGGTGCACGCCTCCGACCGCGGCACCACGCTCGTCCCGCTCGCCGGCTGGTACGAGGCCCGCTTCGCCTGGGGCCGCAACGTGCTCGCCGAGGCCGGCCTCTCCTGAGGGCGCCGTCGCGGCCCCCCGCCTCCTGCTCCCGCCGCCCGTTGGTCGGGCGCCGCGACGCCGCTCAGCCCTGGAGCTCGGCTGCGATCTCGCCCGCGAGCCCCCGCTTGCGGACGACCTCGTACCCGTCCCCGCGGGCGACGACCTCCTCGACGTGGGGCTCGCCGTGGCCGGGGACGACCACGAAACGCGCCGGATGCTCGTGCGCCTCGCGGTAGGCGCCGACAGGGAGCGCGATTCGCTCCGTACAGTCCAGGTTGCCGCACTCGCAGAGGACGGTGATCGTCTCGTCCCGGGTCGCGTTCGGCACCCGTTCCTCGACGCGCTCGTTCAGCTCGCGGAAGAGCGCCTCGTTCATGGCCAGCCGTTTGTCGCGCTCGGACACCGGGAAGGAGCGTAACGTTGGGATGCTCCCGGCGCAGGGCCCTGCGAGCGAGTCCCATGTCCGCTCACCCGTCCACTTGGCGCGCCCTCTCCGCCTCCCCGTCGGCGGCCCGCGAGGCGCGCAGGATCGTGGCGGCGTTGCCGCAGCTCGTCGACCCCGACCTCGCCTTCACCGCGCAGCTCCTGACGAGCGAGCTCGTCGCGAACAGCGTCCGCCACGCAGGGCTCGCCCCCGGGGACTCGATCGCGCTCGCGGTCCGGAGCGACGGCGAGCGCATCCGCGTGGAGGTGGAGGACGGCGGCCCGTGCTTCGACCCGCTCGCGTTCCTCGTCCGGCACCGGAGGAGCGACGAGGGTCATCACGGCCTCGTCCTCGTCGACGCGCTCGCCGACCGCTGGGGCTTCCGCCGCGGGGAGCGCTGCTGCGTCTGGTTCGAGATCGACCTCGTCCCGGGCCGCCGCCCCTGGCGGGGCCGGGAGCCGCTGCGCGCCCACCCGGCGCGCCGGTGAGGCCGCCCTCCCCGAGGCCTCCTCAGCGGAGGACGAGCGCGAGCAGCGCCTTCGCCGTGTGCAGGCGGTTCTCCGCCTCCTCCCACACGGCCGACTGCGGCCCGTAGAGGGCCCCGGGCGAGATCTCGTCTCCCGGGTGGGCGGGCAGGCAGTGGAGCACGATCGCCTCCGGGTCGGCGAGGGCGAGCAGCCGTTCGTCGAGCGCGTAGGGGGCGAGGTCGCGAGCGCGCCGCGCCCGCTCGTCCTCCGCGCCCATGCTCGTCCACACGTCGGTCGCCAGCACGTGGGCGCCCGCGGCCGCCTCGCGCGGGTCGCGCACGACCGTCACCGGCGACGCGCACCCCGGCTCGTACCCGGGCGGGCAGGCGACGACGAGCTCCACCCCGAGGAGCGTGCACGCGGCCGCGAGCGACGCGCAGACGTTCGTGCCGTCGCCGACCCACGCCAGCCGTATCCCCTCCAGGCCGCCCAGGCGCTCCCGGATCGTGAGCAGGTCGGCGAGCGCCTGCAGCGGGTGCTCGGCGTCCGTGAGCGCGTTGACGACCGGGATGGAGGCGGCCGCGGCGAGGGCGTCGACCTCGGCCTGGGGTCCGGTGCGCACCGCGAGGGCGTCCAGGTAGCCGGAGAGCACGCGCGCCGTGTCGGCGAGCGACTCCCCGCGGGCGAGCTGCAGCTCCGCGGGCGGCAGGTGCACGGCGGCGCCGCCCAGGTGGGCGATCGCCACCTCCAAGGAGACACGCGTGCGCGTCGAGGGCCGGCGGAACAGGAGCCCGAGCGTGCGGCCCTCGAGCAGCCGGTGCGGCTCGCGGGCGGCTTGGCGGCGCTTGAGGTCGGCGGCCAGGTCGAGCACCGCCTCGAGCTCCGCCGCGCTCAGGTCGCAGACGCGGGTGAGGGAGCGGCCGCGCAGGTCGAGCGCGAGCGGCCGCGGCAGCACCCCGAGGCCCGGGAGGGAGCTCATGCCGCCCCCTCGAGCAGGTAGCCGCGCAGCTCGTCGCGCAGCTGCTGACCCGGCACGCCCTCGCGCGCCACGATCAGGATCGTGTTCTCGCCCGCGATCGTCCCCAGGATGTGCGGGTGGCGGGCGCGGTCGATCTCCTCGCAGAGGGCGCTCGCGAAGCCGGAGGGGGTCATGACGAGGACGAGGTTGCCGCTCGACTCGATCGAGAGCGCGATCCGGCGGAGGCTGGCGGCAAGCTGCGCGGGGCGGGCGTCCTCGGGGAGGGCATACACGAGGCGGCCGCCCGCCCCCCGCACCTTGACGAGGCCGAGCTCGCGGATGTCCCGGGAGACGGTCGTCTGCACCACGTCGTAGCCGAGCCCGCGCAGGGCGTCCGCGAGCTCCGCCTGGGTCGAGATCGCCCGCTCCCGGACGAGGCGGCGGATGGCGCCCTGACGCTCCGCGCGGTTCACGGGAGCACCTCCGCGAGCACCGCGAGCGCGGAGTCGACCTCGTCGGCCGAGACGACGAGCGGCGGGGCGAGGCGGAGCACGTGCTCCCCCG
>DATLYP010000066.1:0-10492 GCA_035574655.1 Gaiellaceae bacterium
GGCGGACGCGGAGGGCCTCGCGCGCCTGCCGCTCGCGGCGCTATCCCGGCTCGCGCGCCTCGCGCCTGCGCCGCCGTAGCTCGAGCAGCGCGTACCAGGCCGCGCCGAGGGCGAGCACGCCCAGGCCGGCGAGCACGGTGCTCCCCGGGAGGGAGAGGGCGAGCGCCAGGCAGCCGGCGACGCCGGCGGCAGGGACAAGCCGCGGCCAGCGGCGCCGCCCGGGCGGGAGCGTGAGCGCCGCGGCGTTCGCGATCGCGTAGTAGACGAGCACGGTCACCGAGCTGAAGCCGATCGCCCCGCGCAGGTCGGCGAGCGCCACGACTGCGACCACGGCCGCCCCCACCGCGAGCTCGGCCGCGTACGGCGAGCGCCGGCGCGGGTGCACCGCCGCCAAGCGGCGGGGCAGGTAGCCGTCGTCGGCCATCGCGAAGACCGTGCGGCTCACCCCCGCGAGCAGCGAGACGAGGACGGAGAGCGAGGCGAGCGCGGCGCCCACCCGCACGAGCGGCTCCAAGTCGCCGCTCCCCGCCGCCTCCACGGCGCGCGCGAGCGGCGCGGACGTTGCGGCCACTCCCTCCGGGCCGAGCACGAGGAGGAGGCTCACCGCGACCGCGGCGTACAGGAGCAGGGTCAGTGCGAGCGCGAGCACCACCGCGCGCGGGATCGTCCGCTCCGGGTCGCGCACCTCCTCGCCCAGGGTCGCGACCCGCGCGTAGCCCGCGAAGGCGAAGAAGAGGAAGCCGGCCGAGGCGAGCACGCCGCGCAGCCCCGACTCCGGCCAGAGCGGGGTGAGGCGCGCCGGCTCCGGGTCGCCCCCGAGCAGCGAGGCGCCGACGACGAAGGCGAGGACGGCGACGACGGCGGCAACGAGCACGCGCGTGAGCGCGGCCGTCTTCCCGAGCCCCAGGACGTTCACGAAGGTCAGGGCGACGACGGCCGCGGCCGCGAGCGGCCGGGCGAGCCCGGGCGCGGCGTAGGTCCCGAAGGTGAGCGCCATCGCGGTCAGGCTCGCCACCTTGCCGGCGACGAAGCCGAAGCCGGCCAGGTAGCCGAAGAACGGCCCCAGCCGCTCCCGCCCGTAGACGTACGTCCCCCCCGAGCGCGGGTACACGGCCGCGAGCTCCGCGGAGGCGAGGGCGTTGCAGACGGCGACCGCGCCCGCGACGACGAGGCCGAGCAGGAGGCCCGCGCCCGCCACCTCCGCCGCCGGCGCGAAAGCGGCGAAGACGCCGGCCCCGACCATCGCGCCGAGCCCGACGACGACCGCGTCGGCGAGGCCGAGCCGGCGGGCGAGGCGCGTCGGGGGCTCGAGGGTCCGGGGCTCGATCGCCACGCGGCGAATCAAGCCACACCGCCCCGGCCGGGCGCGGGGCGAGGGCCCGCCCGCGGCTACGCGACGCGCGCCGGGCGACGGCGCTCCGGCTTGAGCACGATCGGCCCGAAGGCGAGCCGGGAGGAGACGTGGAGCGGCTCCATCGGCGGCGCGTAGTAGTAGCCCTGCCCCAGCGTGCAGCCGAGCCCGCGCAGCAGCTCCGCCTGCTCCCGAGTCTCGATCCCCTCCGCCACCACCTCCAGCTCGAGGGTGGCGGCGAGCCGGAGGATCGCGTCCACGAACGTGCGGTCGCGGTCGAGCCGGTCGACGAACGGCTTCGCGATCTTCAGCATGTCGATCGGGAAGTCGCGCAGGTGGCTCAGGGACGAGTAGCCGGTGCCGAAGTCGTCGAGGGCGAGCCGCACTCCCAGCCGGCGCAGCCGCCCGAGCGTCTCGATCGCCGCCTCCGGGTCCTGCATGGCGCTGCTCTCGGTCAGCTCGAACACGAGCCGGTCGGGCGGGATCCCGGTCTCGGCCAGGATCTCCTCCACGTCTTGGGTCAGGTTCGGGTTGCGGAGCTGGCTCTGGGACAGGTTCACGCTCACCATCAGCTCCTCGTGGAAGCGGTGGCGGGAGCGCCAGACGGCGAGCTGCTCGCAGGCGAGGCGCAGCACCGTCCGCCCGATGGGAGGCATGAACCCGGCCTCCTCCGCGAGCGGGATGAAGCTGTCCGGGAGGACGAGGCCGCGCGCGGGGTGCCGCCAGCGGGCGAGCGCCTCCAGCCCGACGACCCGCCCCGACTCGAGCGCCACGATCGGCTGGTAGTGCGCCTCGATCTCGTCCCGCTCCAGCGAGCCCTCCAGCGTGCTCGCGAGCTCCTGCCGGCGCTGCGCGCGCACGTGCATCTCCGGGTCGTACCAGGCGTAGCCGCCCTTCCCGTTCGTCTTCGCCGAGTACATGGCGACGTCCGCGTTGCGGAGAAGGTCGTCGGCCACGTTCCCGGGCTCGGCGCGGGCGATGCCGATGCTGGCGTGGATCCGCATCTCGCGCCCCTCGAGCGTGACCGGCGCCCGCAGCGCCTCCACGAGCCGGGCGGCGACCGTCTCCGCGTCCTTCCGGTCGGCGCGCTCGAGGAGAACGGCGAACTCGTCGCCCCCGAGCCGCGCCACCAGGTCGTCAGGGCGCAGGGAGGCGCGCACGCGCTCGGCGACCGCGATCAGGAGCTGGTCGCCGGCGCTGTGCCCCAAGCTGTCGTTGATCGTCTTGAAGTCGTCGAGATCGACGAAGAGCACAGCCGGGCGGCGCTCGCCGGCGACGCTGAGCGCCAGCGCCTTGTGCACGCGCTCGGTGAAGAGCACCCGGTTCGCGAACCCGGTGAGGCTGTCGTGGAAGGCTTGGTGGCGGAGCTGGCTCTTCACGCGGTCGTTCTCGAGCAGGGCGCCCGCGTGGCTTGCGAACGTCTCGAACAGGCGCCGGTCGTCGTGGGTGAAGGTCGCAGCCTCGCCCAGGCGGTTGCCGACGAGCACCATCCCGAAGAGGCGGTCGACCCCGCGCAGGGCGGTGACGATCGCGTCCTCCAAGCCCTCCCTCGCCAGGTAGCCGTCCAGCGGGTGGCGGGGGCGGCCGCGGGGCAGGAGGACCGCCGCCGGGTGGGCGGAGACCTCGTGCAGCGCGCGCAGGCGCGCCTCGTCCAGCTCCACCGGCTCCATGAGGACGTCCTCGGTCGGGCTCACGACGCTCCGCAGGCCCCCCTCCTCGGGCGCGCCTGAGAAGACGAGGATCTCCGCCACCTCCGCCGAGAGCATCGTCCGCGCCGCCTCCAGGAGCTCGCGCACGGAGGAACGGAACTCGGCGCCCTGCATCGCGCGCATGGAGCGGGAGAGGAACTCCAGGTGCCAGTGCCGGCGCCGGTGCGCCGCGTGCGCGCTGAGCGCGAGCGCGGCGCTCGCGACCGGGACCGCGAGCACCCAGAGGACGCGCGGGTCATGGCGGGCGAGCTCCACCGCCGCCACCGCGAGGCTCGCGCTCGCGGCGCAGGCGCCCCCGGCGATGACGGCGAGCGTGGGCAGCTCGGACGCGACCGAGCGCCCCGAGGCGAGCCAGGTCGCGGCGCCGACGAGCGCGAGCGTGACGCCCGCGTAGGCGCCGGCGCCGAGCGCGGCGCCGAGCCAGCCCGCGGGGCCGAACGCGGCTCCCAGCTTCAGCGTCCCGTGGAAGAAGAGGAGGGCGACGCAGGAGGCGAAGGCGAGCATGACGAGGTTCAGCGCCAGCGCCTGCGGCCGCTGCCGCCGGGCGACGGCGAGCGCGACCGCCGTCCCGAGGAGCTGCGCGGCCAGGAGCCCGCCCGGCGAGGCGGGGTAGAGGCCCAGGACGAGCCCGATCTCCCCGAGGGAGACGCTGTAGGCCTCGCGCCGGAAGTGGATCTGGGCCGGGAGCGCCTCTGCCAGGAAGAAGACGACGAGGAGCGCCCACCAGGGCACGGCGTCGCCTGCGGGCGGCCGCAGCCCCGAGAGGACGCCGAAGTAGAGCAGGAGCGTGGTCGCCGCGACCGCCGCTCCCGCGAGCGCGAGGCGGGCGGCCGACAGGGCGCCGGCGGGGCGGCCCACCCCTCCCGTCAGCGTGACGCTCACGTGGTTACGCCTCCGGCCGCTCGTCTCGGGGGCGCCGGCCCGCCCCGCCTGCCTCCGCCCGCGCGCGCCGGGCCTGGTTCCGGGTCACCCTTCAGAAGCTCCTTTCCGCAGGGAGGGCCGCGCCCTCGTGTGCGCACGCTATTTCGACGCAGCCCCCTGCTCCTCCCCCCAACGGGTGGTGGGCATGCCCCAGCGCGGGGGATTCGCGGTCCTGCCTCCGTAAAGGAACCTCAGCCGGCTGCCGATGCCGGAGCCGTGGACCTCTCGGCTGTGCTGCGGCACGCCGTCCTGAACGGCGCGAGCGACGTGCACCTGAAGCTCGGCCAGCCGCCCGTGCTGCGGCAGGACGGCGAGCTCGAGCCCGCCGCCGGCTTTCCCGCGCTCTCCGAGGAGGACCTCCAAGAGGTCCTCGAGCGGGTGACCGCGGCGACGCCCAGGCGTCGCCAGCTCTTCGAGGAGACCGGCGACTTGGACGTCGCCTACTCGGAGCCGGGGCTGCCCCGCTTTCGCGTCAACGGCTTCCGCCAGCGGGGGGCGATCTCCTTCGCCTTCCGGGTGATCCCGGACGTCGTGCCCGGCTTCGAGGAGCTCCACCTGCCCCCGGGCGTCGTGCGCCTGGCCGAGGAGCAGCGCGGGCTCGTGCTCGTCACCGGCGCGACCGGGGCCGGGAAGACGACGACCCTGGCGGCGATGATCGACCACATCAACCGCACCCGGCGTCAGCACATCGTCACGATCGAGGACCCGATCGAGATCATCCACCCCGACCGCAGCTGCATCGTCAACCAGCGCGAGGTCGGGCTGGACACCGAGAGCTTCAGCCAGGCGCTCCGCCGCGTCCTCCGGCAGGACCCGGACGTCATCCTCATCGGGGAGCTGCGCGACGCGGAGAGCGCGCGCGTCGCCCTGCAGGCGGCCGAGTCGGGGCACCTCGTCTTCTCCACCCTGCACACGCTCGACGCCGCCGAGACCGTCGGCCGGATCGTCGACTACTTCCCGCCCGGCAAGCAGCAGCAGGTGATCTCCGTCCTCGCGGGCGTCCTCCGCGGCGTGATCAGCCAGCGGCTGCTGCCCGCGCTCGGGGGCGGGCGCATCCCCGCCGTCGAGGTCATGATCACGAACGCCCGGATCGCGGAGCTGATCCGCGAGCGGCGGACGGAGGAGATCCCGGCCGCGATCGCGGAGGGCGAGTACTTCCAGATGCAGACCTTCACCGACTCGCTCATCGACCTCGTGCTGCGCGGCTTGGTCGATCGGGAGACGGCGGCGAACGCGGCCACCAACCGGCACGACTTCGAGATCGCGCTCGAGCACGCCGAGAAGCTGGCCCGGCTCGCCTCCTCGGGGGAGGAGGGCGGGCCGTCCGAGCCGGAGCTCCCCCCGCTCGCGGCGGCCCCGGGCGAGCCGCAGACCCCCACCCTCCGCCTCGCGGGAGGCTGAGGTGGGCGGGCGTCGAGAGCTGCTCGCGGGCATCCGCCGCGACGAGCGCGGCTTCACCCTGATCGAGCTCCTGACCGTGCTCGCCATGCTCGTGATCGTCGTCACGGCGCTCGCGACCGTGCTCGTCTCCGCGCTGAACATCGAGGCGGAGATGAACCGCCGCTTCACCTCCCAGATCAACGCGCGCCTCGCCCTCGACCAGCTCCGACGGGAGCTCCACTGCGCCGCCTCGGTCACGGTCGGCGGGGGCGGCACGAGCGTCACCGTTGTCCTCGGCAACCGCTGTCCCAGCGCCGCCGGGGGGACGACGGTGAGCTGGTGCACGATCGGCTCCGGCAGCCGCTTCGCGCTCTATCGGCAAGTCGGCTCGTCCTGCACCTCTTCCGGGAAGAAGGCGGCCGACTACCTCACGACCGATGCCGTCTTCACGCTCGTCCCTCCCGTCTCGGGGAGCCTCGCCAAGCTGCGCGTCTCCCTTCCCGTGAACGCGAAGCCGGGAGCGGGGCGGGACTACCGGCTCGAGGACGACATCGTCCTCCGCAACTCCTCCCGCGCGTGAGCCCGCCTCCCCCCGAAGGGTGATGCAAGGCCGGCCGGGTGCCCCTTGAGTGCGTCAGGCGTGATCGCGCCTGCGGCATCCCGACTGCGCGACGAGCGCGGCCTCGCGCTCCCGCTCGCCCTGGGCGTGACCCTGGTCCTCGTCGCCCTCGGCGCCGCCATCTTCACGTACGTCACCGCGAACCAGGGCTCGGCGCACCGCTCGAAGGCGGACACGGCCGCGTACGGCCTCGCCGAGGCGGGTCTGAGCACGGCGCTCTCGAAGCTCGAGTCGGCGAGCGACCCCTACTCGGCCGCCGCCGTCCCCTCCACGTGGACCACGGTCACGATGCCGGGCGGCACGATCGAGTACAGGGGCGAGCTCGCCGGCTCCACGTGGACGCTGTACGGCCGGGGCACGGTCGCGAACCCGACCGGCCCGGGGGCGGCGAGCGTCGTCCGCGCGGCGAGCCTGCAAGCGCAGGTGACCACGCAGACCGTGGGCGACCTGCGCCCCTGGAAGTACCTCTTCATCGACCAGCCATCGGGCTGCGTCACCCTCGGCAACCTGGTCAGCCTGACGCTCGCCGTCTACGTGCGGGGCGACCTCTGCCTCGAGAACAACGCGCAGGTGTGGAGCCCGGCCGTGCACGTCCTCGGCAGCCTGTACGTGAACAACAGCGCCTCCGTCGGGACGGCGAGCAACCCGATCGACGAGTTCCTCGCGAGCGGCGCCTGCCACTACTCGGGGACGCCGGTGACCTGCGGCCCGGCGGCACGGGTGTACGCGAACCGCGTCGCGACGAGCCCGCCCGCCATCGCCAAGCCGCAGATCAACCTCGCGAACGCGTATGACACGGCCCAGCTCGGGCCGCGGTCCAACTGCAACGTGGGATCGTTCCCGGGCGGGGCCAACGCCTTCGACAACGAGGCCGGTCCCCGCAGCTCGTCGACGACGATGAACGCGAGCCTGCCCGAGGTCGACCTCACCCCGAGCACGGGCTACGACTGCGAGCGCTGGGAAGACACGGACGGCAACGGCACCCTCGACACCAAGGTCGCCGAGCTCGAGTGGATCCCGGGCTCCCCCGGGACGCTCAGGATCAAGGGCACGATCTTCTTCGACGGCGACGTCACCTGGAACAACCTGAACCTGATCCAGTACGACGGGCAGGCGACGATCTACGCGTCCAGCCAGATCGTGATCAAGAACCGGGCCGACCTGTGCGGCGTCCCCGGCTGCGACTCGAGCTGGGACCCGAACACGGACATGCTCGTCCTCGTCGCCGGCTCCGTCCGGTCGGAGACGCTGAGCACGGACATCGGCAACCAGGTCGTCTTCCAAGGCGCGATCTACGCGGTCAACGACCTCGAGATCCAGCAGAACACGACGATCTGGGGGCCGGTCATCGCGCGCAATGCGACGATCAGCAACTCGGTCACGTTGAACGCGCTCCCGAAGGAGCTGGCAGGCGCGACGGACGGCATGCCGGTGAACCAGACGACGCAGCCCGTCGTCCAGACGGTCGCCGGCAGCTACGCGGGGTAGCGCTGTGAACGCCGCGGCCGCCGCCCTCGCGCTCGCCCCGGCGCTCGCGCTCGGCAGCTTCCTGAACGTGGTGGCCGCGCGCGTGCCTCTGCGGCGGTCGATCGTCTCGCCCGGCTCGGCGTGCCCGGCGTGCGGGCACGCGATCGCCTGGCGCGACAACGTGCCCGTGCTCTCGTGGCTTCTCCTGCGTGGCCGCTGCCGGCACTGCCGGTCGCCGATCTCGCCCCTCTACCCGCTCGTCGAGGCGGCGACGGCGGCCCTCGTGGCCGCCTGCATCGCCGCCTTCGGGCCGACCGGCGAGGGCCTGCTCGCGGCCGGGTTCTGCGCGCTGCTCGTCGTCCTCTCCGCGATCGATCTCGAGCACCGGATCGTGCCCAACCGGATCGTGCTGCCCGCGGCCGCCCTCGCGCTCGTCGCGCACATGCTCCTCGAGCCGAGCCCCGAGTGGCTGCTCGCGGCGCTCGCCGCCGGCGGCGCGCTCTTCGTCGTCGTGCTCGCCTACCCGAACGGGCTCGGGATGGGCGACGTCAAGCTCGCCCTCCTGCTCGGCGCCATCCTCGGCCGCTCGGTCACGGTCGCGCTCCTGCTCGGCCTGCTCGCCGCGCTCGTCCCTGCGGCCATCCTCGCCGTCCGCCACGGGCGCGCCGCCCGGCGCATGAGCGTCCCGCTCGTCCCCTTCCTCGCCCTCGGCTCGGTCGTCGCCCTCTTTGCCGGCGACCGCCTCTTGGACGCGTACCTCGGGCTCTTCTGAACCGCGCAACAGCGGGGGTCAGGTCCGAAGTGTTGCGCGCAACGGTCGGGACCTGACCCCCGCTGTTGCGCGCAACGGTTGGGACCTGACCCCCCGTTGCGTCAAGGGCGAGGAGCCCGCTGCCGATACGGATTCGAGGAGCGATGGAGCACCAGCGACCGCTCAGCCTGCGCCTGCCCGGGCCTCCGACGGCGGTGCCCGGCGCGCCCGCGCGGCCGCTGGCAACGCCCCGCGGCGCCGACGGGACGGCGGAGCTCGTCCTCGACCTGCTCGCCCGAACGAACCTGCTCGCGCCGGACACGCTCGCCCTCGTCCGGGCGCGCGCGGCGACCGCCGGCTCCGTCGTCCAAGCCCTGATCGAGGAGGGGGCGGCGAGCGACGCCGGCGTCGCGCGCATGCTCGCCGCCCGCCACCACCTCCCCCTCGTCGACCTGGCCGAGGTCGGGGTCGCCCAAGAGGCGGCGCAGCTGATCCCGGCGCACGCGCTCGAGCGCGCCCTCGCGGTGCCCTACGCGCTCGAGGGGGACGTGCTCAAGGTCGCCGTCGCCGACCCGGGCGACCTGCACGCGATCGACGCGCTCCGCCTCGCCACCAGGCACCAGCTCGAGCTCGCCGTCGCCCCCAGGGAGGACGTCCTCGCCGAGCTCGGGCGCCTCGTGCGCGCGGCGGACGCCCTCGGCTCGCTCGTCGTGGACGTCGACGAGGACGCGGGCGACGACTTGGAGGCGGACGACGGCATCTCCGACGGGCCGCTCGTCCGCCTCGTCAACGCCCTCATCTTCCAAGCGGCCGAGGAGAACGCCTCCGACGTGCACTTCGAGCCGCAGGAGGACGCCCTCGTCGTCCGCTTCCGCGTGGACGGCGTCCTGCGCGAGGTGCAGCGGGTGCCGAAGCGGATGGCGGCGGGCGTCACCACCCGCCTCAAGGTGCTCGCGAAGCTCGACATCGCCGAGCGGCGCAAGCCCCAGGACGGCCGCATCACCCTCTCCCCGGGCGTCGTCGGGCGGCTGCTCGACATCCGGGTGGCGACCCTCCCCACCGTCGAGGGAGAGAAGGTGGTGATGCGCCTGCTCGACAAGTCCAAGCGGGCGCCGACGCTGACCGAGCTCGGGCTCTCGGAGGCGATGCGCGCCGAGCTCGAGCAGGTGATCCATCTTCCCACGGGCGCGCTGCTCGTCACCGGGCCCACCGGCTCCGGCAAGTCGACGACCCTGTACGGCTGCCTCGCGCAGATCAACCGGCCGGAGATCAACGTGATTACCGTCGAGGACCCCGTGGAGTACCGGCTCCCCGGCGTCAACCAGGTGCAGATCAACCCGCGCGCCGGCCTCACGTTCGCCTCCGCGCTTCGCTCCATCCTCCGCTCCGACCCGGACGTGGTCATGGTCGGGGAGATCCGGGACGCGGAGACCGCGAAGATCTCGATCGAGGCGGCGCTCACCGGCCACTTCGTCCTCTCCACGCTGCACACGAACGACGCCCCCTCGACGATCACCCGCCTCGGCGAGATGGGGGTCGAGCCCTTCCTGACGGGCGCCGCCGTCTCCGCCGTGCTCGCCCAGCGGCTCGCCCGCAGGTTGTGCGCGCACTGCTGCGAGGCGTACCAGCCGAGCGAGGCCGAGCTGCTCGAGGCGCGCGTCTCCCCGGCGGTGGCGCGGGCGGTGGACGGGGCGGTCTTCTACCGCAAGCGCGGCTGCCCCCGCTGCAACCACACGGGCTACCGAGGGCGGATCGGGGTCTTCCAGCTCCTGCGCATGTCGGAGGAGATCGCCGCGCTCGCCGTGCGCCGGGCGAGCCGGGACGAGATCGCCCGCGCGGCGGCGGCGAACGGGATGCGCACGCTCTGGGACGACGGGATCGAGAAGGTGGCCTCCGGCCTCACCTCGCTCGAGGAGCTCGCCCGCGTGCTCGCCTGAGCGCGCGGCTGGCGCGCGCCTGCTCAGGCGGCGCTCACGTCGCAGCCGAGCGCGATCAGCGCCTCGACCGCCTGCGTGACGAACCGGGTCGCCTCGGCCGGGTTCGCGAACACGTACGGCCCCGCGCGCTCGGCCGCGTAGGGGTGGACGTCGCGCCCGGCCGGCCACACCTCCGCCTCGACCACGCACCGGTGCCCCTCGTCCACCGCGCGCAGGAGCGCCACGGAGCGGCCCTCGAGGCGCGCGTGCCGGACGTAGAGCTCGCGGCGGACGGGCTGCGCGAGCGGCCCGCTCACCGGGCCTGCGCGGCCACGGCGGCGACCGTCTCCCGGTCGACGACGCCGAGCGTCGCCGCCA
>DATLYP010000067.1:0-3533 GCA_035574655.1 Gaiellaceae bacterium
GAGCGCGCCCTGGGTGACCGCGGTCGGCGCGGGCTTGGGGAGCCGGGCGAGCGCAGACTGGAGGGAGGCGAGCTCCCCGGCGCGCCGGTCCGCCGTCCCAGCCGCCGACGAGGCGAGCGCGTAGGCGCCGGCGCTGACGAGCGCCGCGCCGGCGGCGGCGAGGAGCAGCGGGAGGCGGACGCCCTCACCGCGCGGCCGGCGCTCGTCGGGGGGAAGGAGGTTGATCGCGCGCACCGGGCCTCAGTCCTCGATCCCGAGCCCGATGGCGACGGCCAGCGATCCCGCCTGCCCGGGGGGCTCGACCCGCTTGCCGACCCGCACCCGCTCGAAGGGGTCGCCCACGCGGACGGGGACGCCGATCAGCCGGGCGACGGTCTCCGCCAGGCCGTGCATGTGGCTCGTTCCCCCGGCGAGGACGATCTCCCCGATGCCGAGGGCGCCCGGCTGCGCCTGGTAGAAGTGGAGCGAGGCGACGAGCTCGCGGGTGAAGCCGGCGAGCGCGCGCCGGGCGGCCTCCCGCACCCGTTCCGTCTGCTCGGCGCTCAGCCCCGGCACCGCCGCGTCCCCGTCGAGGGAAAGGGCGCGCTTGATCCCCTCCACCTCGCTCGGAGCCCGGTCGAGCTCGCGCGCGATGGCGACGTTGAGCGACCAGCCGCCCCAGTCGAGCACGCGCGTGAACTCGCAGTGGCGGCCCGTGGAGACGGCGATCGTCGTCCGCTCGTGCCCGATCGCGACCGCGACGAGCGCGCCGCCGCTCGGAAAGCCGTCGGTGGGCGCGGCGAGCGCGCGCAGGAGGGCGAACGCCTCCAGGTCGACGCCGACGACCTCGAGGCCGGCGGCGCAGCAGGCGCCGAGGAAGCGCTCCACCACCTCGCGGTAGGCGACGACGAGCAGGATCCGCTTCACCGGCGTCCCGTCCTCGCGCGCGCCCTCCCCGAGCACCGCGTAGTCGAGGACCGCCTCCTCGAGCGGGATGGGCAGCACCTCCTCGGCGCGGTAGCGGACCGCGTTCTCGAGCTGCCGCGGGTCGGTCACGCCCTCGATCTCGAAGACGCGGACGCCGATGCGGTTGTTGGCGAGCCCGAGCCGGACGCCCTTCTTCGGCAGCTTGTACTCGGCGAAGAAATGCTTGAGGGACGCGGTCAGCGCCTCCGGGTCGCGCAGCTCCCCGGAGACGACGATCCCCGGCTCGAGCGGCTCCCGGGCGATCTCGACGAGTTCCGGCGCCCCGTTGTTCACGACCCGGGCGGCGGCGAGCTGGGAGGACCCGATCTTCAGGCCGAGAAGGCGCTTCGCGCGCTTGTCCGTCGCCCGCTCCCGGCGGGACGGCCGGCGCCGGCGGAAGGAGAGGCGGCGAGGGCGCTCCGGCTCCGGGGAGGCTGCAGGAAAGCCCGGTGCGGGGCCGCCGGCGCCGGCCTGCCCCCCGAGGGCGGCCTCGGTCGCGGGCTCCGGGGCGCGCTCGGACGTGGCGTGCCGCAGCTCGCCCATCTCAGCCGCTCGCGATCCTCAGGCCTGCGCCGAGCTGCGGCTCGGGCGGGGCGAGGTTCACCGGGATCCCGGCCCGCTCGAGCATGCCCACGAGCTGCTCCTTGCGGCTGGACACGGTCAGCGCCGCCTCCACGGTGACGATGCGCTTGCGCACGAGGTCGAGCAGCCCGTGCTCCATCGTCTGCATGCCGCGCCCGGTGCTCGTCTGCATGACCGAGTAGATCTGCTCGACCTTCGCTTGGCGGATGAGGTTCCGGACCGCGTCGTCGGGGATGAGGATCTCCAGGCAGGCGACGCGCCCGCGCCCGTCGGCGGTGGGAAGCAGGGTCTGGGTGACGACCCCCTGCAGCGTGTTCGCGAGCTGCATGCGGACCTGCTCCTGCTGGGCGGCCGGGAAGACGTCGATGACCCGGTCGATGGTGGAGGGCGCGCTCTGCGTGTGCAGGGTGGCGAGCACGAGGTGGCCGGTCTCGGCGGCGGTGAGCGCGGTCGCGATCGTCTCCAGGTCGCGCATCTCGCCGAGGAGGATCACGTCCGGGTCTTGGCGGAGGGCCGCGCGCAGGGCCTCCGCGAAGCTGGGCGCGTCGGCGCCGATCTCCCGCTGGGTGACGACGCAGCGCTTGTGCCGGTGCACGAACTCGATCGGGTCCTCGATCGTGAGGATGTGGTGGGCCTTCGCCCGGTTCACCTCGTCGACCATGGCGGCGAGCGTCGTCGACTTCCCGGAGCCGGTGGGCCCGGTGACGAGGACGAGGCCGCGCGGCTTCATGGCCAGGTCGCGCAGGATCGGAGGGAGGCCGAGCTCCTCGAGCGTGCGCAGCTCCTCGGGCACGTGCCGGAAGGCGGCGGCGACGGAGTCGCGCTGGAAGTGGACGTTCACGCGGAAGCGGGCGAGGCCCGGGACGCCGTAGGAGAAGTCGAGCTGGCGGCCGACCTCGAGCACCTTCTGCTGCTCGGTGGAGAGGATGCGGTAGAGGAGCTGGCGGGTGTCGTCCGCCTTCAGCTTCCCGACGCCGTCGAGGGCGGCGAGCTCGCCGTGCACGCGCACGGTCGGGGGCGCCCCGGGGACGAGGTGGAGGTCGGAGGCCTCGGCCGCGACGGCGCGCGCGAGCAGATCGTCGATGGAGAGGGGCGCCGCATCCATGGGACAGGGTGGCTATCGGCAGCCGCCGGGGAGACCTTGAGCGCACGGCCCGCCTCCCCCACGCGCTCACCCGCGAATCACCCGAAGTGGGGTATGCCCGGTCCCGCCCGACCGCCGATGAACCTCCGGCATCCGCCTACCAACCGACCTGCGGACTGCGGAAGGAGAACCACCATGCTCACGCGGATCCGGCACCGCCTCGACGGGAACTCGGAGGGCGGCTTCACGCTGATCGAGCTCCTCGTCGTCATCGTCATCATCGGCATCCTGCTCGCGATCGCCGTGCCCTCGTACCTCGGGTTCCGGGCGCGTGCGCAGGACAACGCGGCCAAGTCCAACGTGCGGGCTGCGGTGCCCGCAGCCGAGGCGTACTTCGCCGACTGGGGCGACTACCAGTTCAACAAGAAGCCCGATGGCACCGCGGCCTCGACGGCCCTCGATGCGCTCAAAGCGATCGACCAGGGGATCCAATCGACCGGTACCCACGCGATTCGTGTTACAGCGGGCGCGAGCACCTACTGCATCGAAGCGACCGGCTCTGGCAGCAACGAGTTCAAAGTGAGCGGGCCCGGCGGCCAAATCACGTCCGGCAGCTGTTAGCCCGCGGTACGAAGGAGACCCGAAGGGGCGCGGGCGACCGCGCCCCTTCTCTTCGCCGGTAAAGGGGCCTGCGCCGGCTGCCGATAAGCGACCCGTGAGCGCGACCCTCAGCCCTCCGGTCCGCGTCGTCGGACTCCTCGGAATCCTGGCCGCCGCGGGCCTCGCCGCCTTCCTGCTCTTCTTGCGGCCCGGGAGCGGCGAGACCACCGGCCTCACGCCCCGCGCCGCGGAGGCGCAGGCGGCTGCCGCCTCGCCGGCGTCCTCCGCCGCGCCGCAGGCCGGGCGGCCGACCCGGCCTGCG
>DATLYP010000068.1:0-44962 GCA_035574655.1 Gaiellaceae bacterium
GGCGGTCGAAGCTCGCGCAATGGACCTCTGGACGTACGTCGCGCTCGCCGTCGGCGCGCTCGTGCTCGTCAACATCCTCGTCGTCATCCTCGCGGTGCTCGTCTCGCGGAGCCGCGAGGAAGAGCGCGACGGGGACATCGAGCGATAGCGAGGGCCCGTGCGCGGCGCCCCGCTCCCGGGGAGGGAGGCGGGCCGGCAGGGAGAAGAGATACCGGCGCCGGGCCGTCCTTGGCGTCCCTTTCCCTCCCCTGCTGGGGCGCGGATGGGTGTCGGCCCGGCGCCTCCCGTCGCCCCGCCCGCTTCGCGGGCGGTAGGGTCCCCCGTCATCGCGACCGGGAGGAGGCAGGTCATGTACGCACGGGTCACGTCCGTGGAGGGGTCGCCGGAGCGGGTCGAGCAGGGGATCTCGAGCTTCCGCGAAAGCGTGCTGCCGCTGATCAGGGAGGCGGGCGGCCGCGGCGCGCTGCTCCTCATCGACCGGGAGACGGGGAAGGGAATGGCGATCACCCTCTGGCCGGACGAGCAGACGATGCGCGCGAGCGAGGAGCGCGCGAACGAGCTGCGCCGCCAGGTGGTGCAGGAGATGGGCGCCGGCGGGGAGCCGCGCGTCGACCGCTACGAGGTGGCGGTCTTCGACGTGTAGCGGGGTAGGGCTCGCGCCCGGCCTGCGCCTCACGCGCTCTCCGGGGCCCGCGCTCGGTCCCGGGCCGGGTCGCCCATGAGGTGGGGCCGTCCCAGCGTGCGGCTTGCAGTCGGGGCGCCCGGATTTGAACCGGGGACCTCCAGTCCCCCAGACTGGCGCGCTAACCAGGCTGCGCCACGCCCCGTGGCACCCCACACCTTAGCCGCTGCCGCGCCGCGCGGCCGGATCAGGCGAGGCGCTTGTACAGCCGGTCGATGAGCGCCGGCATCTGCTCCAGGCGCTCGGTGATCACCCGGATCCGGTACTCCCGGAAGTGCTCCGGCTCCACGCCCAGCGCGTCCGCGATGCGCGAGATGACGTCGTTCGAAGGCACGGGCCGGTTGCCGTGCACGATGTGGTTCAGGTAGCCCGCGGAGAGCTTCGTCTTCTCGGCCAAGCCGCGGTAGGTGACGCCCGTCTCCTCCATCAGCCGCTGGACGGTACGGCCGAACGGCTCATCGCTGAATCTCCGACGCTTCGCCATCAGCGGTCGAGGGCCCATTTCACCACGTCCGAGGCCGGGATGCGGCGGTCCTCCCGCTCGGCGCGCGCGCGCACGTCCACCGCGCGGTCCTCCAGCGTCCGCCGCCCCACCGTGACGCGCAGCGGGCAGCCGATCAGGTCGGCGTCGGCGAACTTCTCCCCAGGCCGCTCGTCCCGGTCGTCGAGCAGCACCTCGAGGCCCGCCTCGTGCAGGGCCTGCGCGACCTGCTCCGCCTCGGCCAGCACCTCGGGCGCGCCCGCGTGCAGCGCGAGCACGTGCACCCCGTAGGGGGCGATCGACGCCGGCCAGACGATGCCGCGCTCGTCGTGGCCCTGCTCCACGGCCGCCGCCATCACCCTCCCCGGGCCGATCCCGTAGCTGCCGCCGACGAGCGGCTTCTCCCGCCCGTCCTCGTCTAGGAACGTCGCCTGCAGCGGCGCCGAGTAGCGCGTCCCGAACTTGAAGATGTGACCGACCTCGATCGCGACCTGGAAGCGGAGCGCGCCCCCGCACTCGGGGCAGGAGTCGCCCTCCCTCGCCTCGCGGATGTCCGCGAAGCGGGCCTCGTAGTCGCGGCCGGCCTGCACGCCGAGCAGGTGCCAGCCGTCCCGGTTCGCGCCCGCCACGTACTGCCCGTCGCGGAGCGCCTCGTCCGCGATCACCTCCACGGCGGCGCCGACGGGGCCGAGGGAGCCGCCGCCCGCGCCGAAGGCCGCCCGGATCTCCTCCTCGGTCGCCGGCCGGAAGTCGGCGCCGAGCACGCCCAGCAGCTTGGGCTCCGAGAGCCGGTCGTCCCCGCGCACGAGGCCGAGCACGAGCGTCCCGTCCTCCCTGACCACCGGCATCGCCTTGGAGGTGGCGGACGGGTCGATCCCCAGGTACTCGGCGAGCTCCTCGATCGTCGCCACCCCCGGCGTCGCCACCTCCTCCGGGGCGGGGCGCGGCTCCAGGAGGCGCGGCGGGCGCGGGACGCCGCGCGCGACCTCCAAGTCGGCCGCGTAGTCGCCTGCCTCGCAGGTGACGAGCGTGTTCTCGCCCGCTCCCGCGGGGCAGAGGAAGTCCCGGCTCTCCTTGCCGCCCATGATCCCCGACTCGGCGGCCACCTCGTAGTACTCGAGCCCGCAGCGCCGGAAGATGCGGTGGTAGGCCTCCCGGTGCAGCTCGAAGCTGCGGGCGAGGCCCTCCTCGTCCCGGTCGAACGAGTACGAGTCCTTCATGATGAACTCGCGGACGCGCAGCAGGCCGCCCCGCGGCCGCGGCTCGTCCCGGTCCTTGACCGAGAAGTGGTAGAGGATCTGGGGGAGCTGGCGGTAGCTCTGGATCTCGCGCGCGTGGAAGGTGACCGTCTCCTCGTGCGTCATCGGGAGGACGAAGCGGCGGCCGCTCCGGTCCTCCACGTGGAAGACCTCGGGGATCGAGATGCGCCCCGTCGCCTCCCACAGCTCGGCCGGGGTGAGCACAGGCATCAGCATCTCCTGCGCGCCGATCGCGTCCATCTCCTCGCGGATGATCTGCACCACCTTCTGGTGCACGCGCCAGCCGAGAGGGAGGAACGTCCACACGCCGGCGCTCACCTGGCGGATGTAGCCGCCGCGGACGAGCAGCTTGTGCGAGACGGCCTCCGCGTCGGCGGGCGCCTCGCGGAGGGTGGGGATGAACAGACGCGACTGCCGGGCGAGCATCGGTGGCCGCCTAGGCTAGCTTGCGCGCCGTCGCAGGACCGGGGCCACGCGGCCCCGGCCCTGCACCTTCAGCGGAGGACCGACGCTCTCGCCGTTTCGGGGGTGCTGCGCCGGCCCCGTCTCACGCTCGCGGCTCGGGGGCCGTGCACCGAGTGGGCGCCGGGCGCTCCACCGCCGAGTTGCCCTGGTCGGCCGCATGCCGGGCGCCGTACTGGTCGCCGGGTCCCTCGTGGAGGTCGAGCCGGCCGAAGTCCGGCCCGGGAGTCGTGTTGCGGTTCGGATTCTGCTCGGGAACGAACGGGCCGTTCTTGTTCGACCCGACGAACACCCAGTCGCCGTTGCCGGTCTGCACGCAGCCTGCGTTGTGCGCGCCCGCCGGTCCTGCGGCGATCCCTGCGAGCGCCATGACGACCGCGAGGAGCATCGCCCTGCGCATCTCTTCTCCTTTCGGTCGGTGAGTCTTCGAACCGACCGCCGGCGGTCGCCGACCATGGTGCCTTCCGAGGAGATCAAACACCAAGACACGGGTGATTGCGCCTGGTATGACTCCTGCTCATGTATCTGGAGGCCCGTCTGCGTGCCTTCGCCGCAGTCGCGCGACACGGGTCGTTCACACGGGCCGGCGGCGAGCTCTTCGTCAGCCAGCCGGCGGTCTCCAAGCACGTCGCCGCCCTCGAGGCCGAGCTCGGCGTCGAGCTCGTGGAGCGCAACCCCCGCGGCGCGGCGCTCACCTACCCAGGGCGGGTGCTCGCCGACTACGTCCTGCGCGCCGAGGCGCTGCTCGCGAACGCGCGGCGGGCCGTTCGCGCTGCCACGGGCGAGGAGACGGGGACGCTCGCCTTCGCCGCGTCCGGAATCCCCGGCACGTACCTCCTCCCCGAGCTCCTCGCCCGGTTCGCCGACGAGCATCCGAGCGTCGAGGTGACGTTCGAGCTGTCCACCTCCGCCGGGGCGCTCGAGCTCGTGCGGGCGCATCGCGTGGAGCTCGCCGTCGTGGGAGGCCTGACGGTGCCGCCCGAGCTCGAGTCGGAGCCGCTTCTCGAGGACGAGATCGTGCTCGTCGCGCCGCCCGCGCTCGCCTCTTCCCGGCCGCGCGCACGCGACCTCGAGCGCATCACCTGGGTCTCGCGCGAGGAGGGGTCCTCGACACGCGCCGCCGTCGAGGCGATGCGCTGGCAGGTTGGGCTGCACCCCGTCCGCACGCTCGAGCTCCCTTCGTGGGAGTCCGTCAAGCGGGCGGTGGCCGCCGGGGCAGGGATCGCGGCGATCAGCCGCTACGCGATCGAGGAGGAGCTCCGCGCCGGGACGCTGGCCGTTCTCGACCTGCCCCGCTGGCGCCTCCCGCGCACGATCGCAGCGGTCACCGCGCGGGAGGTTCCGCTGACCCCGCCGGCCCGGCGGTTCCTGGAGCTGCTCCGGGCGGAGCTTCCCAGGCGCGCGCGCCGCTGATCGGCGGTTCCGCCGACGGGGCAGGTCGTCGGGGGGCAGGACGCCGGGGTCCCGCCGGGGGGAGGCCGTCCTCTACTCGAGCGGGACGAGCGAGGCCTCCGCCATCGCCAGCGCGGCAGGCTTCGCCATCTTCAGCCGCTTGGGGCGCTTCATCCCCGCCGCGAGCCAGGCGTCGATCTCCCGGAAGAGCTCGTCCACGAGGATCTCCGCGGGCACCTTCTTCAGCACCCGCCCGTGCGCGTAGATGAAGCCGACGTCGCGGCCGCCGGCGATCCCGAAGTCGGCGTCGCCCGCCTCGCCGGGCCCGTTGACCGCGCACCCCATGACCGCGACCTCGAACGCCTGCGGGTAGGCGCGCAGGCGCGCCTCCACCTGGCGGGCCAGGTTCTCGACGCCCACGTTGTCGCGCCCGCAGGAGGGGCAGGCGATCATGACCGGGCCGCGCTCGCGGAGCCCGAGCGCCTTCAGGATCTCCCACGCGACCTCCACCTCCTTCACCGGGTCGGCGGTGAGCGAGACCCGCAGCGTGTCCCCGATCCCGTCCGCGAGCAGGGCGCCGATCCCGACCGCGCTCTTGATCGCCCCGGAGAACTCCGTGCCCGCCTCGGTCACGCCCAGGTGGAGCGGGTAGGGCACCTTGGCCGCGAGCATCCGGTAGGCGCGGATCATCGTCGGCACGTGCGTCGCCTTCACGGAGATCTTGAAGGCGCGGTAGTCGAGCTTCTCGAGCAGCTCGACCTCCTCCAAGGCGGCGGCGACCAGCGCCTCCGCCTGGTCGCGGCGCGCCAGCTCGTGCAGGTGCTTCGGGAGCGAGCCCGAGTTCGCGCCGATCCGCATCGGGATCCCCGCCCGCTTCGCCGCCTTCACCACCTCCGCCACCTTCTCGGGGCCCCCGATGTTGCCCGGGTTGATGCGCACCGCGGCGACGCCCGCCTCGATCGCCTTCAGCGCGAGCGAGGCGTTGAAGTGGATGTCCGCGATGACCGGGATCGGAGAGAGGCGGACGATCAGGGGCAGCGCGGCCGCGTCCTCGTTCTTGGGGACGGCGACGCGCACGAGCTCGCAGCCGGCCGAGGCGAGGGCGGCGATCTGGGCCGTCGTCGCCGCCACGTCGTGGGTCTTCGTCTGCGTCATCGACTGCACGACCACGGGGGCGCCGCCGCCGATCGGCACGTTCCCGACCCTGATCTGCACCCGGCTCGCCATCGCCGCCAGCGTAGCGCGGGTGAGGCCGGGGCCTCGCCCGGCTACGAGAGCCGGCCGATGTCGTTGCTCAGGCCGATGAAGAAGAGGAAGAGCACGATCGCGAGGCCGACGAAGGAGACGCGCTCGTAGATCTGCCGGCGCACCGCCCGCCCGCGGGCCCCCTCGAGCAGGGCGAAGAGCACGTGCCCGCCGTCGAGCGGCAGGAGCGGCAGCAGGTTGAGGAGCGCGAGCGAGATCGAGATCAGGGCGAGCACCCAGAGGTAGTAGTCGGCGCCCTGCTCGATCGCCTCCGAGGAGACCTGGGTGATCCCGATCGGGCTCGCCACGTCCTCCCGGCCCTCGCTCGTCACCAGGCGGCCGAGCGCGCGCACGATCTCCAGGGAGACCTCGGCCGTCACCCTGACCGCGGTGCCCACCGCCTCCGGCAGCGGCATCCCCGTCCCCTCCCGGACGATCCCGAGCCGGTACCCCTCGCTCGTCCGGCGCGGCCGCACGGGGCCGACGCTGACCAGCTCGCCGTCCCGCTCGACGGTGAGGACGAGCGGGCGGCCGCGCGAGCCCGCGATCCTCTCCCCCAGCTCGACCCCGTCCACCGGGTCGCCGTTCACGGCGAGCACGCGGTCGCCCGGGCGCAGGCCCGCCGCCTGCGCCGGCGAGCCCTCCGTCACCGCCGCGATCGTCCGGCTCGGGTCGCCCCCGACGCGGGTGAAGAGCAGGGTGAGCAGGGCGAGGGCGAGCAGCACGTTCGCGCCCGGGCCGGCCGCGATCGCGACGAGCCGCTTCCACGTCGGCGCCTTCCAGTACGCCCTCGGCCCGAGGGCGTCCCGCAGGTCGGTGAAGCCCTTCTCCGCGGACGACCGCGCCGCCTCGGAGAGCCGGCGCCCGCGCATCGCCTCCTCGAGCTCGTCCAAGGCGGCGAGCGAGGCCGCCGTGTCCCCCGCCTCCAACGTGCGCTTCAGCCGGTCGAGCGGCCCGGCCAACTCCGGCACCTCCGCGACCGCGGGCGAGAAGCGCCGCTCCGCGTCGTGGGGGATCGGGCGGTGCATCCCGGGGATGCTCACGAAGCCGCCCAGCGGGATGGCCCCGATCCCGTACTCGATCCCGCCCCGCCGCACGCGCACGAGCGGCGGCGGGAACCCGACGTAGAACTTGCGCGGGCGCAGCCCGACCGCCAGCGAGGCGAGGAAGTGCCCCGCCTCGTGGACGAGGACGAGCAGGGCGAGGCCGAGAACGGCGAGCGCGACGCTCACGCGGCCGCCAGCCTCCCCTCGGCGGCGCGGCGGGCGGCCGCGTCCGCCTCCACGAGCTCCTCCAGGTCACGAGCCGGCGCGCCGTCCACCCGGGCGAGCGCCTCCTCCACGAGCGAGGCGATCTCCGTGAAGCGGATCCGGCCCGCGAGGAACGCCGCCACCGCCACCTCGTTCGCCGCGTTGAACGCGCACGGGTAGGTGCCGCCCCGCTCGCCCGCCTCCCGAGCGAGCCGGAGGAGCGGGAAGCGCTCCGGGTCGGGCGCCGCGAACTCGAGCGTCAGCCCGCGGAGGTCGAGCCCCGGCACGGGCGTCGCGCGCCGCTCCGGGTAGGTGAGCGCGTAGGAGATGGGGACGCGCATGTCCGGGTAGCCGAGATGCGCGAGCGCCGCCCCGTCCCGGAAGCGCACGAGCGCGTGCACGATCGAGGAGGGGTGCACGACGACCTCGATCCTCTCGTACGGGAGCCCGAAGAGGAAGTGCGCCTCGATCAGCTCGAGGCCCTTGTTGGCGAGCGTGGCCGAGTCGACCGTGATCTTCGGCCCCATCGACCAGGTCGGGTGCGCGAGCGCCTCTTCCACGCTCACGGATTCGAGCTCGGCCGGCGAACGGTTTCGGAAGGGCCCTCCGGAGGCGGTCAGCACGACCGAGTCGACGGTCTCCGGCGCTCGGCCCTCCAGGCACTGGAAGAGCGCCGAGTGCTCGCTGTCCACCGGGAGGAGGAGGCCCCCGCCCCGCCCCCACGCGGCGAGCGCGAGCTCGCCCGCGGCGACGAGGCTCTCCTTGTTGGCGAGCGCGAGCGTGACCCCCCGTTCGAGCGCCCACAGGGTGGCGTGGACGCCCGCGAAGCCGACGACGGCGTTCAGCACGAGGTCGGGCCGGGCGCGCTCGAGAAGCCGCGTCAGGTCGCCGCCCACCTGCACGTGCTCGACCCCGTAGCGGGCGGCGAGCTCGTCGAGCGGCTGCGAGCCGGAGGCGAGCGCGCAGACGGCGAGACGGGGGTCGCCCTCGATCACCTCGAGCGCCTGCCTGCCGATCGACCCCGTCGCGCCGAGCAGCGCGACCCGCGTCACCCCTGCGGACACCGGCACAGGCTACCCGGGCGCCCCGGGGGGGCGGGCGGCGCGGTCAGGCCGCGGCGCCGAGGGCGAGGATCACGTAGTACGCCGCCGGCCCCGCCCAGAGAAGCGCGTCCAGGCGGTCGAGCATGCCCCCGTGCCCGGCCAGGAGGCGGCCGGAGTCCTTGATCCCCAGGTCGCGCTTGATCGCCGACTCGAAGAGGTCGCCGAGGACCGAGGCGGCCGCCACCGCGGCGCCCAAGGCGAGGATCTCGGGGACGGCCAGGAACTCGGCGCGGTCCTGGTAGAGGAGCAGGAAGGAGGCGGCGAGCGCGGCGGCGACGCCCGCGACGAGCCCCTCCCACGTCTTGGCCGGGGAGAGCGAGGGCGCGAGCCGGTGCCGACCGGCCGCCCGCCCCACGAAGAACGCGGCCGTGTCCGCCGCGAAGACCGTAAAGAGCACGGCGATCGCCGCCCAGAAGCCGTGCTCGGGCAGCTCGCGGACGAGGAGCAGGCAGCCGATCCCCGCGCCGACCCAGACCGCGCCCAGGAGCGTGACCCCGAAGGACGCCGTCGCCGAGGGCCGCTCGTGGGAGAGCCCGAAGACGAGGAAGGAGAAGAGGAGCGTGGAGAGCAGGCCGCCCGCGAGCCAGACGGCCCCTCCCAGCTCGGCGCCGAGCAGCCCGAGCGCGAAGCCGAGGTAGCCGGCGAGGACGAGCGGGCGCAGGGCGCGCGCGACCGTGTACAGCTCGTGCAGCGCGAGCAGGCCGGCGGCGAGCCCGAGCGCGAACACCCACCAGCCGCCGAGGTAGAGGAGCCCGACGACGAGCGGGAGGAGGACGGCCGCGACCAAGAGCCGCGAGGCGAACGCGCTCATCGCCCGGGCCCCGGTCGGCGGGCGGGCGGCCGCGGGGGAGCGCTCATCGCGCCCCGAAGCGGCGTCCGCGCCGCGCGTACTCCTCGAGCGCCGCCTGCAGGCGCTCCTTGCCGAAGTCCGGCCACAGGGTCTCGTCGAAGACGAGCTCCGCGTACGCGGACTGCCAGAGCAGGAAGTTCGACAGCCGCTGCTCGCCGGAGGTGCGGACGAGGAGGTCGGGCTCCGGCATCTCGGGCGCGTACAGGCGGGCGGCGAGCGCGGCCTCGGTCACCTCCGTCGGGCGCAGGCCGTCCTCGACCAGGCGCCGCGCCGCCTCCACGAGCTCGGCCCGGCTCCCGTAGTCGAACGCGATCCAGAGATAGAGGCGCTCCTTGCCGGCCGTCTCCCGCTCCAGGCGCTCCATCTTCGCGCGCAGGTGCCCGGGGATGCGGTCGCGCCGCCCGAAGAAGCGCGTCCGCACCCCCTCGCGCGCCAGCTCGGGGAGCTCCCGGTCGATCGTCTCCCCGAGCAGGTCGAGGATCGCCTCCACCTCCTCGGCGGGGCGCGCCCAGTTCTCGGTCGAGAACGCGTACACGGCGAGCGAGCGGACGCCGAGCTCGAGCGCCGCCTCGACCGTGCGCCGGAGCGCGCGGGCGCCCTCCCGGTGCCCCTCGGCCACGGGGAGCCCGCGCGCGGCGGCCCAGCGGGCGTTCCCGTCCATGATGATGGCCACGCTCCGGGCCGCGCTCGACGCGCCGCTCTCGGCGCCGGCCGTCATCTCCCCGGGGTGATCCGCGCGGGGCGAATCACACCTCCATGATCTCCGCTTCCTTCGCCTTCAGCAGCTCGTCGATCGCCCTCGTGTGCTCGTCGGTCAGCTTCTGCACCTGCTGCTCCGCGCGGCGCTCCTCGTCGTCCCCCACCTCGCCCTCGAGCACGAGCTCGCGCAGGTGGTGGAGGACGTCGCGGCGGACGTTGCGCACCGCCACCTTCCCGTCCTCCGCGATGCGCCGGACGACCTTCACGAGCTCCCGGCGGCGCTCCTCCGTGAGGGGCGGGATCGGGAGCCGGATCACCTTCCCGTCGTTCGAGGGGGTGAGCCCGAGGTCCGACTCCTGGATCGCGCGCTCGATCGCCTTCAGCGCGCCCGGATCGAAGGGCTGCACGGTCAGCAGGCGCGGCTCCGGCGCCGAGACGGCGGCGAGGCTGCGCAGCGGCGTGGGCGTCCCGTAGTAGTCGATCGTGACCCGGTCGAGGAGCGCGGGCGAGGCCCGGCCGGTGCGGATCGCGTTCAGCTCTTCGCGCGTCGCCTCGATCGACCGGTCCATCCGCCGCTTCGCGTCGGCCAGGAAGTCCTCGATCGCCGCCATGCCTCCTCCTTCGCTTCGACTAGGGGGTGAAGATGATCGTGCCGACGCGCTCGCCCGCCGCCACCCGGCGGATGTTGCCCTCGGCGAGCTCGAAGACGTAGATGGGCAAGCGGTTGTCCATGCACAGGGAGAGCGCGGTCGTGTCCATCACCTTGAGCCCGCGCTCGATCGCCTCCAAGTGCGTCAGCTCGGGCAGGAAGCGCGCGTTCGGGTCGCGGCGGGGGTCGCCGTCGTAGACGCCCTGCACCCGGTTCTTCGCCATCAGGATCGCCTGGGCGCCGATCTCGAGGGCGCGCAGGGCGGCTGCGGTGTCGGTGGTGAAGAACGGGTTCCCCGTGCCGGCCGCGAAGATGACGACCCGGCCCTTCTCCAGGTGACGGATGGCGCGGCGGCGGATGTACGGCTCCGCGACCTCGGAGACGGTGATCGCGGACTGCACCCGCGTGTGCACGCCCAGCCGCTCGAGAGCGTCCTGCAGGGCGAGCGCGTTCAGGAGCGTGGCGAGCATGCCGGCGTAGTCGGCGGTCGCCCGGTCCATCCCCTCCGCCGCTGCGGACACCCCCCGGTAGATGTTGCCGGCCCCGACGACGATCGCGATCTCCGTGCCCGCGTCGCGGACGGCCCGCACCTCGCGGCTGATCGTGGCCACCCGCTGCGGGTCGATCCCGTACTCGCGCTCGCCGAGCAGCGCCTCGCCGGAGAGCTTGAGGAGGACGCGGGAGAACGGCCCCGGCGCCGGCGCCGCCGACGCGCGCTCGGGAACCTCCTCCGCCCTCGTCGTCACGGGCCGGCGACGGCGACCCGCGCGAAGCGGACGAGGCGGGCGCCCCCCTCCTCGACCGCCTGCGCGACCGTCTTCGCGGGTTCGTGGATCCACGCCTGATCGGCGAGCACGCCGCCCGGCACGGCCGCGTAGAAGCGCTTTCCGAGCATGCCTTCCACGATCTTCGCACGCGCCGCCTCCGGCTTCGAGCGCACCTCCTCCGAGTTGAGGTAGATCGCGCGCTCGGCCGCGACCACCTCCTCCGGCACCTCCTCGCGGGTCGTCCAGGAGGGCGCGGCGAAGGCGACGTGCATCGCCACGAGCCGCGCGAGCTCGGGCGTCCCGCCCTCGAGCTCGACCAGCACGCCGATCTTGTGCGCGGGCGGGTGCGTGTAGGCGCCGAGCACGTGGCCCGGGGGAGCGGCGAAGCGGGCCGCGCCAGCGACGACGACGTTCTCGCCCAGCCGCCCGATCAGCTCCAGGCGCTCCTGCTCGAGACGCTCCACCGCCTGCGGGCCGTCGGCGTGCACGGCGCGCACGAGCGCCTCCGCGAAGGCCCGGAACTCCTCGTTCTTCGCGACCGGCTCCGTCTCGCAGGCGACGCCGACGATCGAGCCGACGGACGCCTCGACCAGCGTCCGCACCAGGCCCTCGGTCGTCTCCCGGCCGGCGCGCTTGCCGGCTGCGGCGAGCCCGCGCTCCCGCAGGAGCCTGCGGGCGGCCTCGAGGTCGCCGCCGGTCTCCTCGAGGGCGCGCTTGCAGTCCATCATCCCCGCGCCGGTCAGGTCGCGGAGCTCCTTGACGAGGGACGCGCTGATCGCCGTGCTCACTCGCTC
Source organism: Gaiellaceae bacterium (assembly GCA_035574655.1). Taxonomy (GTDB): domain Bacteria; phylum Actinomycetota; class Thermoleophilia; order Gaiellales; family Gaiellaceae; genus GMQP-bins7. The sequence continues at coordinate 11,634 of DATLYP010000068.1, forward strand.
TCACTCCTCTCCGTCGCGGCGGCCGCCGGCGTCGGCGCCGCCCCCTCCGGCTCCTCGGCCGTCTCCGTGGGGACGGCCTCGTCGGCGGAAGGCGCGTCCTCCGGCTCGGGCCGCGCCATCTCCGCCGCCGCCACCTTCTGCCTCCCCTCGGCGATCGCGTCCGCGATCACGCGCGTGATCAGGGTGCAGGAGCGGATCGCGTCGTCGTTTCCGGGGATGACGAAGTCGGCGTCGTCCGGGTCGGCGTTCGTGTCGACGAGACCGATCACCGGGATCCCCAGGCGGCGCGCCTCGCGCACCGCGAGCTCCTCCTTCTTCAGATCGATGACATACACGGCGTCCGGCTGCCGGCGCATGTCCGCGACCCCGCCCAGGTTCGCCTCCAGCTTCTCCAGGTCGGCCTCCATCGCCATCCGCTCCTTGGGCGGGAGCAGGTCGAGCTGGCCTTGCGCCTTCAGGCGGCGGAGGTCGTGCAGGTAGCCGATCCGCTCCGAGATCGTGCGCCAGTTGGTGAGCAGGCCGCCCAGCCAGCGGTGGTTCACGTACGGCATGCCCACCCGCTTCGCGTGCTCCTCGACCGCGTCCTGGGCCTGCTTCTTGGTGCCGACGAAGAGGATCGTGCCCCCGCGCTCGCCCACGTTGCGGGCGAACGCGCACGCCTGCTCGAGCAGGTCGAGCGTCTGGGTGAGGTCGATGATGTAGATGCCGCCCCGCTCCCCGAAGATGTAGCGGCGCATCTTCGGGTTCCAGCGGCGCGTCTGGTGGCCGAAGTGGACGCCGGCCTCCAGGAGCTCTCGCATGGTGACGACTGGCACGGGCTTCGCCCCTTTCTCGTGGTTAGCGCTTCTCTCAGCCGGCGGGCCGGGGCGGAACCGCGCTCAGGGCTGCGGCACCCCCGCTCCGGTGGTCGCGCCGGGTCGACGGGTCACGGGCTCGCGACAGTCTAGCCGCGGGGCGAGCGCGGTCAGCGGCCCGGCCGCGCACGGCGACGCCGCCCGTGCCCGCGGCTACGCGCCGCGCGCCCGGGCGAGCGCGGCCTGGAGGTCGGGCGGGAGCGGCGAGGAGAGGTCGAGCTGCTCGCCCGTCAGCGGGTGGCGGAGGCGGAGCCGGTGCGCGTGCAGGAACTGCCGCCTCAGGCCGAGATCGCCGGGGACGCCGTAGCGGGGGTCGCCGGCGACGGGCAGCCCGATCGCGGCCAGGTGGACGCGGACCTGGTGCGTCCGCCCGGTCTCCAGGCGGACCTCGAGCAGCGCGTGCTCGGGCATCGTCTCCCGCACCTCGAACCAGGTGACCGCCTCCCGCGGCGCGTCCGTGTCCAGGGAGCGCCGCGTCGGGTCGCGGCGGTCGCGGCCGATCGGCGCGTCGATCCGGCCCGTGCGGGAGCGCGGGCGGCCGCGAACGAGGGCGAGGTAGCGGCGCTCGACCTCGCGCGCCCGGATCGCCCGCTGCAGCGCCGCGTACGCCTCCTCGGAGCGCGCCACGAGAAGGAGGCCGGAGGTGTCGCGGTCGAGCCGGTGCACGACCCCCGGCCGCTCGGGGTCCCCCCCGCGCGCGCCGAGCGTCAGGAGCTGCGAGGCGAGCGTCGCCCGCTCGGCGCCGGCGCCCGGGTGCACGGCGAGGCCGGCCGGCTTGTCCACGACCGCCAGGTGCTCGTCCTCGTACACGACCTTGACGCTGACGGGCTCGGCGACGAGCCCCTCCGGGGCCGCGGGCAGGTCCACCTCCACCTGCTCCCCCTCCGCCACGCGGTGGCTCTTCGGCCGCACCGCCCCGTCCACCCGTACCGCCCCCGCGGCGACGAGCCGCTCCGCGAGCGAGCGGGAGGCGATCTCCGGGCGGGCGGCGAGGACGCGGTCGAGGCGGCCGCCGGACTCGCCTTCACAGACGGTGAAGCGCAGAGTCGGCATCGCGCGTGCCGTGCATCCGGCGCGGGCGGTCGGCGAGCAGGAGCGCGCCGAAGAGGAGGGCGACGCCGACGACGATGAACGTGTCCGCGAGGTTGAACGCGGGCCAGGCCTCCAGGTCGAGGAAGTCGGTGACGCGCCCGAGCCGGACGCGGTCGACGAGGTTGGCGACGCTGCCTCCCAGCACGAGCCCGAGCGCGACCGGCAGGATCGGGTGCCTGCGGCCCGCGCGGGCGAAGAACCAAACCATCCAGGCGACGGCGAGCGCGGTGACGGCGATGACGATCGTCGTCCGGCTCGCGAAGAGGCCGAAGGCGATCCCCGAGTTCTCGACGTGGTGGATGGAGAGCGGCCCGACGAGGTCGACGCGCTCCCCGACGGCGAGCGTGCGCGCGATCACCTGCTTCGTCAGCTGGTCGGCGAAGACGGCAGCCGAGGCCACGGCGAGCAGCGCGAGCCACTGCGCCCGCCCCGCCCCCAGCGAGCGCTCCGCCGTGGAGATCGGCTGCAGCGCGTTCGCCGTCGAGCCGACGCGGACCTCGAGAGGAGGAGCGTCGCTCCGCGCAGGCTCGCTCATCTCGGCCGCCGCAGCTCCCCGCGTCCGCTCAGCGCCGCTCCTCCGCCCGCTTGTCCTCCAGGCAGAGCTTCGCCCAGGGGACCGCCTCGAGCCGCTCCGGCGCGATCGGGCGGCCGCAGGCGGCGCAGACGCCGTACGACCCCTCGTCGATCCGCCGCAGCGCGTCCTCGATCTCCGAGAGCAGGAGCTCCGCCTGCTCCTCGAGGCTCTCGTCCAGCTCGCGCAGGTACGTCTCGCTCGCCGTGTCCGCGAGGTGGTCGCCCGGCCCGGTGGCGAGGTCGCCGGTCTCGTCGGTCAGCGCCTGGGTGTGGTTGAGGCTCTCGAGGGAGTCCAGCACCCGCGCGCGCTCGGCCTCCAGGAGACGCCGGAAGTGGGCGAGGTCGAGCTGCGCAGGGGAGTCCGCCCGGGCGTCCACGGGAGCGAAGGATATCCGCGGCGCGGCGGGCCGACCCCGCAGGTCAGCCCACGACCTTGCGGATGCCCCCCTCGGGCGCGTCCTCTGCGCCCGCGGGGCGCTCCGGGGCCGCCCCGGCCGGCTCCCGCGCCGGCTCGGCGGGCTCGGAGAGCGCCTCCAGCGCGCTTCGCAGCTGCGCGCGGATCCGCTGCACGTCCTCCTCCAGCCGCCGCCTCTCCGCCATCGCCTCCCGCGTCACCCGCCGCGCCTCCGCGTGCGCCTCGCGCACGATCAGATCGGACTCGCGCCGCGCCTGCTCGCGCATCTCCTGGGAGGCCCGCTCCGCGGAGACGAGGGTGGAGCGGAGGAGCTGCTCGAGCTCCCGGTGCTTGCCGAGCTCGATTTCGAGCTCCTCCAGCCGGTCGGCCAGGTCCGCGCGGCTGCGCCAGACGTCCTCGAAGCTCTCGGCGATCTCGGTCAGCACGCGGTCGACGTCCTTGCGCCGGTACCCGAGCAGGAAGGCGCGGCGGAGCTGGATGTGCCTGATCTCGGCGGGGGTGAGCGGCATCGTTGGCCTCCTAGAGGAGCGCCCCGATCAGCGCGGTGACGAGCTCGGCGGCGACGAGCAGGACTGCGACCGCGACGATCGGGGACAGATCGAATGGCCCGAGGGTCGGGAGGAAGCGGAAGAGGCGGAGGTACGGGCGGCAGACGTCGTCCAGGAAGCCCTGCACGGCGGAGACCGTCCGCGAATAGGGAAGCCGGATCCAGGAGAGCAGGACGTACGCGAAGATGAGGAGGACGTAGATCGTGACGAACACGCGCACGAACTGCTGCAGCGACGCGGCAGCGTCGGCGAGCGGCGCGATCGAGGCCCGGGCGCCCATCGGACGCCTTTTCGCCGCCTGGCGCCCGTTTTCCTACGCCGGCCCCGCAGGTGGGCCGCCCGCGGGCGCCCGCGGGGCCCGCTCAGGCCTGGTTGAAGAAGCCGCCCCGTTCGAGCGCCCGCGCGCGCTCCTCGGCGGAGAGCTCCACGTTGCGCGGCGTGAGGAGGAACACCCGGTCGGCGACCCGCTGCATACTCCCGTCGAGCGCGTAGGTGAGGCCGCTCGCGAAGTCGATGAGCCGCTTGGAGAGCTCCGTGTCCGCCCCCTGCAGGTTGAGGATCACCGGGATCTGCGCCTTGAAGCGGTCGGCGATCTGCTGCGCGTCGTTGAAGCTGCGCGGCACGACCAGGTGCACCTTCGCGGGCGCGGGCGCCGCCGGCTCGACGGTGCGCAGGCGGCCGGCGGCGCGCCGCGGGCGCGCCTCCTCGGGCGCCCACTCGTCCGCCTCGGGCGCGCTCGGCAGCCGGCGCACGGTCGCCCGCTCGCGCCGGCGGTAGCTCTCCTCGAGCTGCTCGTTCGTCGCGTAGCCGTCCTCGTCCCACTCCTCCTCCTCGGCGATCCCGAAGTAGACGAGGGTGCGGTTCCAGAGGTCGCCGAGGCCCATTGACGAGGCGATATTAGCCCTGTCCGGGCCGGCGTCCGCCCCGCCCCGGCGCCGGCGGGCGGGAGCGCGGCCGGCTACGGGCGGAAGAGCGCCGCGCCGATGCGCACGTACGTCGCCCCTTCCTCCACGGCCACCCGCCAGTCCTGGGACGTCCCCATGGAGAGCTCGCGCAGGCCGTGCTCCTCGGCGAGCTCGCGCAGGCGGCGGAAGTAGGGACGGGAGGCTTCCGGGTCGTCGGTGAGCGGCGGCATGGTCATCAGGCCCCTGATCAGGGGGTAGCGCGCGAGGTAGGCGCCCACCTCCTCCGGGCGAACGCCGGACTTCGACGCCTCCCCCGACAGGTTCACCTCGAGCAGGGCGGGGACCGTGAGCCGGCGCGCCGCCGACTCGGAGGAGAGCGAGTGGACGAGCTCGCAGCGGGCGTTGACCACCTTCACCTTGTTCGACTGCAGGTGGCCGATGAAGTGCCAGCGGAACGCGTCCCCGTAGCGGGCGTGCTTGGCGGCGAGATCCTGCGCCCGGTTCTCCCCCACCACCTCCACGCCCGCCTCGGCCAGCACCGCCATCTCCGCGAGCGACACGTACTTCGTGGCGACGACCACCGTCACCCCCGGCCCGGCCTCCTCGCGGAGCGCGCGGTAGCGCTCCGCGATCTCAGCGGCGGCGGCGACGCTCACCCGCCCCGCGCGGCGAGGAGCTCGCGCGCCGCGGCGAGCTCCGACTCGCGCCCGTCCAGCTCCCCGTTCAGCTTCCGCCGGCGCAGCTCGGCCAGGATCTCGCCTACCCGGGGCGACTCGGGGAGGCCGAGCGCGGCCAGGTCGCGGCCGTCGATCTCCAGCCGGACGCCCCGCAGGCGGGTGAAGTACTCGCGCAGCTCGGGCCGCTCCTCCTGGGCAAGCGCGAGCAGCGGCGCGTCGGGCGCGTACGGGTCGCAGAGCGCGACGAGCTGCGCCGGCTCCAGCCGCCCGGCGCGGAGCCGCTCGAGGATCCGGGGGGCGACCGCCACCGCGCCCGCGATCCGCTGCGCGTCCCGCCGGCGCACCTTCAGGCGCGCGAGCCAGTCGAACGCCTCGTCGGCGTGCATCCCGCGCGCGAGGACGGCGAGCCCGAGCCGCCAGGCCGGCGCCTCCACGGCGAGCTCCCGGGCGAGCTCGCGGACGCGGGCGAAGAGCCGCGCCGCCTCCTCGTCCGCGCGCAGGTGCGGGTGGATCGCCCGGTCCGCGCCGAGCTCGCCGAGCCGGCGGATGCCCTCCGCCGCGCCCGGGTCCTCGAGCAGGGCGACGAGCTCGTCGCGCAGGCGGGCCGAGGAGAGGTCGCCGACGAGCCCGATCTCGATGCAGCTGCGGGCGAGCCGGGCCGAGTGCTCGTCGAGGCGGAAGCCGTAGCGGGCCTCGTAGCGGATGGCGCGGAAGATGCGCGTGGGGTCGTCCACGAAGGAGAGGTTGTGGAGGACGCGCAGGACGCCCGCCCGGAGGTCGGCGCGCCCGCCGAAGGGGTCGACCAGGCGGCCGAAGTCCGCCGCCTTCAGGGAGACGGCCATCGCGTTGATGGTGAAGTCCCGCCGGAAGAGGTCCTCGCGGATGGTGGCCCGCTCCACCGTCGGCAGCGCGCCCGGCGCGTCGTAGAACTCGGTGCGGGTGGTGACGAGGTCGATCCGCTCCCCCTCGCCGTAGAGGAGAACGGCGCTCCCGAACTTGCGGTGCGGCGTGACCCTCCCTCCAAGCACGCGGGCGAGGTCGCGGGCGAAGGCGATCGCGTCTCCCTCCACGGCCACGTCCACGTCGAAGCTTTCCTCGCCGAGCAGGATGTCGCGGACCGTGCCGCCCACCAGGTAGACCCCCTCCGTCCGCTCGCCGAGCGCCTGCACGGCCGCGATCAGGGGGCGGAGGCGGGGAAGCCGCTCGAGCTCCCCGGCCAGGCTCTCGGCGCTCTCCTCCGGGCGCGGCTCCTCGCCCTCGAGCGCGCGCAGGAGGTCGGCGCGGGTGACGATCCCGACGATGCGGCCGTCGCGGACGACGGCGACGCGGCCGTCCTCGGCGGCCGTCGCCAGCCGGCGGAGCTCGGAGAGCGTCGCGTCCTCCCCGGCCGTGACCACCCGGCCGCTCATGATCCCCCGCACCGGCGCGTGGGCGAGCCCGTGGCCGAGCGCCTTGTCCAGGTCCTCGCGGCTCACCGCGCCCACCAGCCGCTCGCCCTCGGCGACGAAGACGCCGCTCTGGCCGTGCCGCTGGCAGAGCGCCATCGCCTCGCGCACGCTCGTCCCCGGCTCCACCACCCGCGGCGGGGTGGACATCAGGTCGCGCGCACGCGGCACCGGCCGGCGCATGCGCGCGAGCTCCTCGAGGACGAGCCGCCGGGCCTCCTCCAGGCTCGCGCGGGAGATCGCGGAGGCAGCCTGCGCGTGCCCGCCGCCCCCGAGCGCGGCCGCGATGGCGGCCGCGTCCACCCGCTCGTCCCGGCTGCGCACGACCGCGAACACGCGCCCCTCCATCTCCACGAGGAGGACGAGCGCCTTCGCGTCCGTCAAGTCGACGAGCTTGTGCGCCAGGTTGGAGACGCCCTCCACGTACTCCGGCCAGCGGACGGCGGCGACGAGCACGTCCTCCCCGGCCCCTTCCACGGGCTCCAGCTCCTCGAGCAGCCGTTGCAGCAGCTCCCGCTCGCTCGCGGCGAGCGGCGTGTGCAGGTAGGTGGCGATCAGGTCCTGGCGGGCGCCGTGGCGCAGGCACCAGGCGAGCGCGTCCGCGTCCCGCTGCGTCGCCGTCGGGTACGTGAGGGAGCCCGTGTCCTCGTGGATGCCGAGCGCGAAGGCGGTCGCCTCGAGCGGCGTCGGCTCCAGCTCGCGCTCGGCGAGGATGCCGACGAGCGTCGTCGTCAGGGCGCCGTCGCGGGAGAGAACGGCCGCCTCGGGGCGAACCCAGCTCGGGAGCGGGGCGTCGCCGTGGTGGTCGAAGAGCGCCTTCTCCACCCGCGGGTCGAGGGCGACCCGCTCCAACTCCCCGAGCCGGGAGGCGTTTCTCGCCTCGATCACGATCAGCCGCCGGATCGCGTCCGGCTCGAGGCGCCCCACCTCCACGACCGGGCCGAGCGCGTCCGCGTGCAGGCGGTAGAAGTCGCGCACGTTGCGGTTGAGGCTGCCCACGGCGACGACCGCGCCCGGGTAGAGGCGGCGCGCGGCGAGCATGGCCGCGAACGCGTCGAAGTCGGTGTTCCCGTGGGTGGCGATGACCTCTTCGGCCCGCATGGGCCCATTCTGCCGCCGGGCCCCCGTCCCGGCGGGGCCCCGCTCAGGCCTGCTCGAGGGAGATCCGGTAGCGAACCTGGCGCACGGGGATGTCGAGAACCGGCTCCTCCTTCGTCCCCCCGTCGAACCGCCAGCCCGCGAGCTCGTAGTAGCGGCGCGTGCGCGGGTTGTCCTCGATCACCCAGAGGATCGCCTCCCGGAAGCGCTCCGCGCGCAGCCGCCCGAGCACGTCCCGCATCAGCGCTCGCCCGATCCCCCGCCCCCAGGCCTCGGGGAGGACGTAGATCGCGTACAGCTCGCCCACGAGCTCCGGGTTCGTCTCCGGGTCGCGCGCCGGCCCGAGGTGGGCGAAGCCGACGAGCCGCCCCTCCTCCTCGGCGACGAGCGTGTGCTGCCTCGGCTCGGGCCGGGCGAGCCGCGTCCGCCACTGCTCGGCGCGGTGCTCCTCCACGAGGCCGGCGAGCCGCTCGGTGGGGAAGACGTGCCGGTAGGCGGCCTGCCAGGTGCGCGTGTGCACGTGGGCGATGCCCCGGGCGTCCCGGACGGCCGCGTCCCGCACGATGCGCGTCGCCGCCATCCCTCTAGGAATCGGCCCGCGGCCGGCGGGACCGGAGGCGGGGACGGGGTACCGCGAACGCGGGAGCGCCGCCGCTCAGAGGTGCGCGACCGCCTCGATCTCCACCCGGGCCCCGCTCGGGAGCTGGGCGACGCCGACGGTCGAGCGGGCGGGCGGCGCCTGCCCCACGTGGCGCGCGTACACCTCGTTCATGGCCGCGAAGTCGGCGAGGTCGAGGAGGAAGACGGTCGTCTTCACCAGCCTGTCCAGCCCGCTCCCCGCCGCCTCCAGGATCGCGGACAGGTTGCGCATGATCTGCTCGGTCTGCTCGGCGACGCCCGGGCCGGCGAGCTCACCGCTCTCGAGCTCGACCCCGAGCTGGCCGGCGACGAAGACGAGGTCGCCGACGCGGATCGCCTGGTTGTACGGCGCGCCCTGGAACGGTCCCGGCGCGCGATCGGTGCGGATCACCTCTTTCTCGGCCATGCCTCCTCCTCGTCACCGTTCGTCGTGGTCGCGGGGCGCGGCGGCGTCCGCGAGCGCGGCGCCGAGCGCCTTGAAGATCGCCGAGAGGACGTGCTGGGAGTCCTCGCCCTCGAGCAGGCGCACGTGCACGGTCAGTCCCGCCGCCTCCGCGAGCTCGCGCAGGAAGACGGCGGCGAGGTCCGTCTGCAGCCCCCCGGCCCGCGTGGAGGCGAGGTCCGCGTTGGAGAGGACGAGCGGGCGCCCCGACGCCTCGACGGCGACCAGCGCGAGCGCCTCGTCGGCGGGGACGATCCCCGCCCCGTGCCCGGGGGCGCCGGCGGCGGCAAGGAGGGGAGCGAGCGCCTCGCCGAGCGTCCTCCCGGCCGCCTCCACCTCCGCCTCCGGCTCCCCGGGGGCGATCTCCAGGCGCAGCTCGAGGCCGCCGGCGCGGGCGAGCTCGGCGAGCAGGTGGTCGAGGATCGCGACCCCGGTCGCGACCGCCGGCTCGCCGCTCCTGCCGAGCCCGACCTGCGCGACGCCCGCCCGATCCACGGCTACACCTCGACCCGCTCGATGGCGGCGCCGAGCGCCTGCAGCCGCTCGTCGATGCGCTCGTAGCCGCGGTCGATCTGGCCGATGTTGCCGATGGTGGACGTGCCCCGGGCGCAGAGGGCGGCGATCAGGAGCGCCATCCCCGCCCGGATGTCCGGGCTTTCCAGCCGCTCCCCGTACAGGGTCGAGGGCCCGGTCACGACCACCCGGTGCGGGTCGCAGAGGATGATGCGCGCCCCCATGGACACGAGCTTGTCCACGAAGAAGAGGCGGCTCTCGAACATCTTCTCGAAGATGAGGATCGTCCCCCGCGCCTGCGTCGCCACGGTGACCGCGATCGAGGTCAGGTCGGCGGGGAAGGCGGGCCAGATGCCGCTGTCGATCTTGGGGATCTGGCCGCCCAGGTCGTCCTCGATGCGCAGGTCCTGCCCGGCGGGCACGCGAACGGTCGACTCCCCCACCTCCATCCGGATGCCCAGCTTGCGGAACGCGGGGACGATGGAGATGAGGTCGTCGGGGCGCACGTCCTCGACGACGACCTCCCCCCCGGTGACGGCGGCCAGGCCCACGAAGCTCGCCACCTCGATGTGGTCGGGGCCGAGCCGGTACTCGCCGCCGCCGAGGCCGTCGACGCCCTCGATGTGCAGGACGTTGGAGCCGATGCCCTCGATGCGCGCGCCGAGCGAGACGAGGAAGCGGCAGAGGTCCTGGACGTGCGGCTCGCAGGCGGCGTTCCCGAGCACCGTCCGCCCCTTGGCGCCGACCGCGGCCATGATCGCGTTCTCGGTCCCCATCACGGAGGCCTCGTCCAGGTAGACGCGGGCGCCGCGCAGGCCGTCCGCGGTGAGCTCGTAGATGCCGTCCAGCTGCACCTCCGCGCCGAGGGCGGCGAACGCGTGCACGTGCGTGTCGAGCCGCCGCCGGCCGATCACGTCCCCGCCCGGGGGCGGGGCCGCCACCCGCCCGAAGCGGGAGAGCAGGGGGCCGGCGAGCAGGAAAGAGGCGCGGATCTCCCGGGCGAGCGCGGGATGGAGCTCCGTCTTCGCCACCCCGGCAGGGTCGACGCGCACCTCGTTCGGGCCGGTCCACTCGACCTCCGCGCCGAGGTCGGCGAGGAGCTCGACCATCGTCTCGACGTCCCGGATGCGGGGCACGTTGGACAGGCGGACCTCGTCCCCCGCGAGGACGGTCGCGGCGAGAATGGGCAGCGCCGCGTTCTTGTTCCCTGCGGCGCGCACGACGCCGTGCAGCGGACGTCCCCCCTCGATCACGAAGGACTCCATGGCGCGGGCAATCGTAGTCGTCGGTCTCAGGGGATCCTCTTCGGGACTGCGCTACCGGCGGAGGTTCTCGATGTGTAGCCGAGGGATCGGATCCCCCGGCTCGAGCCCGAGCACCTGCAGGTAGAAGGAGAGCTCGGCCTCGAGCGCGCGGACGATCGTCTCCGCTTTGCGAAAGCCGTGCCCCTCCCCCTCGAAGAGGAGGTAGGCGTGCGGGACGCCCCGCTCGCGGAGGGCGCGGACGATCACCTCCGCCTGCTCCTTGGGGACGACCTCGTCCTCCTCCCCTTGGAGGACGAGCGTGGGCGTGGTGATCCGGTCGGCGTGGTGGATCGGGCTCCGCTGCCGGTAGAGCTCGGCCGCCTCCGGGTAGGGGCCGACCAGCGTGTGCTCGTAGCGGAGCTCGAACTTGTGCGTGTCGCCGGTGCCGAAGGCCTCCAGGTCGGCGACGCCGAAGTAGGAGGCGCCGGCCGCGAACACGTCCGTGAAGGCGAGCGCGCAGAGCGTCGTGTAGCCGCCTGCGCTACCGCCGGTGATCAGGAGCCGGTCCGGGTCGGCCTCGCCCTCCGCCACCAGGTGGCGGGCCGCGTTCACGCAGTCCGCGAGGTCGACGACGCCCCACCGCCCGTTCAGGCGCTCCCGGTAGGCCCGCCCGTAGCCGGTGGAGCCGCCGTAGTTGACGTCCACGAGCGCGAAGCCGCGGCTCGTCCAGAACTGGGTCTCCAGGTTGAAGATGGGGCTCGCGCTCGCGGTCGGGCCGCCGTGGCAGCTCACGATCAGCGGCGGGCGCTCGCCCGGCGGCGCCGCGTACTCCGGGTTCCGCGGCCGGTAGTGGAGCGCGTACGCCGTCTCCCCGTCCCCCGTGGGGAACTCCACCGCCCGCGGCAGGGAGAAGAAGGCGGGGTCGACCGGCACCTGCGCGCTCGCGCGGAGCACCTCCTTCCCTCCGTCCGGGAGCTCGATGCGCGCCACCTGGGCGGGGGTCGCAGGGCCGCCGGCGACGAGGGCCAGCGTCGAGCCCTCGGCGACGAGGTAGGGCGTCCCCGCCCAGGCCTCGTAGCCGAGCTCGAGCGGATCCAGCGTTCCCGTGCCCGGGTCGAGGAGGGCGAAGCGCGTCCGCCCCTTCTGCTCGTAGCCGCAGGCGATGCGGCCGTCGGCGAGGAAGGCGTAGGAGCTGCCGCCGAAGCTCCAGGCGGGGTAGCCGAACTCGGCCTCCATCGGCCGGAGCGGCTCGCGGACGCCGCCCCGGACGCGCTCCAGGTTCCACCACCCGCTCCGGTCGCTGACGAGCACGAGGTCGCCTTCCGGGCTCCACTCCGGCTGCCAGATCGACTCCTGCCCGTCCTTTCCGGCCACGTGCTCGGGCGGGCCGAGCGTCCCGTCCGGGGCGAGGTCGGCGACGAAGAGCTCGCACCCGTCCCAGGGCATCCAGGGGAGGTTCCAGGCGAGGAAGCAGAGCCGGCGTCCGTCGGGCGAGATGCGCGGGTTCGAGTAGAAGTCGCGCCCGCCGGCGATGGTCCGCGGCTCCGCGGAGCCGTCCGTGGGCACGGCGACGAGCTCGTTGACGACCTCGGCCGGCCTGCCCGAGGCCGGGTGCCGCTCGCGGACGCCGATCCAGAGGCGCCCGTCCGGGGTGATCCGCCCGTCCGCGTAGCGGTGACGCCGCCCCTCGACCGCGGGCGTGATCGGGACGGGCTCCTCCCCGGGCGCCACCCGGTACAGGCGCTGGTCGTCGAAGCTCGAGCAGTAGGCAACCCCCCCGTGCAGGCAGTACGCGCCGCCCCCGTACTCGTGCACGAGCGAGCGCACGTTCAGCCAGGCGGGGGTCACGTCCTCCGGCTCCCCGCCGGGCGCCGCCCGCATGAGGACGACCCGCCCGGCCTCGGCGGGCCGGCCCTCGAGCCACCAGAGGACCCCGTCCTCGAGGCGGGGCATGGCCAGGCGCGTCCCCGCCCGGGCGACGAGCTCGGCGCTGATCGGCGACGACCAGGTCCCGTAGGGGGCGACCGTCTGCTGGAGGCGAGGGGCGGCCAACGGCGGCGGCTATCGTACTGCCCCGTGCGGCCGACCCGGGAGCGGGCATGGGAGACGCTCACCCGCTACACGACGAGCGAGTCGCTCCTCCGCCACGCGCTCGCGGTGGAGGCCGCCGTCGCCTACTACGCCCGCCTCTACGGGGAGGACGAGGAGCTCTGGCGCGTCGTCGCGCTCCTGCACGACTTCGACTACGAGATCCATCCCACGTTGGACGAGCACCCTCAAGACGGCGCCCCCATCCTGCGCGAGGAGGGCTACCCGGAGGAGGTCGTCGAGGCCGTCCTCTCGCACGCGGAGCACCTCGGGCTGCCGCGGGACACGCCGCTGAAGAAGGTGCTCTTCGCGTGCGACGAGCTGTCGGGCTTCGTGCACGCGTGCGGCCTCGTCCGCCCGACCGGGCTGGACGGGCTCGAGCCGAAGTCCGTCCGCAAGAAGCTCAAGCAGCCCTCGTTCGCGGCGGGCGTGCACCGGGACGAGGTCTACCGCGGGGCGGAGCTCCTGGGCCTCGAGCTGGACGAGCACATCGCGAACGTGATCGCCGCCCTGCGCCCGATCGCGCCCCAGCTCGGCCTGCGCACGGCCGCCGACGCCCCCGGCTGAGCCCGGCCCTTGCCGCCTCGGCGGCCCTGTGTTATGTGACACAAGGGAGGCGCTGCGGTTGGGGACGATGGGAACGCGGCCCGAGATCGTCGGGCGGGAGTCCGAGCTCGCGACCCTGTGTGCGTTCGTGGCGGGCGAGCGCCCGGAGCGCGCGCTCGTCCTGAGCGGCGCTCTGGGAGGCCGGCGTCGAGGCTGCGCGCAGCAACGGATGGCGCGTCCTCACCGCCCGCCCGAGCGAGCAGGAGGCGAAGCTCTCGCTCGCCGCGCTCGCCGACCTGCTCGATCCGGTGACGCTCGACGAGATCGAGCACCTGCCCCGGCCGCAGGGTCGCGCCCTCGAGGTCGCGCTGCTCCGGGCCGAGCCGGAGGGGCGGCCACCCGACACACGCACCCTCGGCACCGCTCTTCGCGGCCTCCTGCGCGAGCACGCGACGTCCACGCCCGTCCTGGTCGCGATCGACGACGCGCACTTCGCCGTGGCCGCCTCGATCGCCGACGAGGGTGTCGCCGTCGCCCAGCTGACCGGCAGCGCGTCTCAGTACGCGCACGTGCGGGCCCAGCGCGCCTGGGTCGACGCGCACCTGGGCGACGTGGAGGCGACGCGGCGCGGCTGTGTCGAGGCGGCCGCCGCCATCGAGCGCGCGGGCTGGGCCGTGCCGGGCCTCTGGGTCGCAGCCGCGCTCGGCCTCCTCGAGCTCTCGCTCGGCAACGACGAGGCCGCGTGGGCGTCGTGCGAGGGGCCCACCGTCGTGTTCGAGCGCCTCGGTATCACCACGCCCGGCCCGGTGTTCTTCCTGCCCTCGGCCCTCGAGGCGCTCGTGGCCATCGGCGACCTCCACCGAGCCGAGCCGCTCATCGCCGCCCTCGAGGCCTGCGGGGAGCGTCTCGACGACGCCTGGGCCCGAGCCACGTCGGGCCGCTGCCGCGCGCTGCTCCTCGCGGCTCGGGGCGACCTCGTCGCCGCGGCCGGCGTCCTCGAGCTCGCGCTCGCCGAGCACCAGCGGCTCCTGATGCCGTTCGAGCGCGCACGAACGCTCGTCGTGGCCGGGATCGTCGAGCGGCGCGCACGCCGCTGGGGGCGCGCCCGAGCGCTGCTCGAGGAGGCTGCCGCCGAGTTCGAGCGCATGGGCGCGCGGCTCTGGGCCGAGCGCGCACGACACGAGCTCGCCCGGGTCAGCGGCCGCCGCGCGAGCGGCGACGCGTTGACGCCGAGCGAGCGGCGGGTGGCGGAGCTCGCGGCCGAGGGCCTGTCGAACAAGGAGATCGCGCAGGCGCTCTTCGTCACCGTGGACACGGTCGAGCGGCACCTCTCGCACGCGTACGGCAAGCTCGGGATCCACTCGCGCGCGCAGCTCGCCCCGCACCTCCCGCCGGTCGAGTAGCGCTCGAAAGATCCCGGGTTTCCGGGATATCTCGCACCCGTCTACCGCACTAGGGTCGGGGCCACGCTCGAACCGGTCGTGGGGGTGCCATACGCGACCCGGGCGTGGAGCGCGAACCGAGGAGAGAGACGCGATGAAGGGACGCTCGCGCACTCGGCACCTGTCTGTGGACGCACGACGGCTGCCTGTCGCTACACGGGGAGCCCGTCTGCCGAAGCCGGCGAGCGTCGCCGGAGCGCTCGTCGTGGTCGTCTCCCTGCTGGCGCTCTCTGCCTCGCTCTCCACCGCCCAGGCGGCGGGCACGGCGATCACGGTCACCACCACGCAGCAAGGGGTCAATACAGATGACAAGTGCTCGCTCCAGGAGGCGATCTACGCGGCGAACCTCGACGCGAGCAAGGCGCCCGACCCCGCACACCCCACCGATCCGAACGCGTTCATCCAAACCGCCTGCGCCGCCGGCAACGGACCGGAGACGATATTCCTGCCGGAGAAGGCGACCTTCTTTGTGAGTACTCCCGTCGCCGACGCGGACAACTACGTCGGCGCCACGGCGACGCCCATGGTGCGGTCGAAGATCGTGCTCGAGGCGCAAGGCGCGCGCCTCGAGCGCGTTTTCGGGGCAGAGCGCTTCCGCGCGTTCGCGGTCGGCGCCCGTGGCGAGCTGATCCTCCACGAGATCCACGTCAAGGGGTTCGAGGTGCGCGGCGGCAACGGCGCGGACGGTGGCGGAGGCGGCATGGGCGCCGGCGGCGCGGTCTACGTCCAGGGAGGCACGCTCCGGGTCGGGTGGAGCACGTTCGAGCGCAACGGCGCCCGCGGCGGGGACGGAAGCCCGGGGGTATTTGGCGGCAGCGGCGGCGGGGGCGGCGGCGGCCTCGGCGGGAACGGCGGGACCGGTAAGGAGGGCGGCGGCGGCGGGGGCGGCGCGCGCGGGAACAGCGCAGCGGGTGCCGAGCCGGGCTGCCTGAATGTCTGCCTCGGTGGAGCGGCTGGCGGCGGAGGAGGCGGCACCCTGAAGCACGGAGAGCGGTCCGACGGCGGGTACCGCTGCGGAGGCGACGGCGGGAAGAGCACGCTCGGCGGCGAAGACGGCGACTCAGGGGAGTGCGCTGGCGGCGGGGGCGGCGGCGGCGAAGAGGCCATCCTTCTACCGTCACCCCTCGGCGGGGACGGCGGCACGGGCAACTACGGGGGCGGCAGCGGCGGCGGCGCGTACCGGTTCGAGTCGGGCGACGGAGGCCTCGGAGGCTTCGGCGGGGGTGGCGGAGGCGCCAACACGAGCGGCACGAACGTCTCCGGGTTCGGGCCGGCCGTGGGCGACGGGGGCTTCGGCGGCGGCGGCGGGGCCGCGGCCGGCGGCTTCGTCACCGGCGAGCCCGGCGAGGGCGGGACGTTCGGCGGGAACGCGAGCGACAAGGCCGGAGGCGGCGGCGCCGGGCTCGGCGGCGCGATCTTCGGAGACCAGTCGACCATCGAGATCCGGAACAGCACGTTCTTCGGCAACTACGCGCACCGGGGCGAGTCCGGCGGCGAAGGAGCGAGCGACGGCCGCGCCGCGGGCGGCGCCCTCTTCCTCGTCGCCGGCTCGCTCTTCGTCAACAACTCCACGTTCAGCAACAACCAGACGGGTGAGTTCACCATCGGCACCGGCGGGCTCGGCGGCGGCGGGATCGTCGTCTACAAGCCGACGACCGGAGAGGCGACCTCGCTCACCCTCCGGAACTCGATCCTGGCCGGGAACGGGCCGCACGAGTGCTACCTCCGCAACGGGCCGGCCGCGTCGGGGGTCGGCAACCTGATCACCCACAACCTGCCGAACATCCGAAACGACACCCCCTGCCCGGGCGTCAAGACGAGCAGCGACCCGAACCTCGGCCCGCTCGGCCTCAACGCGCCCGGGCGCACCCCGACGATGCGCATCCCGCTCGGGAGCCCGGCGGCGGACGCGGCCGACTCGGCGACGGCCGAGCCCGACGACCAGCGGGGCGTCTCCCGCCCGCAGGGCGCCGGCGACGACATCGGCGCGTACGAGGTCGTGGACGAGGCGCCGGTGACGACGATCACGCTCGACCCAGCCTCGCCGAACGGCTCGAACGGCTGGTACACGTCGGCAGTCGGCGTAACGGTCAGCGCAACCGACGACGGGACGGTCGCCGAGACGCGCTGCGCTCGCTTCGACGCGTCGGCGGCCGCGCCGGCCAGCTTCGACGCGCTCCCGGCGTGCACGCTGGCCTCCGTGGGCTCGGACGGCCAGCATGTCGTCTACGCGGCGAGCAAGGACACGGCCGGCAACACGGAGTGGCCGCCCACGAGCGCGTCCTTCAAGATCGACCGCACCGCGCCGAGCCTGAGTCCGACCTTGAGCTCGAGCGTGGTCGTGATCGGTCAGTCGGGTGTCGCAGCGTCGCCGAACGCGACCGACGCGACCTCCGGAGTCGCCTCGGCGAGCTGCGGAGCCGTCGACACCGCGAGCCCGGGCGTGAAGACGGTGACGTGCACGGCGACGGACAACGCGGGCAACAGCGCGAGCGTCGATCTGACGTACGTCGTGGAGTATCGCATCCTCGGCTTCTTCGAGCCCGTGCCGCTCTCGAAGTGGAGGGTCGGCCAGACCGTCCCGGTGAAGGCGGCGCTCGGAGATGGGGCGGGCGTTCGGATCTCGGACGCGGAAGCCGTGGCTCTCGTGGCGGGGCCGTGCCGCGTGAAGTTCTCCGCGACGGGCGCGCAGACGAAAGGACCGCAATGCATGAGGTACGACGCCGACAAGGACCAGTTCGTCTACGCCTGGAGGCTCGGGAAGAGCGGAACCGGGCCTGCCACGATCCACGTCGTTGTCAGCTACGCGGGCACGACGCACACGACCGAGAAGACGCTCCAGATCGTCATCACCCCCGACCCGCCCTCGGCGGGGAGCGAGGCTCGCGAGCTCGCACGGCTAAAGCCGGAGCGACGCTCGCCGGCCAAGGAGGCGGACGTGCCGGAGTTCCTCCTGGAGATGTACGTCGCCCGCGAGGGGTCGACTCACGCCGCCCGCCTTGCGCGACGCGCTCGGAGCACGGTGGCCGAGTTGACCGACGAGGGGGTTCCCGTACGGCTCGTCCGCTCGATCTTCGTCCCCGAGGACGAGACGTGCTTCCTCCTCTTCGAGGCGGAGACGGTCGAGGCGGTCGAGGAGGCGGCGCGCCGCGCGGAGCTTCCTTACGAGCGAGTCTCGGAGGCGGTCGCCGAGCGGTAGCGGGGCGAGCACCGCTCGTCTCAGGCGAGCGCCCGACGAGCCGCTCGAGGTCGCGCTCGTCGTTCCACCACTTCACCGAGGCTCGCACGAGGCCTGGGGAAGCTCACGCAGCCCTCGTTCGCCGCCGGCGTGCACCGGGACGAGGTCTACCGCGGGGCGGAGCTCCTGGGCCTCGAGCTGGACGAGCACATCGCGAACATGATCGCCGCCCTGCGCCCGATCGCGTGCGAGCTCGGCCTGCGCACCGCGGAGCCGGCGGAGGCGCCGCCGCCCCCCGGTCCGCCTCAGCGCCAGGCGAGCGGCGGCGCGTCCTCCGGGTAGCCGCGCGGGTACGCCGGCAGCTCGGGCGGCGGAGGCTCCCAGGGCGCCCCCTGCTCCACCCAGATGTGGGCCGCGACGCGCAGGCCCGACGGGTCGGCGAGCGTCCCCGCGGCGATGCTCGTCCGCCCCGACCCCGGCACGCGGTAGAAGAGGCTCGCGCCGCAACGGGAGCAGAAGCCGCGGCTCGCCCCCCGGCTCGAGCGCGGGTTCTCGTACCAGACGAGCGCGTCGCCGGCGAGCGCGAGCTCGAGGTCTGCGTCCCGGGCCGCCGTCGCCGCCCACGCGCGCCCGCACCAGGCGCGGCAGTCCTCGCAGTGGCAGACGAGCACGTCCCGCAGCCGCCCGTGCACCCGGTAGCGCACGGCGCCGCACAGGCAGCCGCCCTCGCGGGTCACGCGGCGGCCGCGGCCGCGAGCCGCTCCAGGTCGCCCTCGCTCGTCCACCAGCCGACGGAGGCGCGGACGAGGCCGCGGCCGGGGAGGTCGCGCACGACGACTCCCGCCTCTAGCAGGCGCTCCACCACCTCGCCCGACTCCTCCGGCGGGACGCGCCAGGAGACGAGCGTCCCCCGCTCCTCCGGCTCGACGACGTCGCACCCGGCCGCGCGAAGCAGCGCGCGGCAGCGCTCGGCCGTCGCGGCCGCCCGCTCGAAGCGCCAAGGGGGCGCGAGGTCGAGGGCGGCGCGAAGCCCCGCGAGGAGAGGGGCGGGGTGCCAGTTCGGGTCGAAGCGGCGGGCGTCCGGCCAGGGCTCGAAGGAGCCGTCCTGCTCGTGGCGGCGCTGCCCCAGGTAGCTCGGGCGCGCGACGCGCAGCCGCTCGGGCTCGGCGACGACGAGCGCGCCCGTTCCCTCCGGCCCGCACAGCCACTTCTGCCCGGAGATGGTCAGGAAGTCGAGCCCGGCCGCCTGCACCGGGATCGCCCCCACGGACTGGGCGCCGTCGACGAGGATCGGCACGCGGGCGCGCTCGCGCAGCTCGCGAACGGGCAGCACCTGCCCGGTCGTCCACAGCACCTGGGAGAGGGCGAGCAGCCGCGTCCGCGGCGTGACCGCGGCCAGGATCCGGTCCGGGTCGGGGGGGACGACGACCGCCCTCGCCCCGGAGGCGTGCAGGGGCCCGAGGAGGCCGAAGTGCTCGTCGGTCGTCGTCACCACCTCGTCCCCGGGGCGGAGGTCGAGCCCGGCGAGGACGATGTTGCAGCCGTCGGTGGTGGAGGCGGTGAGCGCGACCTGCTCGGGGGCGGCGCCGACGAGGCCGGCGACCCGGCTCCGCAGCTCCGCGCGCAGGGCGAGCACGCGCTCGAAGGACGCCTTGCCGCCGCGCCCCTCGAACAGGCCGCGCTCCTCCTCCGCCCGCATCGCCTCCACGGTCGCCCGCGCGAGCGGGCCCACGCTCCCCGCCTGCAGGTACGCGCAGCGCTCGAGCACGGGGAACTGCGCGCGCGCCTCCTCGAAGGTCACGGGCGGATTCTGCCGGGGTCTAACGTTCGGGCGCATGCGCGTCGTCCTCGCCGACCCGCCGGCCTACACGCCGCCCTACGACCGCCACTTGGCCGCGGCGCTCGTCCGAGCCGGGCTCGAGGTCGAGCTCGTCACCTGCCGCTTCCGCTTCGGGGACGTGCCGCCGGCGGACGGCTACCCGGTGCGCGAGTGGTTCTACCCGCTCTCCTCGCGGCTGCGCTCCTCCCGGCTGCGCCTGGGCGTGAAGGCGCTCGAGCATCCGCTCGGCATGGCGCGGCTCTCGGCGCTGAAGCCGGACGTGCTGCACGTCCAGTGGCTCACAGCGCCCGAGGCCGACCGCTGGCTCCTCCGGCCCCGGGCCCCCCTCGTCTTCACCGCGCACGACATCATCCCCCGCCGCACGGCGTCCCGGACGCGCCTCTGGCGCCGCCTCTTCGAGCGCTTCCAGCGCGTCGTCGTCCACTCCCGCCACGGGCGGGAGCGGCTCGTCCGCTTCGGGGTGCCGCAGGAACGGGTGCGCGTCATCCCCCACCCCGCGTTCCCCTCCGAGGTCCGGCGCCGGGACGACGGCCGCACCGCGCTCGTCTTCGGGCTCATCCGCCCCTACAAGGGGACGGAGGACGCGGTGGAGGCGGTGCTCAGGGTCGAGGGGGCGCGCCTGCTCGTCGCGGGCGACCCGCGCATCCCGCTCGAGGGCCTGCAGGCGACGGCGGGCGACAGGGCCGAGTGGCGGCTCGGCTTCCTGCCGGAGGCGGAGCTCCGCCGCGCGCTCTCCGAGGCGACGGTGGCCCTCTTCCCCTACCGGGCGGAGATCGACGTCTCCGGGGCGCTCATGCAGGCGCTCGGCGCCGGCCTGCCGGCGATCGTGTACGACATCGGCGGCCTGGGCGAGGTGGTGGATCGCTTCGGGGCCGGGGCCGTGGTCGCCCCCGGGGACGTGGAGGGGATGGCCCGCGCGCTCGAGCGGCTGCTCGGCGACGAGGAGGCCCTCGCCGCCGCCCGCCGCGGCGCCGAGGCGGCGCGGGCGGAGCTGACCTGGGACGCGTGCGCGGCGGCGCACGTCGAGCTCTACCGCGAGCTCTCGTGATCTTCCGCCGGCGCCGCTTCCGGGAGGTGGTCGAGCGACAGCTCGACCTCTTCGCCGTCGACGAGGCGGCGCTGCTCGAGGAGGCGGCCGAGGCGGACGCGGCCTGGACGGCCGCGCCGCCGGAGGAGACCGAGGAGCGCTACGGCGACTACCAGCTCGTCGTGGACGCCGTCGCGGAGCGCCTGTACGACGTCCGCGAGGCCTACGCGGCGACGCTCGGCGAGCGCGCCGCGGAGGAGTACCGGAGGGAGTTCAACCGGGCGGCCCTGAGACGCTTCCGCCGCTTCGCGGGGCTGCTTTCGGACGAGGGCGGGGCGCCGTGAGACGCCGCGCCCGCCCGCGGCGGGGCCGGGAGGTGCGCGGGTGAGCGCCCGGATCGAGGACTACGGGCTGCTCGGCGACCTCCAGTCGGCCGCGCTCGTCAGCCGGGAGGGGTGCGTGGACTGGCTCTGCCTCCCCCGCTTCGACTCGGGCGCGATGTTCGCCTCGCTCCTCGGCACGGAGGAGAACGGGCACTGGACGATCCAGCCGCGCGGCGCCTTCCGCACGCGGGCGCGGCGCTACCGGGGGGAGACGCTCGTCCTCGAGACCGACTTCGAGACGGAGGGCGGCGTCGCGCGGGTGATCGACTTCATGCCCCCGCGGGCGGAGCTGCCCGATCTCGTGCGGGTCGTGGAGGGGATCCGCGGCCGCGTGGAGATGCGCATGGAGCTCGTCCTCCGCTTCGACTACGGGTGGATCGTGCCCTGGGTGCGCAACCTGGAGGGGACGCTGGTCGCGATCGCCGGCCCGGACGCGGTCGCCCTGCGCACCCCCGTCGAGCTCGTCGGCCGCGACCTGCGCACGCACGCCGCGTTCGCGGTCCGGGCGGGGGAGCGCGTGCCCTTCGTCCTCACCTGGTTTCCGTCGAACGAGCCCCTGCCCGAGCCGGTGGACGCGGAGCGGGCGCTCGCCGACACCCTCGCCTTCTGGGAGGCGTGGGCGGGCCGGTGCGCCTACGAGGGCCGCTGGCGGGAGGCGGTCGTGCGCTCGCTGCTCACGCTCAAGGCGCTCACCTACGCCCCGACGGGCGGGATCGTGGCCGCGCCCACCACCTCGCTCCCGGAGGCGATCGGGGGCGTCCGCAACTGGGACTACCGCTTCTGCTGGCTGCGCGACGCGACCCTCACCCTGCTCGCGCTCGTCCGGGCCGGCTACCTCGAGGAGGCGCGCTCGTTCCGGAGCTGGCTGCTGCGCGCGGTCGCGGGCTCGCCGGAGGACCTGCAGATCATGTACGGGCTGGCCGGCGAGCGGAGGCTCACCGAGCTGGAGCTGCCCTGGCTCGCCGGGTACGAGGGCTCCCGCCCGGTGCGGATCGGCAACGCCGCTTGGCGCCAGCGGCAGCTCGACGTGTACGGGGAGGTGGGGGACATCCTCTACCAGGCGCGGCGGCGGGGGCTGGAGCCGCTCGAGGACGCCTGGCGCCTGAACCGCAAGCTGCTCGAGTGGCTGGAGACGGGCTGGCGCGAGCCGGACGAGGGCATCTGGGAGGTGCGGGGGCCGCGGCGGCACTTCACCCACTCGAAGGTCATGGCCTGGGTCGCCTTCGACCGTGCGGTGAAGTCGGTCGAGCGCTTCGGGCGGGAAGGGCCGCTCGAGCGCTGGCGGGCGCTGCGCGAGGAGATCCGCTGCGACGTGCTCGAGCACGGCTTCAGCCGGAAGCGGGGCACGTTCGTGCAGTTCTACGGCTCCGACCGCCTGGACGCGAACCTGCTCCTGCTCCCGCTCGTCGGCTTCCTGCCCGCGCGCGACCCGCGCGTGCTCGCCACGACGGAGGCGATCCGCCGGGAGCTGACGCGGGAGGGCTTCGTGGAGCGCTACCGGGCCGACGAGGCAAACGTCGAGGTGGACGGGCTGCCGCCGGGCGAGGGCGTCTTCCTCCCCTGCTCGTTCTGGCTCGTCGCGGTGCTCGCCCAGCAGGGGCGCCGCGAGGAGGCGGTGGAGCTGTACGAGCGGCTGCTCGGCCTGCGCAACGACCTGGGGCTTCTCGCCGAGGAGTACGACCCCGAGCGGAAGCGCTTGGTCGGCAACTTCCCGCAGGCGTTCACGCACCTGGCCCTGGTCGAGACCGCGTTCACGCTCGAGCGGGCGCTGCGACCGCGTAGAGGCGCCACTCGCCCGGGATCCCCCTGAGGGCGGCGGCGCCGCGGTCCTCGAACTCGAGGCCGGAGCCGGCGACGAGGTCTTTCACGGTCCCGGAGACGAGCACCTCGCCGGCGGCGGCCTGCGCGGCGACGCGCGCCCCGATGTTCACGGCGATGCCCGCGACCTTGCCGTCGAGGACCTCCACCTCGCCGGTGTGCAGGCCGGCGCGGACCTCGAGGCCGAGCGGCCGCACCGCGCGCACGATGGCGCAGGCGCAGCGGATCGCCCGCGCCGGGCCGTCGAAGGTCGCGAAGAAGCCGTCGCCTGCGGTGTCGAGCTCGCTGCCGCTGTACCGCTCGAGCTCCCTGCGCACGGCCGCGTGGTGCTGCTCCAGCAGGTCGCGCCATCTCCGGTCTCCGAGGGCAGCCGCCTGCTCGGTGGAGCCGACGATGTCGGTGAAGAGCACGGTCGCGAGCACACGGTCCCGTGAGCCCGCCTCCCGCCGTCCGGTGAGGAACTCGCGGATCTCGGCGAGCGTCGGCTCGGGATCGAACCACGGCGCGTGGTCCTCGCCCGGGAGCTCGACGTACTTCGCGTTCGGGATCGTGCGCGCGAGGAAGCGGGCGTTCTCCACGTGACAGACCCGGTCGCCGACCGCATGGACGATCAGCGCCGGCACGGTGACGACGGGCGCCACGTGGCGGACGTCGATGTCGAAGGCCATCCGCATGAACGCCTCGGCCGACCCGGGCGTCGCGGCGTGGGTGACGACTCGCGCCCGCCATGCGCGCGCCCACTCCTGCCCTGCGACGCTGGGCGCGATGACGTCCATGCCGAGCCCGAGCCCGAAACGCTCGGGGATGGTCGCGATCGCCCGCTCGAACTCCTCGTCGGTGGCCTCGCCCCACGGCCAGGTCTCGTCCGTGCGCTCGCGGACTTCGGCGCCCTGGAGGACGAGCGCGACCGTTCGCTCGGGGTGCGCCGCCGCGAAGAGCAGCGCGAGCGGCCCACCCTCGGACTCGCCCATGATCGCGGCCCTGCCGCTCCCGACGGCGTCCATGACCGCGCGGATGTCGTCCATCCGTTCCTCGAGCGTCGTGGCGCCGGGGACCCTGTCGGACATGCCCATCCCGCGCTTGTCGAAGAGGATCAGGCGCGCGAACTCGCCGAGCCGCTCGCAGTAGCGCCGGAACTGCGGGAGCTCCCACTCGACCTCCAGGTGGGTGAGCGAGCCCTGCACGTAGACGAGATCGACCGGCCCGTCGCCGACCACGCGGTAGGCGACGTACACGTCGCCGCTGCGGGCGAAGCGGACCTCCGTCACCCAGGGAGCGTTGCGGCCGACGGGAGAGCCGTCAAGGTCAGCGGCGCCCGAACGAGTGCGGGCGCGGGAGCGCCTGCCAGACGGCGTCGCTCTCCGCGAGGCGGCGGGCGAGCGGGCCGAGGGGCTCGAGCTCGGCGACGAGCACGTTCCGGTTCTCCCCCACCCGCTCGTAGCGGCCGCGGGCGAGGACGAGCGGCTCGGCGCGCACGGTCGGGCGGAAGCGGTCGTAGACGGGCGGGGGGACGATCAGGTTCACCTGCCCGTGCTCGTCCTCGAGGAGCAGGAAGACGATCCCGTTGGCGGTGGAGGGGCGCTGGCGGGCGACGGTCATCCCGGCGACCGCCACCCGGCGGCCGTGCGGCTGCCCGCGCAGCTCCGCGCTCGAGAGCGTCCCGGCGGGGAGGTGCGGGCGGAGGAGCGCGAGCGGGTGCGTGTCCACGGAGAGGCCCGTGTGCCGGTAGTCGGCGAGCAGCCGCTCCCAGCGGGTGAGGTCGGGGAGGGCGGGCGTCTCCGCGGTCGGGGCGAGCGCGAGCGGAAGCTGCCGCGCCGCGCCCGCCGTCCCGGGGACGGGGCGCGGGCGGAGCGCGAGCCCGAGCTCCCAGAGGAGCTCGCGCCGCGGGCGGCCGAACGAGTCGCAGGCGCCGCTGCGGACGAGCGCCTCCAGCCCCTCGCGCGAGAGCGGCGCTCGCCGGGCGAGGTCGCCGACGTCGCGGAAGGGGCCGTTCGCCTCCCTCTCGGCGACGAGCGCCTCCGCCTCCTCCGCCCCCACCGAGGAGACGTAGCGGAGCCCGATCCGCACCGCAACACGGGGGTCAGGTCCCGTTTGTTGCGTCGGGGAGGGGTCAGGTCCCGCAACACGGGGGTCAGGTCCCGTTTGTTGCGTCGGGGAGGGGTCAGGTCCCGTTCGTTGCGCCGTCGGCGCAACGAACGGGACCTGACCCCGCTGTTGCGGCTCCAGGGTGCAGGCGGCCGCGCTCCGGTTCACGTCCACCGGGCGCACCTCCACCCCGCGCCGCTGCGCGTCGCGAACGAGCGTCGCCGGCGGGTAGAAGCCCATCGGCTGGGCGTTGAGCAGCGCGCACAGGAACTCGGCCGGGTAGTGGCGGCGCAGCCACATCGACTGGTAGGCGAGGAGGCCGAACGCGGCCGCGTGCGCCTTCGGGAAGCCGAAGCCGGAGAAGCCGACGAGCTTGTCGAAGACCGCGTGCGCGGTCGCAGCGTCCACGCCCTGCCGCGCCGCGCCCGCCACGAACCGCCCCCGGTACGCCTCGAGCGCCTCGTGGCTGCGCTTGCGGCTCATCGCCCGCCGCAGCCCCTCCGCCTCGCCGACGGTGAAGCCAGCGAGCGCCATCGCCACCTCGAGCACTTGGTCCTGGAAGACGACCACGCCGTACGTGGAGCGCAGCGGCTCCCGCAGGAGCTCATGGTCGACCGGCCACACGTAGCCCGGGTCCGCGCGCAGCCGCTCACGCGCCTCGATGTACGGGTGTACCGCCTTCCCCTGGATCGGCCCCGGACGCACGAGGGCGACCTGGACGGTGAGGTCGTCCAGGCTCTCGGGCTTCGTGCGCAGGAGGCTCTGCATCTGCGCCCGGCTCTCGATCTGGAACGCGCCCACCGTGTCCGCGCGCTGGATGTCCGCGAACACCTCCGGGTCGTCGAGGGGGATGCGGGAGAGGTCGACCACCTCGCCGTGCACGCGCGCGATCTGCTCCACGCAGTCCTCGACCGCGGAGAGCATCCCAAGCCCGAGCAGGTCGATCTTGAGGAAGCCCGCGTCCGCGCACGAGTCCTTGTCCCACTGGCAGAGCTGCCGTCCCGCCATCGCCGCCGGCTGCACGGGGACGAGCTCGACGAGCGGTCGCGAGGAGACGATCATCCCGCCCGGGTGCTGGGAGACGTGGCGGGGGAGGCCGGCGATCTCGCCGGTCAGCCAGGCAAACGCCCGCCAGCGGCGGGAGCCGAGCTTGCGCGCCGCGTCCGGCAGCCGCGCGAGCTCCTCCGCGACCCGGCGGGCGTCCCAGCCGTCGGAGAGCCGGGCGAGCCGCTCCAGCTCCGCGGGCGGCAGCCCGAGCGCCTTCCCCACGTCGCGGATCGCGCCCCGCGAGCGGTAGGTGGCGAAGCTCGCGACGAGCGCCGCGTGCTCCCGCCCGTAGCGCTCGGTGACGGCGACGATCAGCTTCTCGCGGATGTCGCGCGGGAAGTCGAGGTCGATGTCTGGCACCGAGGCGAGCTCGCGGTTCAGGAAGCGGCCGAGCGAGAGCTCGTTCGCGACCGGGTCGACGTGCGAGAGCCCGGTCAGGTAGCAGACGATGGAGCCGACCGAGCTTCCCCTCCCCCGCCCGGGCGGGAGGAAGCGGCGGGGCGAGCCGGGGCCGCGTACCTCGAGCGCGCACTCGCGCGCCAGCTCGAGCACGTCGTGGTGGAGGAGGAAGAAGCCGGCCAGGCCGAGCTCGTCGATCAGGCGGAGCTCCTCCTCGAGCCGGCGCTCCGCGTCCCGGCGGAGCCGCGCGCCCGCCTCCCGGTAGCGCTCCGCGAAGGCGGCTCGGCAGACGGCGGCCAGCCTGCGGGCGGCCGGCTCCGAGCCGTCCGAGAAGTCGGGGTAGCGGTAGCCGAGCTCCTGCGTCAGGTCGAACTCGAGCCGCTCCGCGAGCCGCGCCGTCCGCTCGACGGCGGCGCGGTCGAAGGCGAAGAGCTCGCGCATCTCCCCGGGCGGGCGCAGGTAGCTCTCCCGGTTGCCCCGCCGTTCCGGCTCGCAGGCCTCGAGCGGCGCTCGGCAGCGGATGGCGACGAGGACGTCCTGCAGGAGCGTCCGCCGCGGGTGGTGGGCGTGCACGTCGCCCGTCGCCACCGTCTCCACGCCCAGGTGCTCCGCGAGGTCCCGCAGGCGGCGGTTGCGCGCCGCGTCGCCGCGCTCGAAGGGGCGCTGCAGCTCGACGAGGAAGCGGTCGCGGCCGAAGGCGGCGGCGAGCCGGGCGGCCGCGTTCGGGTCGCGGACGGCGAGCCCCCGGCGCGCGCAGCCGGAGAGGCAGACGAGCCCCTCCGCCAGCTCGGCGACGGTCTCGAGCGGGACGCTCGGCGGGAGCGGCTCGTCGCCCTCCCTCCCGGGCCGCCGGGTGCCCGCGTGGGCGGCGGTGAGCAGACGGCAGAGGTTCGCGTACCCGCGGCGGCTCTCCACGAGCAGCGTGACGTGCGCGCCGCCCTCGAGCGTCACCTCCGCGCCCGTGATCGGCCGCACCCCGAAGAACCTGGCCGCGTGCGCGAACTCGAGCGAGCCGTAGAGGCCGTCGTGGTCGGTGAGCGCGAGCGCCTCGTAGCCGAGCTCGGCGGCGCGGGCGGCGAGCTCCTCCGGCTGCGAGGCGCCGTCCAGGAACGAGAACGCGCTGTGGCAGTGGAGCTCGACGTAGCCGGGCACGGCTAGGCTCCCCCGCCGTGGTCGAGATCCGCGACGGCGAGCGCGTCACAGACGAGGGAGGCCTCGCCGTGACGATGCTCGCCGACCTCGAGGCGATCGGGATCGCGGACGTGCGCGCGACCCCGGGCGGGCTCGCGCCGCCGCCGCACGTCCACGCGCGGCACGGGGAGGCGGTCGTGCTCCTCGAGGGCGAGCTCGCCTTCCGCCTCGAGGACGGGAAGCGCCGCGTCGAGGCGGAGAGCTGCGTCTACGTCCCGCCCGGGGTCGCGCACACGTTCGCGGCGAGCGGCGACACGCCCGCCCGGTTCCTCGACCTGCACGTCCCCGGCGCCGGCTTCGGCGCCTTCGTACGCAAGCTGCACGCCGCGCGGACGGAGGCGGAGCTCCACGCGGCGCGCGCGGCCTTTGACCAGCTGCCGTCCGCGTCCGCGACGCGCGATCCGAGCCTGGTCGTCGTCCGCCGGACGGGCGGCTCCGAGGGGGAGGCCATCGTCGACCGCCCCGGCCGGCGCGCGACGGTCCTCGTGGAGGGCGACGAGCTCACCGTCTCGGAGTTCCACTACGGCGGCGGGGAGCGGGGCGCGCCCCTCCACGTCCACCGCGAGCACGCGGACGCGTTCCTCGTGCTCGAGGGCGCGTTCGCAATCGGCCGGCGCGACGGCTCGTGGACGGCACCCGCCGGGACGTTCGTCCTGATCCCTCCCGGCGTCGTCCACGGCTTCGACAACGACGGCGCGGAGCCGGCCCGCTGCCTCAACCTGCACCTTCCCTCGCTCGGCTTCGCGGACTACCTGCGCGGCCGGAACCCTGCGTTCGACCAGCACGACCCGCCTCCGGACGGCGGTCTCGACCCCGTGGCGGTCGTCGCGGTGCGCCTCGCCCCGTACGAGCAGGCCGCGAGCTGAGACCGCGAGGGGGTCCGCGCCGAGTACCGTCCGCGCCTGGGCGGAGCGGGTCACGCGGACTGGGTGAACCAGCACCGCCGCTCGCGGTCGCGGTAGACGCAGAGGTTCTGGCCGCTCTCGAGCACGACCTCGAAGTAGCGCCGGTCGACCGGCTCCTCCGTCCACCAGCGATCGACCACCCGCCACTCCTCGCGCACCACGCTCACGAGCTGGCGGTTGACGACCCGCGGCGTCCCGTCGATCCCCGCCTCGACCAGCGCCGGGCGCGGCGCGTTCAGTCGTCCCGCGGCACGACGAGCGCGCGCGCTTCCGGGATGCGAGACCACGGCGCCACCTCCACCACGGCGCACACCGACCCTGTCCCCATGCTCGCGCGTACCTGCCGAAGGCCCTCGCGCAGCCGGATGGCCGCTTCCTCCCCGCCCGGCTCGACGAGCGCGAGCTGCCGCCCTCCCTGCTCCCCGAGCTCGACCGCCTCCACCCGGAGCTCCACGATCGGCGCCGGCAGCTCCGCGAGCTTGGGGCCGAGCGCCGAGCGGAGCCGTCCGAGCTCCGCGGTCGCGTCGCGGAGCGTGACCGCGCGGCGCCACGAGCCCCCGTCGACGAGCCGGGCGGCCACCGCCAGCTTGCGGAACGGCCGCCCGGCTCGTTCGGGGCGGGCGAGCAGGCGCTCGAGGAGGGAGCCGAGCGCCCGGCGCAGCGTGAGCTCGTTCGCGACCGCGTCCGGGAACGCGAGCGCCTCGGCGAGCTCGATCGCCGGCGCGCGCCCTCGCACGCGCGCCCTCCGGCCGCCACGCGCGAGCCGCCATGCCCTCCTCCCCTCCGGCCCGAGACGTTCCGCGACGGCGTCGCCCGGCAGCCGCGCGAGCTCCCCGATCCGGCGCAGCCCGAGCCCTTCCAGCTCCGCGTAGCGCTCGGGCGGCAGCGGCAGGAGCGAGAGCGGGAGCGGCTGCAGGAACGCCTCCTCGTCCCGCTCCGCGACGATCAGGATCTGCCCGGGGCGCGCGACGCTCGCGGCGGCGAGCGCAGTGAACCTGCGGGCGGCGGCGCCGATCCGGGGATCCCAGGCGGAGCCGACGGCCGCGAGCGCGCGCTCGAGCGCGGGCCGGACGCCGCGGTAGAGCCGCTCCACCCCGCCCGTCTCGAAGACGACGGCGCCCAGCTCGACCGGATCGACGGCGAACCCCGCGTCCTCGAGCCGGCGCAGCACCCCCTCCCACTCCCGCTCCACCGCCGCCGGGTCGCGCTCGACGAGGACGAGCGAGGGACAGGTCGCAAGCGCCTCCCCCAGGCGCATCCCCGGCCTCACCCCCGCCCGCTCCGCAGCCGCCGTCACCGGCCCGAGGAGGGGCTCCGCGCCCGGCTCCGGCGCGAGCGCCGCCGGCGCGACCGTGAGCCGCGGCCGCTCCCGCAGCGCCGCGCGGAGCTCGAAGCCCGGAATGAGGAGGCATGCGATCATGGGAACACATGTTCTAGCGAACGGATGTTCGCACGTCAAGACGCTAGCGTCGCAAAAGATGAAAATCGTCCACCTCGACGACGTCGCGCCCGGCCACCCCGACGGGCCGGCCTGGCTTCCCCTCCGCTCCGTGCTCGGTATCCGCGCGTTCGGCGTCAGCGCCTACCGCGCCGACGCGGGCGAGACCGTCGTCCCCCGGCACGACGAGCGGCCGGGCGGCGGAGCGGGCGCGCACGAGGAGCTGTACGTCGTGCTGAGCGGCCGGGCGGCGTTCGCCGTCGAGGGCGAGACGCTCGACGCGCCCGCAGGGACGTGCGTCCTCGTCCTCCCCGAGGAGGCGCGCGAGGCGCGCGCGGAGGAGCCCGGGACGATCGTCCTCGCGGTCGGCGCCCCGGTCGGGGAGCCGTACCGGATCGCGCCGTGGGAGTACGGGAGCCGGGCGACGCGCGCGGCCGAGCTGGGCGACGTCGACGAGCTCGAGCGCGTGGCGGAGGAGGGCGTCGCCGCCTACGGCGAGCACGTGACGATGCTCCTCGCCAAGGCCTGCGTCGCGGCGCAGCGCGGCCGCCGCGACGAGGCGCTGTCGCTGATCGCACGCGCCGTGGACGACGACGACTTCGGCGACTGGGCCCGCGAGCGGGCGCGCGAGGAGCCGCTCCTCGACCCCGTGCGCGACGATCCCTCGTTCCCTCGCTGAGCCGCAGGCGCCGCAGGCGCCGCGCCTCGGCCGGGTCAGACGCGCTGCAGGTGCGTCTCCCGGAAGCTGGCCGGGTACTTGAGCCCGTAGCCGACCAGGCGGTCGGTCCCGATGTGCGCGAGCCAGACGAGGGCGATCTGGACGGCAAGGTCCGAGCCCGCGACGAGGCCCGACGCCCCGAGAGCGACGGGGCCGACGTACGTGTGGGCGGCGTCGTAGACGAGTGTCCCGGCCCGCGCGCCGGCCGCGTACGCGAGCAGCGAGAGGTCGGGCGCGAGCGCGAGCAGCACGAGCGGGAGCCAGCCGTAGCCGGCCTCGACGTACGCCGCGAGCGCGCCGGCGAGAACCGCGAGCCCTTCGGCGCGCAGCAGCCGGCCGGGGAGCCGCTCGAGCATGGTAATCATCCTCCCTTCGCGGTGGTGCGGAAGCACTCGGTCACGTACGGCAGGCGGACGACGCCTCCGCTCGCGACCTCGTCGAAGAGCGCGGAGACCGCCTCGAGGATCGGCCGCCGCTCGTCCTCCGGCAGCTTCGCGCAGTAGCTGCGCGAGAGGACGAGATCGAGCAACGTCTCCCGGTCGAGGAGCTGCTGGAAGCGGAACTCGGCCCGCTCGACCGGGCCGAAGAGCCCGCTCGCGCCGAGCACGTCGTCCACGTCCGCCGCCGTCACGGACTCGCTCCCGATGATCTCCGAGAGGCGCGCCACCCAGGGCTCGCGGTCGTCGCGCGTGTTCCAGACGAGCGCGAGCCGGCCTCCCGGACGCAGCACGCGCGCGATCTCGGGCAGCGCGAGCGCGTGGTCGAACCAGTGGAACGACTGCGCGCAGGTGACGACGTCCGCGTACCCGTCCGGCACCGGGATCACCTCCGCGCTTCCCAGGAGCGCGAACGCCCCCGGCGCGGTCGACGGGATCAGCTCGAGCATGTCCACGAGCGGCTCGACCGCGGTCACGCGGTGGCCGAGCGCGACGAGGGCGCGCGTGAGCTTGCCGGTGCCCGCGCCGAGGTCGAGCACGTCGCGCGGCTCGTCGCCGGCGAGCCAGCGCACGGCCTCCTCGGGATACTCCGGCCGGGCGCGCTCGTAGGCGCCCGCCACCTGCGCGAAGACCGTGTACGGCCCGCGTGCGGCGGGCTCGCGGTTGACGATCAGCGCCCGACCTCCGCGACCCCGTCTCGCATCGCGACGAGGCGCGGCACGACCTGGAGAGCGCTCTCCCGGGCGCAGAAGGGGAGGTCCGCCTCCAGCTCGGGCGCGTTCTCCAGCAGGTTCCGCCCGCTGCGGGAGGCGCGGAAGGCCTCCTCCGCCCCGCTCCAGGTCGCGGCCAGGCGCGCGGCCGCCTCCGCCGCGTCGGTCCGCTCCCCGCCGAGCTCCTGCACGATCCGCCCGGCCACGTACGCGTCGTCGAGCGCGAGCGCCCCCTGCACCCCCGCGCACAGGACGAGGACGTCCTCGCCGTCCCTCCGCGCCGCCTCGACCACCGCGCTCAGGTTGAGAAGCGAGCCGACGAGCACGCGCGCGCAGCGGGCGGCGGCGGAGACGATGGCGCGGGTGCCGTTCGTCGTCGTCAGGATCAGCGGCCCGTCCCGTGCCTGCAGGTACTCGCGGGGCGAGTTGCCCAGGTCGAACCCGGGGATGAGCACGTTCCGGCGCTCCCCGCCCAGGACGCCGCCGCCGAGCTCCTCGCGCAGCCGCCTCGCCTCCTCCACCTCGGACGTGCAGTAGACCCGCTCGTACCCGGCGGCAAGCGCCTGGCAGATCGTGGAGGTGGCGCGGATCACGTCGACGACGATCCCCGTCGGCGCGCCCCCCTCCTCGCCGGGTGTGAACGCGACGTCGACGCGCACGGCTGTACGCTAGCCCGCGGTGGCCGAGCCCCTCCGCTGCTACCGGCATCCCGAGCGGGAGACGTACGTCTCCTGCGCCGAGTGCGGGCGCGGCATCTGCCCGGACTGCATGACGTTCGGCCCGGTCGGCATCCGCTGCCCCGAGCACGCGAGCGCGGGCGGGCGGGCGCCAGCGCCCCGGCGGGCGGCGCGGCGGGCGACGGCCACGCTCTCCCTGCGCGGGCCCTTCGTGACGCAGGCGCTGATCGCGCTCAACGTCGGCGTCTACCTGCTCGAGCTCCTGCTCGGGGGCGAGCTAAACGGGACGGGGAACCCGCTCTACGAGAACGGCGTCCTCTTCGGCCCGCTCGTCGCCGAGGGCGAGTGGTGGCGGCTGCTCACCGCCGCCTTCCTCCACTACGGGCCGGTGCACCTGGGCATGAACATGCTCGTCCTCTGGCTGATCGGCCCCGCGCTCGAGGAGTACCTGGGGCACGCGCGCTATGCGCTCCTCTACCTCGTCTCCGGGCTCGCGGGCTCGGCGGGCGCGCTCGTGGTCAACCCGGACGCGCTCGCCGTCGGCGCCTCGGGGGCGATCTGGGGGATCATGGGCGCGGCGCTCCTGCTCGAGGCGCGGCGCATCTGGGTGTTCGGCGGGCAGGCGATGGGGATCGTCGTCCTCAACCTCGCGATCACCTTCCTCATCCCCGGGGTCTCGGTGGGCGGCCACATCGGGGGCGGCGTCGGGGGCGCGCTGGCCGCGCTCGCGCTGACGAGCCTCCGGCGGGCGCCCGCGCTCGCGACGCTCGCCGTCGCCGGGGTGGGGGCGCTCAGCGTGGCGGTCGCGTTCGCCCAGGTCGGGTAGTCAGCGCCGCACGCGCACGAGGAGCCGGGCGCGCGCCGCGCCCGCGAGGTCGCGCATGACGACGACGGCCGCGACCCGCCCGGGCGCAGCCGGCGTCCCCGTGACGACGCCCGTCCGCGGGTCGAGCCG